>NZ_JBNYXM010000001.1:0-389265 GCF_051380665.1 Janthinobacterium lyxosi
CTTCGACAGAACCGTTGCGATTGCAGCGGTCAGCGTGGTTTTACCGTGGTCGACGTGGCCGATGGTGCCGACGTTGACGTGCGGCTTGGTCCGTTCGAATTTACCTTTTGCCATTTTGAACTCCTAATGATTTGATTAGATTGCTCAGGCACACGCCCGACGGTCTGGTTTGAATTGCTTCTGTGCTGCCTGCTGCGAATTCTGGTGCCCTTGACGTGGATCGAACACGTGGCCTCTCCCTTACCAAGGGAGTGCTCTACCACTGAGCTACAAGGGCTGTAATTTGTTGCATGCGATGCATCAAGCATCTGAACGGAAACTGGAGCGGGTGAAGGGAATCGAACCCTCGTCGTAAGCTTGGAAGGCTTCTGCTCTACCATTGAGCTACACCCGCGAGGTATCGTTCACTTTATCTTCACTTACTTGCTACTACCCAGTTTTCCTTGCAAAAACTTGGTGGAGGGGGCTGGATTCGAACCAGCGTACTCATAGAGAACAGATTTACAGTCTGTCGCCTTTAACCACTCGGCCACCCCTCCGCGGGAACCGCAGAGTATGAAGCATCTACTCACAACTGTCAACCTTATTTGCCGATGCCTGACTGCTGCATTTGCGTATAAAGAAGAAGTTGGCTGCTTCGGGGCGTGATTATAAGCTCCCGATTTGAGAATGTGCAAGGGTTGGCGCGAAAAAGTCGACTTTTTTCGCATTTTTTTTATCGCTCCTGCCGGCAAGCCGCATTTCTCCGTCATTCACCCCGCATTTTTCCTGTTTACCGGGCGTCAGGCGGATGCATCCAGGAGTTGCCAAGGGGCTTATATTTACGCAACAACTGCTGATGCAGGCCGGACAACACGGGCAATTTTGGGTTGCGCGGGTCCAGGCGGCGTACACCGGCAATAAAAGTCAACGCCTGCTGCCCCATGCGCTCATCCCACCCCTCGTGTTCCAGGCATTTCAGTACCGCCACGGCCGCATTGAAGACCACTTGCGGATTGTCGGGCAGGCGCGTGACGGCTTCACCCATCAGATCGACGGCACCGCGGAAATCGCCGTCTCCCGCCTTGGCGGCGCCTGCGGCCACCATATCGGCCACTTCCTGGCGGCTTTGCCGCGCCAGCGCCTTGGCCAGCTCCTCGCGCCCCGCCTGCTCGAACACGGCCATGGCGCGCGTCATGGCCGCGCTGTCGGGCGCATTGCGCATGACTTCGCGCATCACCTCGGCCGCGCCGTCTTCGCGCCCATGCGCCAGGCAATGGCGCGCCAGTTCCGTCTTGAGCATGTTCGAGCCGCCCACGCTGTGACGGTTGGCGGCCAGGGCCGCGTCGAGCGATTGCCGCAGCCGCTCCTCGTTGCCCGTATGTGCATGCAGCATGGCGCTGCACAGGGCACTGCACAGTTCCGTATTCTTTTGCCCGCCCATCGACTTGTCGAGGTCGCGGATCACGGCGCCCACCTGCAAGGGGTCGCCCTTGCGCACCAGGGTCTGCACCAGGCGCACATGGTCTTCCGGGTCGCGGAATTCCGAATACTTGGCCTTGCTGACCACCAGCTTCAGGGCTTTTTCCGCCATCTCGATATCGTCGGCCGCCAGCGCCGCCTCGCCCAGGCGGCGCAAGCGGCGCACGGCATGCGGCGACAGGGCCACCGCCTCGCTCAGGGCTGCCTGCGCCAGTTCCGGCTTGCCTTGCGCCAAGTGCGTGCGCGCCAGCCAGTCATACGCGTCGAGAAAACGCTTGTTGTTTTCCAGCAGCCCTTCCAGCGTGCCCTGCGCCGCTTCGTACTCGCCCAGCAGGAACTGCGTCTTGGCCTGCCCCAGACGCGCCCAGCCGATGGCCTTGGCGTCGTACAGGGCTGCGTAGATCGGCTCGGCGTCGGCCGCCTCGCCCAGCAGCAAATGCAATTCCGCGCGCAGGCGCAGGAAATCGGTGGCGTAACGGGGATACAGGCTGGCGCCCTCGGCGCAGGCGGCGATCGCCGCGCGCTCGTTGCCCACGTCGATCAGTTCATATACGGGCACGAAGGCATTGCGCTTGTCCAGCGCGCGGCCGATACGCTCCAACATGTTGTCAGCGGTAAATGGCTTGAGAATGTAATCGGTAGGCAACAGCTCGACGGCGCTGACCACCTTGGCGAAGCTGCCCTCGCCCGTGACCATGAAGAACATGGTCGACGCGTGCATTAATTTGTGGTGGCGCAAGTCTTCCAGCATCTGCTGGCCATCCTGCCCGCCGTCGAGATCGTATTCGCACAAGATCAAATCATACGATTTGCTGCCCAGCATGCGGATCGCCTGGCCCGAGCTGGCCGCGTCATCGATCTTCGCCAGGCCGCACAGGTTGAGCATATTGTGCAGGCTGGCGCGCATGCCCGGATGCGGCTCGATGATCAGTGCGCTAAGGCCCTTGAGTTCTTTCATGTCGTAATGTCCGAAAACTCTGCGGCGCGCCACACTGGTGCGTGGCGCCGGCCAGCATGAGGCAGCCGAGTATATGACGGCGCCGCGCGCAAGGGAATGGTGTCGTGCCAAAAAACGCCAAGGAAACTGACAAGGAAGTTGCAACTCAAGCGGTGGCGCGCTCCGGATGCCACAGTTGCGGCTCATTGTCGATCAGGTCCAGCAGCGCCGTCACCACTTCCGGATCGAACTGGCTGCCGCTGCGCTGTTCGATGTATTCACG
Source organism: Janthinobacterium lyxosi (assembly GCF_051380665.1). Lineage (NCBI taxonomy): Bacteria > Pseudomonadati > Pseudomonadota > Betaproteobacteria > Burkholderiales > Oxalobacteraceae > Janthinobacterium > Janthinobacterium lyxosi. The sequence goes on from NZ_JBNYXM010000001.1 coordinate 2,682, forward strand.
CACCTGCGGATATGGCCACGGCTCCTTGTAGGGCCGCTCGTGCAGCAAGGCATCGAAGACGTCGACCACGGCAACGATGCGTGCAGCGACAGGAATGGCGTGCCCCGCGATGCCGTTCGGATAGCCGGCGCCATCGAAATGCTCGTGGTGGCCGCCGGCGATCTGCGCGCCATACGTGAGGTAGCTGACGCCGTCGACCATGTTGGCGGCACGCTCGAGGATGGTGCGCCCGACGCTGGCATGCAGCTGCATCTGCACCCGCTCCTCGTCGGTATGCTTGCCCGGTTTCAGCAGCACGGCGTCCGGCGTGGCCACCTTGCCTACGTCGTGCAGGATGCTGGCCAGGCCGATCATGTCGAGCAGTTGCGGCGTGAGCTCGTCCGGGTACACGCCGCGCTGCTGCATGCGCCGGGCGATGGCGTCGGACAGTAGCTGCACCCGCCGCACATGGCCGCCCGTGTCGCTGTCGCGAAACTCGGCCAGGTCGGCCAGCGCCACCACGGTCGCTTCCTGCGCCTTGCGCAGCTGGCCGAACATGTACAGGTTGTCGAAGGCGGCAGCGATGCGCTGGCAAAACACTTCCAGCAAGTCGCGCTGGATCTGCGCCAGCGGCCACGGCGGCGTGACGGAAATGGCCAGCTCGCGGTTGCCTTCCGTGTGGATGAACAGCACATTGGCCGGATGCTCGAACTGGCTACGCTTTTCCGCAAACGCCTTGGCGATGGTGGGGGTGAGCGCATGGTCGGCCGGCAGGGCTTCCGACTCGGCCAGCATGGCATAGCTGCCCGTGGCGGCGACCACCTCGGGCCGCCCGGCGCCACCCTGCATCAGACACAGCACGCCGTCGGCGCCCACGTCAAGGATGGCGCTGACCTGGTTCAGCACGCCGGAAGCGAATTCGCGCAGCGAATGGATCTGGTACAGATTGGTGGCGCCGGCGAGGATCTTGCCCAGGCCGATGCGACTGCGCTCGAGCATCATCAGACTCTCGTAGGCGCGCAGGGCCGAGATGACGGTGGTAAACAGCTTTTGCGTCGTCAGTTCCGTCTTGGCCTTGTAATCGTTGATGTCGTATTCGATGATGACGCGCTGCTCGGGTGCCTGGCCCGGCTGGCCCGTGCGCAGCACGACGCGCACGATGGAGTTGTTCAGGTCGGCGCGGATGCGCTTGGCCAGGATCAGGCCGGCGTCATCCGTTTCCATCACCACGTCGAGCAGCACCAGCGCGATATCGGGCGTGTCGCGCAGGATGTCATACGCTTCGCGGCCGCTGTAGGCGGAGAACAGTTCCAGTTCGCGCCCCTTGAAACTGACATTGCGCAGCGCCAGCCGCGTGACCGCATGCACATCCACATCATCATCGACGATCAAGACACGCCACAGGCGCTGGTCGGGCGCGGCCAGCCCGGCAGGACTGGCCACCGGCTCATCCTCGTCGAGCAGCCAGTTATCATCTGCATCGGCTTTGAGGTCGGTCATGAATACTCCTAATGGATAAGTTCGATGTGGACGCTGCGTTGAGGCATAGCAAGCATAATCAGATTAGATGCTGCTTACAACAGGATTCTGCGTGCCGCCTTCGCCAGCGGCCGGCGCCGGCGCTGGTGCACCGCCGCGCGTGGTGCCGCCACAATTGTCCTGGCCCGGCCCGACTGCCTGGTAGCGCACTTCATACTTGCCTGCGCTGAGCTGTTCCACCAGCAGCTTGTCGTTAGCGAGGATGTACAGATAGCGCACGTTCGAGCGCCGCTCCGTGTCATACAGCTTGACGAACATGGGCGCGGCATTGTTGCTGTTGTCGATGCTGACGGCCAGCTCCTCGCCCTTGTTACCGATCGGAAATCCATCGACATAGCCCGAATGCACAGGCCAGGGTTCGCCGTTCGGCGCCACCAGCGATGCGGACTCTGCCTTGACTGCGCCATCGCAGGCGGGCTGGATGGCTTTCAGGCTCAGCTGGGAAACGGCCAGCACGCGGATCTCGGGCGTCTTCGCTTCCTGGGGTTCCGGTGCATACGGTTTGCCCACCGCCCAGCTGTCGACGGCCACGGCCTCGCCTTTCGATGGCGCCGGCGCGGCAGTGGCCACTGACGTGGCCGTCGGCGCATGGGGCTTGGCGCCATCGCGGGCCATGCCGCTCCAGGCCGATGCCAGCGCGGCAGGCACGGGCTGGGAGGTATCGAGCATCAGCAAGGCGCCTAACCAGCCCAGCAACAGACAGACAAGCAGGCTCAGCCACCAGCGCCAGTTGCGCCAGACGGGCTGCAGGCCGCGTCGCGGCTTGTCCTTGGATGGCGGCACGTCCTGCGCCCAGGCGTGCTCATGCGACTGGGCATGGCCTTTCGCGCGGCCATCGCGGCTCTTGCCTTCTTCCTGGTGGGTGCTTTCCAGCCATTCGATTTCCCACTCCTCGGCAGCGATCCACTCGTCGTGTTCCCTGCGGCGTTGTGGATCGGACAAGGTGCCATAGGCGCTGTTGAGGATCGCCATGATGCGGGCGGCCTTTTCGTCGCCGGGATTCTTGTCCGGGTGGTATTTCTGGCTGAGGGCTTTGTACGCGGCACGTATGACTTCCTGCGGCGCCAGGCGCGCCACCTTCAGGTTGTCATAGTGTGTGTGTATCTTTCCCATCGTTCTATCTTGAAATCGGTGCGCGGCGACGGGTTCTTGCAGGATGGAACCGTGCTGTGTCGGTCATCATAAACGATATGACAAGATAATAACCACCGGCGGACAGGAAATTACAGGGCGAGACTGCCCTGCCTTGATATTGCAGCGCTTACAAGCGATGACTGCGATCACTGGACAACAGGGCTTCCGGCAACTCCACGCGGTGCCCTACCGCCAGCACTTTGAACAATTCCCCCATCTCGGCCGGCGATACCAGCTTTTGCACGGCGCTTGCCTGCGGCAAGTACGTTTTGACCTGCTCAGGATCGGTGCGCAGCAGCAAGTCGCCGATGCCAGCGCCCAGCAGGAAGGACGCCTGATTCATGTACGCGAGCACATCGAGACCCGCATCCTGCGCCGCCACCGCCATGGCAGTGAAGTCGACATGGGCCGTGATGTCTTGCAAGCCGGGCAGATAAAACGGTTCCGCATGGGCGTGGTGGCGGTAATGGCACATCAGGGTGCCCGTGGCGCGCAAGTCCAGATAATACTCATGCGCAGGGAAGCCATAATCGAACAGCACGGCCGCGCCACCTTTGCCATTGGTCAGCATGCGCGCCAGCGAGCGCATGAAGCCGCAGGCGACACCGTGGATTTCGCTGACATAGCCGACCGGCAAGGCATCGGCCTCGGCCACCTGGGCGGCGATCTGCGCGGCCACATCGGCGCCGGCCAGGCGCTCGACAAACACGAACTGGCCATCGGCAATGCTGACATCGAGTTCGCACCAGCCGGCGGGCGTCTTGCTGATCAGGTTGACGGGCATGGCGTCGAGCACTTCATTGCCGAACACGGCGCCTTCGAAACTGTCGGGAAAGCCGTCGAACCACACCACTTGCGGGAAGGCGGCCAGCGCCAGCTCCTGGCGCGCGCGCAATTCGCCGGACAATTCGACGATCGCATACTGTTCTATAGGGATGCCGGCGCTGGCCGCTTCCGTCAGGATATCGCAGGCCAGCTTGCCCGTGCCGGCGCCGAATTCGAGGATGCGCGGGGCCGTTTGCGCCATAATAGCGGCTGCCACATGGGCCAGCGTGGCGCCGAACAGGGGCGAAATCTCCGGCGCGGTTGTAAAATCGCCATCTTTGCCTAGCTTGGCGGCGCCGCCGCTGTAATAGCCGAGATCAGGCGCATACAGCGCCAGCTCCATGAAGCGGAGAAAGGGAATGGCGCCGTCATTGCGCGCGATTTCGGCGGCAATCTGGTGCTGCAAGGCATGGGACGCGGCCAGCGCGTCGCTATCGGGTGCGGGAAGAGACATTCCCGCATTGTAGCGAATCGGCGGGCCACGGCGCCAGTGTCGGCTATGAAGGCCATGGCGGCCAGGCGCACTTCACACACAAGCACAGTAAATAAAGACATGACTCCAGCATCGACACTGCCACACAGCACTCCCCGCGTCGCCCTCGTCACGGGCGCGGCGCGCCGCATCGGCCGCGCCATCGCGCTGGGCCTGGCGCGCGACGGCTGGGATATCGCCGTGCATTACCGCGACTCGCACGAGGAAGCGCTCAGCCTGGTGGCGGAAATCGCTGCGCTGGGCCGTCGCGTGCAAGCGTTTCCCTGCGACCTGGCGCGGGAAGACGCCGTGCGCCAACTATTGCCGCAGGCACAGGCGGCGCTGGGACCGGTAACTTGCGTGGTCAACAACGCATCGTTGTTTGAATACGACAATGCCGGCGATTTTTCCGTCGCCGCGCTCGACGCCCACATGCACGCCAACCTGGCCGCCCCCATCCTGCTGGCGCAAGCGCTGTACCAGGCCACCCCAAGCGGCGGGCAAGCCGTGGTCATCAACTTGCTGGATCAAAAACTGTACAATCTCAATCCTGATTTTTTGTCGTACACCCTGTCCAAGGCGGCGCTGCTGTCGGCGACCACCATGCTGGCCCAGGCGCTGGCGCCAAAAGTGCGCGTGGTGGGCATTGCCCCCGGCATCACCATGGTCTCCGGCGAGCAGACGGAAGCGAACTTTGCCAAGGCGCATGAAAACACGCCACTGGGACGTTCCAGCACGCCCGAGGATGTGGCCGACTGCGTCTGTTATGTGGCCGGCGCGCGCGCGCTGACGGGCACGACCCTGCTGGTCGATGGCGGCCAGCATTTGATCGGGCTGCCGCGCGACGTCATGTTTTTGACCAAATAATCAACAGCCCTACCAAACAACCAGTATTCCAGCATCCCCTAAAAGGTAAAACTATGTCGTCCGCCCTGTCCCACCCTCGCCTGGCCGATTGCCGCCGCCTGTTCCTGCGCAATTACGAAGTCCTCATCAACATCGGCGTCTACGACTTCGAGAAAAAGGGCGAGCAGCGCGTCCTCATCAACGTCGACCTGTACATTCCCCTGGCCCTGTCGACGCCGAAGGATGACCAGCTGGAAGAGGTGGTCGATTACGACTTCATGCGCGAAACCATCGCCAAGCGCATGGCGCAAGGCCATGTGCAGCTGCAGGAAAGCCTGGTCGACGACGTGCTCGCTGCCATGCTGGCGCACCCGCGCGTGCGCGCCGCGCGCGTGTCGAGCATGAAACCGGACGTGTATCCCGACTGCGAAGGCGTGGGCGTGGAAGTATTCAAGATCAAGGATGAAGTATGAGCAACATGAACAACAACGCAGTGATGGAAACGACGACAACGGCCGTGGAATTCCCGGCCAACGTGGAAGCGCAGAAACTGGCGCGCAAGAAAGCGGAAAAGATCGCCCTGGAAAACAACAAGCTGCACAAGCGCTTGTGCCGCCTGGTGGGGCAAGCCATCGGCGATTTTAATATGATCGAAGACGGCGACAAGGTGATGGTGTGCCTGTCGGGCGGCAAGGATAGCTACGCGCTGCTGGACATCCTGATGACCTTGCGCGAACGCGCGCCGATTCACTTCGACATCGTCGCCGTCAACCTGGACCAGAAACAGCCGAACTTCCCACCGGAAATCCTGCCCGCCTACCTGACGGAACTGGGCGTGGCCTTCCACATCGAAAACCAGGATACCTACAGCATCGTCAAGCGCCTGATCCCGGAAGGCAAGACCACCTGCTCGCTGTGCTCGCGCCTGCGCCGCGGCATCTTGTACCGCGTGGCCGACGAGCTGGGCGCCAACAAGATCGCCCTGGGCCACCACCGCGATGACATCCTGGAAACTTTCTTCCTGAATATGTTCTTCGGCGGAAAACTGAAAGGCATGCCGGCCAAGCTGCAATCAGACGACGGCAAGCACATCGTCATCCGCCCGATGGCCTACGTGAAGGAAGAAGACACGCAGCGCTATGCGGAAGTCAAAGGCTTCCCCATCATCCCGTGCGACCTGTGCGGTTCGCAGGAAAACCTGCAGCGCAAGCAGATCAAGGGCCTGATGCGAGAATGGGACAAGAAATTCCCCGGCCGCGTGGAAAGCATCTTCTCGTCGCTGTCGAACGTGGCGCCTTCCCACCTGATGGACCCGAAACTGTTCGGCTTCAAGGATTTGAAGGCCGATGGCATGGCCAACCCCATGGGCGACATCGCCTTTGACGAAGAGCCGTGCTCGACGCCGGCCACCTTCGGCACCATCCCTCTGCAACAAGGCTGACCCTGACGCAAGGCGCCATCATGGCGATGGCGCCATCGTCTGTCCGAATTTAAAACTCTTCCCAGTCGTCGCCGGCCAGCGCTTTCGCGGCAGCCGGCGGCTTCGCCTTGACGGCAATGCTGCGCACAGCAACACGCGGCGCCGGCGCAGGACGTGCCACTGGGGCCGGCCGGCGCTGCGCGCCATCCCCGGCACGCAGCTTGAATACGCTGACCACTTGCGCCAGGCCGTGCGCCTGCTCTTGCAGAGAACCGGCTGCGGCCGCAGCCTCTTCCACCAGCGCCGCATTTTGCTGGGTCACCTGGTCCATCTGCGTGATGGCCTGGTTGACTTGCCCGATGCCGTGCGTCTGCTCCTGGCTGGCACTGGAAATTTCGCCAATGATGTCCGTCACGCGCTTGACGCTGGAGACCACTTCATCCATGGTCGCGCCGGCCTGGTCGACCAGTTTGGCGCCCACGCCCACCTTGCTGACCGAATCGTCGATCAAGCCCTTGATTTCCTTGGCCGCCGCCGCCGAGCGCTGCGCCAGGTTGCGCACTTCGCCGGCCACGACGGCGAAACCGCGCCCCTGCTCGCCGGCCCGCGCCGCTTCCACGGCCGCATTGAGCGCCAGGATATTCGTCTGGAAGGCGATGCCGTCGATGACGCTGATGATGTCGACGATCTTGCGCGACGATTCGTTGATCGAGCCCATGGTCGCCACCACTTCCGCCACCACCGAGCCGCCGCGGCTGGCGATGCCCGCCGCCGTGATCGCCAGCTGGTTGGCCTGGCGCGCATTGTCGGCATTCTGCCTGACGGTGCTGGTCAGTTCTTCCATCGACGAGGCCGTTTCTTCGAGCGAACCGGCCTGCTGTTCCGTGCGCGATGACAGGTCCAGGTTGCCGGCGGCGATTTCCGACGATGCCGTGGCGATGCTGTCCGTGCCGCTGCGCACCTGGCTGACGATGCTGACCAGGTTGTTGTTCATATTGCCCAGGGCCGTGAGCAGCGCCCCCATTTCATCCTTCGCCGTCGTGACAACAGTCTGCGTCAGGTCGCCGGCAGCCACCGTTTCGGCCAGCGCCAGCGCCTGCCGCAGCGGACGCGTAATGCCCGTCGTCAGCAGCCACGAGCACAACACGCCGAACGCCACGGCGAACAGGGTCAGCAGGCTGATGACGGTGGTGTCATGCACGGCCGAGGCGTCGATCTGCTTGGCTGTGGCATCGATGCTTTCGCGCTGCAAGGTCACCAGTTCCTGCAGCAAATCCTGGTAAACCTTGGCGGCCGGCGTGAACGAGGTGTCGAGGATTTTCGCCGCGCCCTCCATGTCGCCATCGGCCTTGGCCTTGACGGCGCCGTCGCGCGAGGCGCTGTACACCTTGCGCTGCTCGAGAATCTTGGCGAACAGGGCTTTTTCCTTGTCGCCCGCGACCAGCGGCTCGATCTGCTTGAGCAATTCGGCCGCCTTCTTCACCGAGGCGGCCGAGTCTTCCTTGAAATACGGTCCCAGCGCCGGGTCGCTGCTCTTGACGATGGCGGCCGTGCGGCGGATCGAGGCAAAGTTCAAGCCATACCAGTCGGTAATCAGGCGTTCCTTGGTCAGCGGTTCGGCCATCATGGCACGCGTGGACGTCGCCACCTCATTCAGGCGCCACACGCCCATTGTAGCGATCAGAACGGTCATTGCCAGGATCAGGACAAAGCCGATGCTCAGGCGCTTGCCGATCTTGATATTTGCGATAAAGCCCATGGTGTCTTTTCTCTAAAATCATGCGTTGAAGATATTTTTAATTCCTTAAGGAATTATTTATCTTGCAGATTATACATTGTTGAAATATATGTAGATGGTTTATTGATTTTGAGAAATGTTTCTGTTAAGTTAAAAGTCTCTTCTGCAACTACAGGCGAGCCGTGCGTGTCCGCTCGTCTGGCTCTCAAAGAAATCTATGAAATTTTCCGCATTGTCCCTGAAACAAATCACCCTCGCCGCTGCCCTCGCCTGTGTCGGCAGCGCCCATGGCGCAGCCCTGCCACCCGCCATCGCGGCCCAGCTCGCGGCCAATTACCCGGCCGTCGAAAGCCTGTACCTGGACCTGCACCGCCACCCGGAGCTGGCGTTCCAGGAAGTGCAAACGGCAAAAAAACTGGCCGAGAAGGTCAAGGCGCTCGGTTTTGACGTGACCACCGGCGTCGGCGGCACGGGCGTCGTCGCCATCCTACGCAACGGCCCCGGCCCCGTCGTCATGCTGCGCACGGAAATCGACGCACTGCCCGTGCTGGAAAAAACCGGCCTGCCGTTTGCCAGCAGCGCGGTGACGAAAAACGCGGCCGGCGAAAGCGTGCCGGTGATGCATGCCTGCGGCCACGATGTGCACATGTCGGCCTGGTATGGCAGCGCCAAGCTGATGGCCGACAACCGCCAGCACTGGAGCGGCACGCTGATGCTGGTGGGCCAGCCGGCCGAAGAACCGCTGCTGGGCGCGGCCGCCATGCTGAAGGACGGCCTGTTTACGCGTTTCCCGAAACCGGACTACGCGCTATCCTTCCACGATGAAGCCACGCTGCCATCGGGCACGGTCGGCTACCATGCCGGCTACTTCCGCGCCGCCGCCGACACCATCAGCATCACCGTGTATGGCCAGGGTGGCCACGGCGCCGCACCGCATGACACGCGCGACCCCGTCGTGATGGCCGCGCGCATCGTGCTGGCACTGCAAACGCTGGTCTCGCGCGAAAACAATCCGATGGACCCCGTCGTCATCACGGTGGGCAGCATCCATGGCGGCACCCAGGCCAACATCGTGCCCGACCAGGTCACCATGCAGCTGACAGTGCGCACCTTCAAGGATGCCGTGCGCAAGCGCGTGCTGGCCAGCATCGCGCGTGAAGTCAAGGGCGAGGCGTTCGCCGCCGGCGCGCCGAAAGAGCCGCTGGTGGAAATTCGTCCCGGCACGGACGCCGTCTACAACGACCCGGACCTGACCCTGCGCATGGTATCGACCTTGCAAAAATCGCTGGGCGCGGCCAACGTGACGGAAATGCCGGCCAAGATGACGTCGGAAGACTTCGCCAACTACGGCCAGGCCGGCGTGAAGGCGGTGCTGCTGCATATCGGCGCGGTGGAGCCAGGCAAGCTGGCCGCCGCCAAGGCCAGCGGCAAACCGCTGGCCGGCCCGCACTCGCCGCAATGGGCACCCGAGTACCAGCCAACCATCAAGGCGGCGATCACGGCGGAAACGTCGATCCTGCTCGACTTGCTGGGCAAGAAATAGCAAGCAGACAGCTGTATCCGGGGGAGCTTCCTCTCCCGGTTCATCTCCCATTCCCGTCAGTTTGTTCGGATGGCCACTTGCTATAAATGCCAGCCATTTGGCCGCAAAACAATGCTGAACGGTACACCGTATTAGCCGGTCTGCCAGGGGTATCAGTCCGTTGGCCTGCCGCATGCCCGACAGGTGATCATCATCGCACGTGCGCTTTCTTCAATTTCCTTCCATCAGAACCATTTCCGCTCCCTCTGTTTGATCTACTTGCATGAGCCAGTTCATGCTTGATGATAAAACGACGATGGCATCCCATTACGCAGGCCACTGACCCTTGAGAGGTAAAAAATGATTGCTGAAGATAACAGGAAAATATTCAAAAAAAAGCTTGTCGTACCTAAAACAAGAGACAGACTTGAAATCATGCAACTGCATGGCCAGCTATACCAAATTTATCTGACTGCGGTCGGTTTGAAACGCATCAAAGCAGCATATTTTCCAAAAGAAAAAAATAGCTTCACCTTTATAATCTGGATGACAAAAATTCTGATGATAGCGGTATTACTTCTCAGCTTTCAGGACAATAAAATTTCTGACCTTCTCAGCATCGCACTTGTCATTTTCCTGACCTTCATCGATTATCTTATAGTAGATATCTGCATCGAAAAAGGGCTGGCATCAGACTATAAAAAAATAGGTGTAGCAAGCAAAAAAGCTCTTCAACTAAAATCGATTCAATACGAATTGTTACGCACAATGTGGTTCTTCGAGACAGCGATGGAAAAGATCAACCCCAGCATTCAGCAAATTGAAAAATGCGTCGAATTTAGCAAAGCAATCCATGAGGACGCATTGCCCTTCACCGCATCATATTTTCGCCATCCAATCACCATATTATTTTTCGGTGCACTTTTTTATGTTATGAACCCAAAAATATCGGATTTTATCGGACCATTTGATCAAAAAATATGGCTGAAAATAATTCCGTTCATTTTTTTGTTTCTATGGATACTGATACTAGGCTACCACGTACACGGAATGAGATTTCAATCACTGGATAAAGGTGGAAAGTTCCTGCGTAGTTTACGGTGGATGCTGATTGAAATGAAAAACAATGAGCAGAAAAATAAATAATACTGTCGATTAGCGCCGCGAAAAATAGAACTCGGGGCGGCCCCAGGGAACGTTGGCGCAGGATTTCGCGCAGCGCATCCTCGACAAGGAACCGGGTGCACTGGCCGTCTACCTGAAGATGCTCGGAGCGGGCGGCTCGGCCTACCCGTACGATCTGGTGAAAGCGGCCGGCGTCGACCTGGCCTCGCCGAAACCGTACCAGGCGCTGGTGGCGCGCATGAACGGCATCATGGACCAGATCGAGGCGAGTCAAGCGAAGCGGGGGAAGTAAAACCCCAACGTCCGAACGGCTGGGGTCAGTCCCCGGAAGAGTTAACTCAGAGCTATGAATTAACGTTGTTGAGGGTCTGACCCCGGCATTTCCGCTGCGGCAAACACTGCCGCATCGCTCTCGAACATGTCTTCCAGCTCCTCGCGCGCCTGGCGCGTGAGGGACATGACTTTTTGCTGGTCCTGGAAATGCGGTGCCACTTCCAGCAGGGTTTTGAGGTTATGCCGGCCAAAGATGCCGGCGGCGCGCTGCGCCCGCTCCGCGCTGAAGCCCACCTGCTGCAAGGTCTGCTCGCCCAGCAGCAGCGCCGCGGCGAAGGTCTCGCGCTCGATCAGGGTCACGCCCCGCTTCATCAATTCATAGTAATGCGTGACGTTGCGCGCACGCGCCAGGATAGTCAGTTCGGGCAGGCGCAGGCGCACGGCGTCGACCAAGGCCAGGCTGTCGTCAACATTGTCGATGGCGATCACCAGCGCCTTCGCCTTCTCGATGCCGGCCGCCACCAGCAGGTCCACGCGCGTGGCGTCGCCATAAAACACCTTGAAGCCGAACTTGCGCAGCAGGTCGATCTGGTCCGGATCGTGGTCGAGCACCGTCACGCCGATTTTATTGGCCGCCAGCAGGCGGCCGATGATCTGGCCGAAGCGGCCAAAGCCGGCGATGACGATGGGGTTGTCCTGCGCCTCGATATGGTCGTCGGGGCGGCGCTTCTTTTCGCCTTGCAGCCGCGGCGCGACAAATTTATCGTGCGCCAGCAGCAGCAAGGGCGTGGCCACCATCGACAAGGTCACCACCACGACCAGCAGCGCGGCCGTCTGCGGCGCAAAGACATGCGCGGCCTCGGCGGCGGCAAACACGACGAAGGCGAATTCGCCCCCTTGCGACAGCAGCAGCGCAAAGAACAGCTGCTGGCCGCGGGGAATGTCGACAAACTTCGACAGCAGGTACAGCAAGGCGATCTTGACCACCAGCAGACCGGCCACCAGGGCCAGTATCAGCAGCGGCTGGGCGCGCAGCACGCTGAAATCGACGGACATGCCCACGGCGATGAAAAACAGGCCCAATAACAGCCCCTTGAACGGCTCCAGGTCGCTGATCAGCTCATGCCGGTATTCGGAGTCGGCCAGCAGCACGCCCGCCATGAAGGTACCCAGCGCCATCGACAAGCCCACCGATTCCATCAGCACGCAGATGGCGATCACCAGCAGCAGGGCAAAGGCCGTGAAGATTTCGCGCAAGTCTGTTTTGGCGATGAAGCGCAGGATGGGGTTGACGAGAAAGCGCCCGCCGATCACCAGCGCCGCCAGCACGGCGGCCAGCTTGGCCACGCGCAGCCAGCCCGGTTCGCCGCTATGCGTGACCAGCCCGCCCAAGAGCGGCACCAGCGCGATCATGGGAATGGCGGCGATATCCTGGAACAGCAAAATCGAAAAGCCGGCGGAACCGGCCGGCGTGCTCATCAATTTTCGTTCACCCAGCGTGGCCAGCACGATGGCCGTCGACGACAACGACAGTCCCAGCGCACCGACCAGCGCCGTGCGCCAGTCCACGCCGCAGGCCATGGCCACGGCGCACAGTCCCGTGCTGACCACGCCCACCTGCGCCCCGCCCCAGCCGAAAATGGGCCGGCGCAACAACCACAAACGCTTCGGCTCCAGCTCCAGGCCGATCAAAAACAACAGCAGCACCACGCCGAATTCGGAAAAGCTGAGGATCACCTCGACATTCTTGATCAGGCCCAAGCCCCAGGGACCGATGACGACGCCGGCCACCAGATAGCCCAGCACGGCGCCCATGCCCAGGCGCTTGGCCAGCGGCACCATGATGATGGCCGCCACCAGGTAAAACAGTATGTTGATGAGAAAGCTGTGGTGTTCCATGCGGATTCCGGAAAAACGTGATTGGAATCGCAATCATGCCTGAAGTGGCGCGCCGGCGGGGATCAGGGCTGCGGCGCGTCGATGCGCGCGCGTAGTTCGTCGACATTCACGCGCGACAGATAACGTTCGATGTTTTTCCACACGGTGTGATAGCCGTAACCGCCCTTTTTCAGCTCATCGATCGCCTTCTCGCGCGGCCAGCCCTGGTACAGCATGCGGTACATGGCGGCCATCATGCCCGTGCGGTCGGCGCCGTGCAGGCAGTGCAGCAGGACGGGCCCGTCCTGCCTGGCGGCGCGGATGGCGCGGATGGCACGCATGGTCGCTATCACATGCCGGTCGCGGATGGCCCAGGTATTGATGGGAATGCGGACGGCGCGGATGCCGCTGCCTTCCAGCACCTGCGGATCGGAGTGGACGGAGCGCAGGCGGATCACCGTCTTCACGCCCAGCGCCTGCAACTGGGCCACGTCGGCGCTGTCAAGCCTGGCGCTGCGGTACAGGCCCGGCATGACCTGGTGCAGGTTGGACACGAGCGGCAGCGGCGTCGCCCAGTCAGGATGGCGTGGCGGCGATGGTTGTGCCCCGGCCGGCGTGGCGGCCAGCCCCAGGACGAGGGTCAAAAGTATTACATGCAACATCATGGCGTCCTTATTATTGAAGAACGGCGCCTGCGCAAACGCGGGCATGATGGGAATGCCCGTCACGTGGATGCGGTCGGCGGGAATGCCTTCGTGGCGCATGCGGAACGCCACTTCGTTGGTGGCGGCGAAATAGCCCGGCATCCGTTCGTGCACGCACATGCGGTGCAAATCGAAGTCGGTGATCTGTACCCAGACGGGGCAGGCCAGCTGTCCCTGGCGCAGCGCGCGTGTTGAGGCGCTCGATGCCACGGCGCACTATCGCGTGGTGCAGCGTGGCTGGCATGGTACAGATAGCCCCACAGCGCGGGAGCCTTGTTGACCAGCTTGATGTAAAAATCCGTGTACAGCTTGTGGAATGCGGGTGTGACAAAGTCCATCACATCATGGGCCTTATAAATCCATGAAACTGACGGGCGCCACGTCGACGCGCATGACCGGATACAGGTTCAACCGCTCATCCCACGAGGCGTGGCGGCGGGCGAAAAACTCCAGGCGCGCGTGAGGATTCTTTGCAAACTCGGGCTCGTCGGCCAGCTTCTGCCGGAATTGCGCCGCCAGCGCCGGGTCGGCCGCCAACTGCGCGCGCGCCACATCCTCGGCCACATAGTCCTCCATGTATTCCTTGCGCTCGAACGCCGTGTTGAAGCTGCCCCAGGCCAGCAGCGAGTCGGGTGCGCGCGGCTCGAGCAGCGCCATCACCAGGCGCGCCTTCGGCTGGTTGACGGGAACGTACAGCATGCCCGCATCGACCAGGCGCTCTTCCTTCTGCCATTCGCCCTGTACCGCTGCCGTCTGGCGTCCTTCGAACGACTGCGCGCCGAACTTCACTTGCGTGGCGCGGAAGACCTCCACATTCTGCCTGGCGAAGATGCTGCTCATTTCCTGGTAGGCGATGCCGTGCTGGCGCAACTTGGCGCCCACCATGGCCGCCTGCGCGCGCGGCACCAGGTAGCCGGCCTTCGGCGCGACCACCTGCAGGTCGGGCACGATCTCGTCGCGCAGCGGCACGTTCCAGATTTGCGGCGTCTTTTCGTCATAGCGCGTCATCAGCGCGCCTGACACTTCGGACGGCGTGCGCGTATAGGCATAGCCGCGAAACGCGATCATGCGGCTTTTCTCCGTGGTCCTGTAGCTGAGGGGCAGTGCACTGCCGGCCAGCTGCGTCGCGCGCAGGTCCGCTTCCGTGGCGGTTTGTCGCCAGACGGCGCCGTGCTGCGCCATTTGCGACAGCAGGGAAATGATGGTGTTGCGCGTGATGCGCACACGGGTCGGGTAGTCCTTCCACGAGTGGGTTTCCACCAGCACGCCGAAACGGTTACGCAACAGGAAATAGCCGTGCGAAAAGCGCGGGTTCGGCGTCGAATCGACAAAACCAGACTGCGGATTGTCTTCTTCGGCAAATGACATGTAGAACGGCTTCGGATCGGAACCCTGCTTTGCCAGGTCGGCCAGCACACCGTCGCGCAACGCCGTTCCCGCCGTGCGCAAGGCCGCATCGCCCGCATGCACGGGTTCGACCTGGATCGAGATATCGGGTTCGAACTGGGCGCCGTCCGTCACGTGCAGGTCGACATACGCCAGCGGATCCCAGGCATTGACCAGCGCCAGCATGTGCTGCATCTCGGGAGAGTCGGCCTTCATGTAGTCGCGGTTCAAATTAAAATTCTGCGCCGTGCTGCGCCAGCCCATCTCCTGCGGGCCCCGCTGGTTCGGGCGGTTCCACGCACCAAAGCGCTCATGGCCGTCGACATTCAGCACGGGCACGAACAGCACGACCTGCTTGTCCAGCGCGCCGGCGCCTGCCTTGTCTTCCAATACTTCGCGCAGGGCCAGAAAACCCGCATCCTTGCCGTCGATTTCGCCCGCATGGATGCCGCCCTGCACCAGCAGTACCGGTATCTTGCGCAGCCTGGCCTCCTCCGGCGTCAGCGCGCCCGTGTTGGAAACGGCCAACGCCAGCATGGGGCGGTTTTCCGGCGTGCGGCCAAATTCAAAGCAGCGCACCTGTTTCGGATGGTGCTCCTCGAAACGCCGGCACAAGGCTTCCACTTCCTCGTAGCGGCCCGTCTGCTGGAAACCCGAGTACTCGGCCGCCGTTTTCAGGGAAAACAGCCGCATATCGCGCGCGGCATGCGCGTTGACGGAAAACAGGGAAAACACGGCGGCGGACAGCAGGACATGGCGTAGCATCGGGCTAGCTCCATCAAGGGGGACAAGCGGGCAATTATAGAGGCGCGGTCAGGTAAAAACGCCGTGAAAAATAAAAAAGCCGGAACAGCGTCAGCTGCTCCGGCCTTGCTTTGGCAAGCGTGACTACGAGCCAAAGTGGTAGTTGAATTCTACCCAACCCTGGCGTCCTTGCGGGCTATAGCTGCCCACCGGGTAGTACGGCCAGCCGCCGCTGTCGTCGCGCTTGATCTTGTCGAACACGTTGTTGACGATCAGCGACAAAGTGGCGCGGTCGTTGATGCGGTACACGGTACTGATGTTGGCCAGCGCCGTCGGCGTCAGGTAGCCGGTACCGCCGCCGTTCGGGATCTTGCTGTAACGGCTGACCAGCAAGGTGTTCGACCAGTCGCCCGCAGCCCAGTTGACGCTCAGGTTCAGCTTGTCGCGCCAATCCGAATTGTTCAGCGATTTGAGCTCGTCGATCTCTTCGTCGCCGGCAAATTGCTGCGATTTATTGCTCAGCACCTTGGCGTAATTGGCCTTGAAGGCAAAGCGGCCATAGTCCGCCGTGCGCAGCAAATACTTGACGCTGATGTCGATACCGCTGCTGCTCTGCTTGGCCGCGTTGATCGGATTGACGGTGATGGTCTTGATCTCGCCGGCGCGGTTCAGGGCATTGGCCGCGAAACGCTCGACGCGGCCCAGGGTATCGGCGCAGGTAGGCGAATTGATGTCGAGCTTGCCCAGGCGGCAATCGGCTTCGTCGCGCAGGATCTTGTCCGCGCTCAGGTTCGTCACCAGGTCGTCGATCTTGATGTTCCAGTAATCGACGGAGACGTCGAAATTCGAACTTGGCGACCAGACGGCGCCCACGCCGAACGACTTGCCTTTTTCCGATTGCAGGTCGCGGCTGCCATTCTGCACATAGTCGGCGCCCGGCGACTTGTTTGCAAATTCGCACTTGTCGATGCTCTGACCGGCGGCGCCGCAGCGGTAGTAGTCGGTGGTGCTCGAGTAGTAACCGGTGCCGCGCGCCTTGTAGATATAGTTCATGTCCGGCGCACGGAAGCTGGTGGCGTAGTTGGCACGGAACAACAGCTCAGGTGCGGGACGCAGTTCCAGGCCGCCGTTGTAGGTGAACTTGCCCTCATGGCGGCCGGCAAAGCTGTAGCGGTCATAACGGCCAGCCAGGGTACCGGTCAGCTTTTCATGCAGCGGCAGGTTGACTTCCGCGCCCAGCGCATAGCGGGTACGCGTGCCGGCCGTGATATCGGATTTGGTGGCGACGTTGAAATAACCGTCGTTCAGGCGCGCATCGGGAACATTGCTGAAGCCCTGCTTGCCCACTTCGGCGATGGTGGCGATCTTTGCCACGCCAGCAGGCAGCTGGAACAGGTCGCCATTGGTGGCCAGGCTCAGCGTGTTCGTCCAGGCCTTGTCGTCGCTGTCGGAATTGCCCGTGATGCTGTCGAATTCGGCCGCCGTCACGCGGCGCGACAAGCGGGCCGGATCCGGTGCGTAGATCGGCACGCCGGCAGCGTCGGTGCCCAGTTTCGGCCCCAGGAAGAAGCTGTCGATATTGGCCAGCGCGCGCGGCGTGTGGCTTTCGCTCTTGTACACCGAGGCGTTGTAGTTCGCTTCATACTGCCAGAATGACGTGCCGGGAATGCGGCCCTTGGCGCCCAGCGAGATGGCGGTGGCCAGGTCGTCCCACTTGCGGTTGTAGCGCTCCACGCCGCCCATTTCCTCGGGCGAGATATAGCGCGTCCACGCTTCGTAGCGATTGGTATTCTGGTTACGGAAATAGCTGCTGCCCGTCGACGACGACGTCCACGTCGGGCCGCGCGTATTGTTTTCCGTCGAGTTCTTGCCGATCAGGAAGTCGGCGAACAGGGTCGTTTCCGGCGACAGCTCATAGTTGGCGCTGCCGAACACGTTCTGGCTGCGGTTCTTGGTCTGCGTGGTCCAGTAAGTGGGGCCGACTTTCGGGCTGGCGCAATAGCTGCCGTTCTTCGCCGGGTACTTGACGACGCTGCCGCCGAACAGGTCGCCAAACTGGCTACAGGTATCGCCCAGGTCCACGTAGCTGCCAGAGGTGCCCGCCTGTACCACGCGGCGCGACGCGATATTCGTCGGCGTGCCCGAGCGGGTGGCCATGAAGTCACGCTGCAGGCTCGACAGCGGATCGCGCTGGCTCAGCTCCACGCTGAACAAGGTATGCAGCTTGTCGAAATTGCCGCCGCCCGTCAGCTGCACGCGCTGGTTGCCGGCGCCGCCGCGCGTGGTGCCGCCCGCCTTGACGTTGATATCGAAACCTTCCGTCTGCTTTTTCAGGATGACGTTGACCACGCCGGCGATCGCGTCCGAGCCATAGATGGCCGAGGCGCCGCCGTTGAGGATTTCGATGCGGTCGACGATGCTAGCCGGGATGTTCGCCAGGTTGGTGAAGTTGACCGTGCCTTCATAGGCGACGGGGAAGTCGGCCAGGCGGCGGCCGTTCAACAGGATCAAGGTATGGTTCGGCCCCAGGCCGCGCAGGCTGATGGTATTGGCCGACGGCGTGAAGGTGTTGCCGAAGTCCTCGCCTTGCGTAAAGCCGCTGTTCTGTACCTGGTTAGTCAGCGCATCGAAGACGTTCTTGTACCCCTGCTTGGTGATTTCATCGCCGGTCAGGATGGTGACGGACGATGGTCCCTCCAGACTGGCGCGGGGAATGCGCGAACCGGTGACCACGACGGCTGGCGGGGTGGCCGCTGGCTGCTGATCCGCTGCGGGCGCTTGCGTTTGCGCTTGCGCCTGCCATGCGGAGCCGCCCAGAATGGCCAGTACGGCGATGGTGAGCGGTGGTAACTTGAATTGTATAGGCATCTTTGCGCTTCTCAAGGTTAGGGAGAAGGTGAAAGATATCAAGATGCCAGCAATTACAGAACGAATGGATTCATCTTTCCATATATCAAAATTGTTATATGGAAAGATTCATGAGCAGGAAAACGCCAGGCACTATCGCAAGATCATGGCAGAAGCAGACGCTTTAACGGCGAATGATGGCAATTTCCTTGTAGGCCGGCCGCAGCAGGCGCATGGCCGTGTCGGCCGGACTCTGCATCGAACTCAACAACCTGGTCGCGCCTGTGGCCGGCGTGCAGCTGCCGCTGCTGCGGTAGCGCAGCGCCGCCGCCAGCATGCCTTCCGCCGCGTCGCCCAGTTGGTGCTGGTAATCGTCCGTCACGTCGCAGGTCGGCGCCATGCCGTCGGCAAAGTCGCCAAAGCCCTTGGCGTTGACGCCCTGAAACTGCACGGAGAAATAGGTGGTGCCGCAATTCGGTGCAGGATAAAAACCGTAGGGCTTGCCGCACGTCGTGCCGCCAATCAGGCTGACCTGCACGTCCACGCCGCGCAAGCCGTTGATGATGGCTTCGCTGGCCGAGCAGGTATTGCCTGTTGTCAGCAAGGTCACCCGCGTCAGCCCCAGCGAGGGCAAGGGCGTGCCCTTGGGGAGGGGATTCGGGCCGGGAAAGCCCTGGCTTTGCGCATGGAATGGCACGGGCGCTTTCGACCGGGTCTTGTCATTGAAGAGCACCTGCTCGAAAATCTTGCCGGTGGTGACTTGCGGACCGGCAATCATGTAAGCGAGTTCGCTGGCGACATCCAGATAGCCGCCGCCGTTGTAGCGCACGTCGAGCACCAGGTCGCTGATGCCGGCCGCCTGGAAGCGGCGCATGGTCTCGACCAGCTGGCGCTCGGCGACATTATTGTGGGTGTTGAAGGTCAGATAGCCTACCTTGCCCGTGGGCGTGTCGATGATGCGCTCGTTCTGCACGGCGCTGGTGCTGACCTCGACCGCCTGCAGGGTGGCGTTTCGCACCGTTCCGTCACGGCTGAAACTCAGCGCATGCGTGCCTTGCGCTGTAGGGAACAGACCCGCGTTGATGATCTTCACGCTGGCCGTGTCCGCAGCATTGACGAAATCGACGCCATCGATGGTTTGCAGCAGGTCGCCCCGCTGCAAGCCCGCCAGGGCCGCCGGCGAACCTGGTTCGACGATCGAGATCACCGCCTGGCGCGGCGGCGTGGTACGCGTCAAGGCCAGCAGCATGCCGTAGCCCAGTTCGATGCCATTCTGCGCCGCTTCCCATTCGGCCGTCGTATACGTGAAGTGGAACTGGTCCTTGGGCTTGCCGGACGCCGTCGTGGCCGTTGTTTTCAGCACGTCGAAATACGCGATGGGCGTGGTGAAGCTTTGCGGCTGGTACGAGGTTGGCACTTCGCGGTACCACAGATACGTTTCATCGATCCAGCTGCGCACCCACGTCAGTTCATCGAGCAAGGTGCCCTGCTTGTCGATGCTGCTGCCGCTGCGCGGCGCCTCGCAGCGGTTCGCGACCGTGGAGGAAGCGACCAGCGCCGTGGGACCCGTCGGCGTCACGGGCGGCACGACGGCCGCGCTGTCGCTGCTGCCGCCACCGCCGCCGCAGGCGCTCAACAGCAATGTAAAGGAAAGGACAACAGGACGAGCAAGGGGCACTGCCAGGGAGGAAAAACGCAGGGAACGCATAACAAACTTTCCATAAAGAAATTATCGAAAAATTATAATGCGTTTTACAAACAGGCGTTGTTTTCTTTGACACAATGGCGCCCGCAGGCGCCATTGCTACAACGTCACGCTCACACCATCACGCCACAGTGGCCGCCACGGGTGCTGCCACGATGGGCGGCAGCGGCGTCGGCGCGTTGAAGGCGATCAGCAGACTCGCTTCCTTCTCTTTCGCCGCCTTCAAATGACGCTCCTTCACGTGACCATAGCCGCGGATGTCTTCCGGGATGCTGGCAATGGCCACGGCTTGCGCCAGCTTGGCCGTCGTCAGTTTCGGCAGCAAGCCGCCCACCGTGGCGCGGTACTCAAGAATCAGCGCGCGCTCCATCTTGCGCTCGGCCGTATGGCCGAACACGTCGAAGGCCGTGCCGCGCAAGCCCTTGAACTTGGCCAGCACGCCGAAGGCCTTCAGCATCCACGGGCCATATTCCTTCTTGATCAAATGGCCCTGCGCATCCGTTTTTGCCATGATCGGCGGCGCCAGGTGGAACTTGAGCTTGATGTCGCCTTCGAACATGGCGGCAATCTTCGCCTGGAAGGCGCCGTCCGTGTACAGGCGCGCCACTTCGTACTCGTCCTTGTAAGCCATCAGCTTGTAGAAATAGCGGGCCACGGCTTCCGTCAAGCGCAGGTGCGGGCCATTCAGGGCGATTTCGGCCGCGCGCACCTGGCCGACGAAGTCCAGGTACTGCTGCGCATACGCGCGATCCTGGTAGGCCGTCAGCAAGGCGACTCTTTTTTCGATGATGTCGTCGAGCGTGTCGATGCGCTTGAATTCCACCACTTTCGCCGGCGTCGTCATGCGCACCAGGCTGGCCGTATCGTGGGCGCCAGCGCGGCCCCAATTGAAGGCGGCCTTGTTGAACGCCACCGAGACGTTGTTCAAGTCGATGGCCTTCATGATGGACGCTTCGGTGAGCGGCACCTTGCCCTTTTGCCAGGCATAACCGAGCATGAACATGTTCGTCGCGATCGAGTCGCCCATCAGCGCCGTGGCGATCTGGCCCGCGTCGATGAAGTCCACGTGGTCGCTGCCGCAAGCCTTTTCAATTTCCATGCGCGCGGAAGCACCGGGGAATTGCCAGTCCGGGTTCTTCACGAAGGCGGCCGTCGACGAGCTGGTCGAGTTGATCATGGCCCAGCTGCGTCCCTCTCCCATGCGCGACAGGGCGTCGCGGCTGGCCGTGACGATCAAGTCGCAGCCGATCACGAGATCGGCCGCACCGGTGCCGACGCGCGTCGAGTGGATGTCTTCCTGGCGGTCCGCCAGGCGCACGTGCGACATCACGGGGCCGCCCTTTTGCGCCAGGCCGCTCATGTCCAGCACGGAACAGCCCTTGCCTTCCACATGCGCCGCCATGGCCAGGATCTGGCCCACGGTGACCACGCCCGTGCCCCCGATGCCGGTCACTAAAATGCCGAATGGCTCCGCCGTCGAAGGAATGACTGGTGTCGGCAAGGCCGGTGCGGCTGGCGCATCCTTGTCGGCGCTCGCCGCTTTTTTCGGTTTTTTCAAGCCGCCGCCTTCCACCGTCACGAAGCTGGGGCAAAAGCCCGTCGTGCACGAGAAATCCTTGTTGCAGGACGACTGGTTGATCTGGCGCTTGCGCCCCAGGTCCGTTTCCAGCGGTTCCACCGACAGGCAGTTCGATTGCACGGAACAGTCGCCGCAGCCTTCGCAGACGGCTTCGTTGATGACGGCGCGCTTGGCCGGGTCCGGGTATTCATTGCGTTTCCGGCGGCGGCGTTTTTCCGAGGCGCAGGTCTGGTCGTAGATCATGGCCGACACGCCGGGCATGTCGCGCAGTTCGCGCTGCACGTCCATCAGTTCCGAACGGTGGCGCACGGTCACGCCTTCGGCCCAGGCGTAATCGTCCGGATACTTTTCCGGTTCGTCGGTGACGACGATGATGGGACCGACGCCTTCGGCGGCGATCTGGCGCGAAATGATGGCCGGCGACAGGGGGCCATCGAATTCCTGGCCGCCCGTCATGGCCACCGCATCGTTGAACAGAATTTTGTAGGTGATGTTCACCTTGGCCGAGACGGCTGCGCGGATGGCCAGGATGCCCGAGTGGAAGTACGTGCCGTCACCGAGGTTGGTAAACACGTGCTTTTCATTCGTGAACGGCGCCTGCCCCACCCAGGTGACGCCTTCGGCGCCCATGTGGGTAAACGTCGACGTCTCGCGGTCCATCCACAGCACCATGTAGTGGCAGCCGATGCCGGCCAGCGCGCGCGAGCCTTCCGGCACCTTGGTCGAGGTATTGTGCGGGCAGCCGGAGCAAAAGAAGGGCGTGCGGTCCTTTTGCGGATCGGGTTTCACGCTGATCGCTTTCAGCACATTCTCTTTGGCTTCCAGGTAGGCGATGCGTTCCTTCACGCGCTGCTCGACCGGATGGCCCGCGTAGTAGCGCGAAATGCGGCTGGCAATCGCGCGGGCGATCATGGCCGGGTTCAGCTCATACGTGGCCGGCAGCAGCCAGTCGCCGTGGCCGGTGCCCTTCTGGTTGCTCCATTCGCCCGTGTCGTCGAACTTGCCGACCACGCGCGGACGCTCGCCATCCTTCAAGTTGTACAGCTCTTCCTTGAGCGCGTATTCGAGGATCTGGCGCTTTTCTTCCACCACGAGGATTTCGTCGAGGCCCTTGGCAAATTCATGCACGCCGTCCGCTTCCAGCGGCCAGGTCATGCCGATCTTGTACAGGCGAATGCCGATGTCGGACGCCGTCTGCTCGTCGATGCCCAGGTCGGCCAGCGCCTGGCGCGTATCGAGGTAGGATTTGCCGGCCGTGATGATGCCGATGCGAGCCTTCGGGCTGTCCCAGATGATTTTATTGAGCTTGTTGGCACGCGCATACGCCAGCGCCGCATACCATTTGTAGCTGTTCATGCGTACTTCTTGCTCCAGCACCGTGTCGGGCCAGCGGATGTTCAAGCCACCGGCCGGCATCTCGAAGTCGGTCGGTAGCACGATCTGGACGCGGTCCGGGTCGAAATCGACGGCGGCGCCCGACTCGATGATGTCTGTCACGCATTTCATCGATACCCACAGGCCTGTGTAGCGGCTCATGGCCCAGGCGTGCAAGCCGTAGTCGATGTATTCCTGCACCGACGACGGGTACAGCACGGGGATGCCGCAAGCGTTCAGGATATGGTCGGACTGGTGCGCCGTGGACGACGATTTCGCCGCATGGTCGTCGCCGGCCAGCACCAGCACGCCGCCATGCTTGGCGGAGCCGGCGTTATTGGCGTGCTTGAAAACGTCGCCGCAGCGGTCGACGCCGGGGCCCTTGCCGTACCACATGCCGAAGACGCCGTCGTATTTCGCGTCTTCGAACAGATTCGTTTGCTGCGTGCCCCAGACGGCCGTGGCGGCCAGGTCTTCGTTCAGGCCCGGATGGAATTTGACGTGGTGTTCATCGAGGTATTTCTTGGCCTTGATCGCCGTCATGTCGACGGACGTCACAGGCGAACCGCGGTAACCGGTGATGTAGCCGGCCGTATTCAGGCCAGCCTTCAAATCGCGCTCGCGCTGCAGCATGGGCAGGCGGATCAGCGCTTGCGTGCCCGTCATGAAGGCGCGGCCACGCTCCAGCGTGTATTTGTCGTTCAGGGAAATTTCGGACGCGTGCGCGCCCGGCTCAAGACTCGAGCCCTTGATTGGTGCATTCATTACTTGTCTCCATTATTCTCTGTGCTACGCGTGCAAAGTCGGTTGAACTCACACGTACCGGCCGCGCTTTGTGAGCAATGCCGGTGCGGAAAAATGACTTGTTTGTCGTAGACTACCACAGGAATGCGCGCAATTCTTTGCTGCGCTGCACTCCCGCGTTTTTACCTTTTTGGTGCTCTTTTAACTACTATTTGTCACAAAGCAACATTACGCCGCGTTCGTATCTTTCAGCACGCCGCGCTTGATCTGGTCCAGCTCGATCGACTCGAACAGGGCGCGGAAATTGCCTTCACCGAAACCCTGGTCGCCCTTGCGCTGGATAATTTCGAAGAAGATCGGGCCGATCACCGTCTGCGTAAAAATTTGCAGCAGCAGTTCGCGTTCCGTTTCCGTGCTGTGGCCATCGATCAGGATGCGCAGGCGGCGCAGTTCTTCCAGCTGCTCGCCATGGTTTGGCAGGCGACGGTTGACCAGCTCATAGTAGGTTTCAATCGTGTCCTGGAAATCGATACCCGTATCGCGCATGCCTTGCACGGAGGTGTAGATATTATCCGTGCCCAGGGCGATGTGCTGGATACCTTCGCCATGGTACTGGTCCAGGTATTCGGCGATCTGCGACTTGTCGTCCGACGATTCATTGATGGGGATACGGATCTTGCCGCAGGGGGAAGTCATGGCCTTCGATTTGAGGCCCGTCAGCTTGCCTTCGATGTCGAAATAGCGCACTTCGCGGAAGTTGAACAGGCTTTCATAGAACGTCGCCCATTCCTTCATGCGGCCACGGTGCACATTGTGCGTCAGGTGGTCGATGTAGGTCAGGCCGTGGCCGACCGGGTTGGCGACGGCACCGGGAATGGCGACGAAGTCGACGTCATAGATGCTGATGTCGCCGATGCCGCCCGGAGCGGCCGCGTCCGGCTTATCGGCGCCCTTGCCGCGCCAGCGGTCGACGAAGTACAGCAGCGAATCGCCCACGCCCTTGATGGCGGGGATATTCAGCTCCATCGGCCCCGTTTTATTGTCGAAACCCCAGGCGCCCAGTTCCAGCGCGCGGCGGTACACAAAGGCTGCGTCGTCGACACGGATGGCGATGGCGCATACGGATGGGCCGTGTTGGCGCGCAAAACGCTGCGCGAACGAATCTTGTTCGGCATTGATGATGAAATTGATGTCGCCCTGACGGTACAGGGTCACATCCTTGTGACGGTGGCGCGCGATGGCCGTGAAGCCCATGTTCTCGAACAGCTTGCCCAATGCTTTTGGGTCTGGTGCTGCATACTCGACGAACTCGAAACCATCGGTACCCATCGGGTTATCCCAAGGCTGAAATTGCATGATGTCTCCTCCAAGAAGTAGCGCACAGTATAGGCGTGGGTCACGGGCATTAAATGCCAAAGATCTCCCGAACAATCATGATTTGCGCAATAATATTGCGTGAAACGAGAACCACCGGAGGAAGCATGAGCAAAATTACGCTGGATAAAACGGACCGCAAGATCCTCGCCGTCCTGCAGGCCGATGGCCGCCTGTCGAATCAGGACGTGGCCGAACAGGTCAGCCTGTCGCCGTCGCCATGCTTGCGCCGCGTCAAACGGCTGGAAGAAGCGGGCGTGATTCGCCAGTATGTCGCCCTGCTGGACCCGGAAAAGATCGGCCTGGGCTTGCTCGCCTACGTGAATGTACGCCTGGAAAAGCACAGCGACGCCACCGCCCACAGCACGGCGCGCGTACTGGCGCCCAACCTGGTGACGAATACTTCGCCGCGCGCCGACTTCGCCGTGGCGGTGGCGCATTGGCCGGAAGTGGTGGCGTGCTATGCGATGACGGGCGAAATGGATTATTTATTGCGCGTGCACGTGGAAGACATGGAGCACTTTTCGCGCTTCATGATGGCAACATTGCTGCGCCACCCGGCCGTGCTGGACGTGAAATCGAGCTTTGCCTTGCAGCGCATCAAGGATACGACGGCCCTGCCCTTATTGTAATGGTGGCTCGGGCTTCTTCTTGCGCCCCGGCAAGCGATCCCACAGTTTGAATGCGGCGCGCGCGTTCGCCTTGAACGTGTAATCGAACATGGCGAACTGCTCCTGCACGGCTTCCTGCAGCATGCTGGATGGATTCGGCGGCAACAGTTTCAAATAGGCATCGGCTTCGCCATAGTCGCGCTGGATTTCCATGCCCGCTTTCTTGGCGATATGCATCATCGTCTTGTTCGACGACAAACAATGCATGTACAGGGTATCGACATCGTTGTTGCGGCAGTGAATCGCCGCCCGCTCGAACAGTTTCGAGCCCACGCCCATGCCGCGCATGGATTTCGACACGGACACGCCAAACTCGGCCACCTGCTCCTTGTCCGTGACGACACTTTTCGCCGGCGACTTGTCTTTCGGCGCGAACGCCAGGTGTCCCACGCCCACCAGCTTGAACAAGCTGTTGTAGACGCCATAAATCATGTCGCGCGAGAAATCCATCTTCTGTACGTACTGGGCCACCAATTCATCGGGCAAGGTGCTGCCGAAGCGCAGCAAACGGTCGCTTTTCTCCAGCGACAGGAAATGCTTCATCATGCGGCGCCGGTCGCGCTCATGCAACTGCTTGACCAGCACGGTCGGGCGCCCGCCGCCGCTAAGGCTGAGCCAGCGGCGAAACGGATTTTGAAACAGCTTGGGTAAGGTCACGACGACTCCTGGGGGCGGTGCGGCGGCACGTCAGGCCGATATTGTGCAGCGCAACATTGTGGCGCCATTGTAGCCTATTCCCGCCATTCAAGCCTGGTCCAGGAATGCTTGCACGGCGCCCACCCGGGCCGCGTGGATGACTTCGGGGATGCGTTTCGGCTCTGCGCAACCTTGCGCCAGCGCCCCTGCGTTGACGGCGCGCGCCGCGTCCAGCCCACCCTGCAGCCGCGCCGCCGGCGCAAAGTCGCCGGTGAGCAGCCCGTCGCAGGCCACCGCTTGCAGCAGTTGCGCAAAGCGCTGCGGCTTGCGCAAACCGTCGCAGCGTTCGCACAAGGCGACGATGGCTTCGGCGTGCAACTCCAGCGCGCCATTGATATGCTCACGTTCCCGCGCCGCCATGACGGCCAGCTCGCGACACTCATTGGGCACGCGCAAGCGCTCGCTCAGCTGCGCGATGGCATCCTTGCTCACATGCAGCATCAGGGCAGCGAAACGCACGGGCAAGTCCACACCTTGCGCGGCGGCATGGTCGATGACCTGCAGCAAATGTTCGCTGAGCGTGATTTCCCCCATGATGCGCGCCAGGGCGCCGCACTCGTGCAGCACCGCCAGCATGCGCGAAGGGTGGCTTTCCATCAAGCCCTTGGCCACTTCCTGCCACACGCGCTCGGCCACCAGGGCATCGACTTCACCGTCGGCCACCATCTGGCGCATCAGGGCCAGTGTGGCGGGCGCGACAGTGAAAGTACTAAAACGGGCGGCAAAGCGGGCCAGGCGCAAGATGCGCACGGGGTCTTCGCCGAACGCGTCGGAAACGTGGCGGAAGATTTTGTTGCGAATATCGTCGATACCGCCGAAGGGGTCCGTCAGGCTACCGTCCTCGGCTTGCGCGATGGCGTTAATGGTCAGATCGCGCCGCACCAGGTCATCTTCCAGCGTGACATCGGGCGCCGTATGGAAGACAAAGCCCCGGTAGCCAGGGGCCGTCTTGCGTTCCGTGCGGGCCAGCGCGTATTCTTCCTGCGTCTTCGGGTGCAAAAACACGGGGAAATCCTTGCCGACGGGGCGAAAACCCTGGCGCAGCATGTCTTCCGGCGTGGCGCCGACGACGACGTGGTCGTGGTCTTTCACGGGCAAGCCCAGCAGTTGGTCGCGCACCGCGCCACCGACCGTGTATATCTTCATGTTGCTCTTTTCTTAATCAGGTAATTCCGCGTCGTGCTTAGGCGCGACTTCCGTTTCCGCCAGCGCTTCCGTGATCCAGCGTGCGACGGCCGGGTGCGCCTGCACGCGCTCGCAATACGCGTTCAGCGCCGGCGCCAGGCTCACGCCATACGTGCGGAAACGCATGACGACGGGGGCGAAATACGCATCGGCGATGGAAAACTCGCCAAACAGGAACTGATGGTGGCCAAAGCGCGACAGACACTCTTCCCATATTTCGCTGATGCGGCCGATGTCCGCCTGCGCGGCGGCCGTGCGGCCCCGTCCCGGCAACTTGGCCTTGATATTCATCGACATATCCGTGCGCAATCCGGCAAAGCCGGAATGCATTTCCGCGCAGACACAGCGCGCCATGGCGCGCGCGGCCACGTCTTGCGGCCACATGTGTTTGTCAGGGAACTGCTCGGCCAGGTATTCGCAGATGGCCAGGCTGTCCCAGATCGTGATTTCGCCGGCCAGCAGCACGGGCACGCGGCCGCAGGCCGAATATTCGGCGATTTTCGTGGCCGTGTCGCTCTGGTCGAGCAGCACGCGCACTTCCTGGAACGGGATGCCGAAGGCCGTCATGGCCACCCACGGGCGCATCGACCACGAAGAGTAATTCTTGTTGCCGATGATGAGGGTCAGGCCCGGTTCGCGCGCGGCGGCCAGGGTTTGCGTCAGGCTGGGGTCAAGGATAGTCGTTTGCATGGTCGGGTATCAAAGGTATGGTTCAAGGCAAATCGGCCGCGATGGCGCTGTTTTTCGGTCCCACGGTACCCAGGCGCGCTTTCAGCGACTGCGGGCGCTTCTCGAACAGGGCCGCGTAATACGTGGCGTTGGCCATCACGTTTTTCACGTAGCCGCGCGTTTCCGTGTACGGAATGATTTCGGCGAAGACGGCGCCTTCCAGCGGGCGCGTCATGGTGGCGCGCCAGATGCGCAAGCGTCCCGGCCCCGCGTTGTAGGCGGCGCTGGCCAGCACTTGCGAACCATCGAGGCCGCCGAGCACCATGTTCAGATAATTCGTGCCCAGCAAGACGTTGGTACGCACATCGCTCAAGGTTTCCGTGACGAAATCGGTCAGGCCGATCTTCTTGGCGACATAACGGGCCGTCGACGGCATTACCTGCATCAGGCCGGACGCGCCCACGTGCGACTGCGCATCCATGATGAAGCGCGATTCCTGGCGGATCAAGCCATACACCCAGGCCTTGTCCAGGCCCAGGGTTTGCGTGGCCGGATGCATGACGTCGTCATGTGGCGTCGGATAACGCTGCGTATAGTCCACTTCCAGGCGCGTGCGGTCCGAGGTGTTGACCATGCGGTCGAGCACATTGTTCTGGCGCGCAAATTCCGCAGCCGCCAGATGTTGCCTGTCCGTCATCGAACGCAATTCCCAGTTCCACTCACGCGTGCCTTCGAAGCGCAGGCGCATGTTGAAAAATTTCAAGGCCCGCTGCAGCCCCGGATTGGCGGCCATGGCGGCGATTTCCACCGGCGTGATGGGCTGGCCCGGCGGCGGCAGCACCAGGTGGTTGCCCAGCTCTTCATTGGCCAGCAAGCCGTAGAAATTCGATTGCTCGCTGATACTTCGGTAGAGGGTGTCGGCCTGCGCGTTCGGGCGGCCCGGCGTTTCCGCCTGCTGCGCGCGCGCCAGCCAGTAGACCCAGGTGGGGTCCGTGCGCAAGGAAGTCGGCATGGCCTGGATGGACGACTTCACCACGGGCCAGTTGCCTTCGCGCAAGGCGATGCGCGTTTTCCATTGCATCTGCTCCTGGGTCAATGGGGCGCCATTGGTTTTTTGCCAATATTCAAACGCTTCCGGCGCCAGCGAATACGATGCCTGCAAGGCCAAGTTGGCCCAGCCGATGGCTTGCTCCTGCGGCGTCAGTTGCCCGCTGGCCTTTTGCAGCGCCACCACGCCCAGTTTCAGGGTGCTTTTCGCCATGCGGCCCACGGCCACCAGGTACATTTCGTGGTCGGCGCGACTTGGCCCCGGTCCCTTGGCCAGCATCAGCGCCGGCAAGTCGATCGCTTGCGCCATCTTCGCGTCGGACGCGCCCAGCAGCAGCGCGATGCGGCGCGCCGGGCCCGTGGCATTCGTCTGGCCCGCCAGGCGGATCTGCGCCCACAGGTCGTTCGCGTCGAACTGGCCATTTTGCGCCAAGACCGCGATCAGGCTGCCGCACGCTTCGCCATAGCCGGGCGGCGACACCAGCAGGTTGCGCGCCTCGGATGCCACGTTCTGGCCTTTGGCCGCGCGCGACATCAGCGCGTAGCACTTGAGCTGGGTGTCGTCATCGAGGGCGAATTGCGGATATTGCTCATCAAACACAACCCAGTCGCGCTTGCGGCCCAGCTCCAGCAGCCAGTCGTTGCGGAAACGGTCGGCGATGGCGCTGCCCTTGTAGCGGTTCAGGTAATCGCGAAATTGCGCTTCGGTCAGCTGTTTGATGCGCGGTTTCAGCCGATAATAGTCAACATACGATGGAATCTGGTAATTCGTCAGGCGCCCCGCATAAAAGTCGGCTTTTTCGGCGTCATCCTTGCGCGCGGCGTCGCGCAGCAGCAGGAAGGCATCGTCCTCGCTGCGCGTGTCGGGTGCGGCAGGAGAGACGGTGGCGGACACCTGGGCCAGGGCAGCCAGGGGAGACAAGGCCGATGCAACACACAGCATCGTGCCGGCAATCCATTTCAGTGGGGAAATCAATGTACGACTCTCAATCTTAACTTGATGGTGATATGAATAGCGACCCTAGAATAACATGCGATCCGGCTACACGGCCACCCATTGCGCCACAGGACAAAACCGGCTTGCGCAAGGCCCTGCTGGCGGCCCGCCGCGCCCTGCCCGAGACCACGCGCGCAGGGTGGGATGCGGCCATCGCGCAGCGCCTGCTCGACTGGTGCACGCAGGAAAACATCGGGGAACTGGGCGTGTACTGGCCCCTGCATGGCGAGCCGGACTTGCACGACGCGTATGCGCAGCTGGCCGCGCGCGGCGTGCAATTAAGCTTGCCGGTGGTGCTGGAAAAGCATGCGCCGCTGGCATTTTCCGACTGGACGCCCGGTGTAGCGATGGTCAAGGATGGCATGGGCGTGGCCGTGCCGGCCCAGTTGCGCCTGCGCCCGGCGCCAGCCACCTTGCTGGTGCCCTGCCTGGGATTCAATGGAGAACGGTATCGCCTCGGC
The DNA here is from genome assembly GCF_051380665.1 of Janthinobacterium lyxosi. NCBI lineage: Bacteria > Pseudomonadati > Pseudomonadota > Betaproteobacteria > Burkholderiales > Oxalobacteraceae > Janthinobacterium > Janthinobacterium lyxosi. The sequence goes on from NZ_JBNYXM010000001.1 coordinate 33,616, forward strand.
TATGGCGGCGGGTATTACGACCGCACGCTGGAACACGCGCCGCGGCCCCGCACCTTGGGAGTGGCATACGGCTGCTTGAAGGCATCATTTGCCAGTGGCACATACGACATCGCCCTCGATCACATCGTGACCGAGGGCGATCTGTACTGACGCATCAGGCGGGGACTACTTGACCAGGCGCTGCCACAAGGCCGTCGTGGCGGCCGCCTGGTTCATGCTATAGAAATGCAAGCCTGGCGCGCCGCCTTCCAGCAGGCGTTCGCACAAGCCCGTCACCACGTCCAGGCCAAAGGCCTTGATAGAGGCGCTGTCGTCGCCGAAGCTGGCCAGTTTCAGACGCACCCAGCGTGGAATTTCCGCGCCGCACATGTCCGAAAAGCGCATCAGCTGCGTGTAGTTCGTGATCGGCATGATGCCGGCCACGATAGGCACGTTGATGCCCATCTTCTGCGTCTGCTCGACAAACTGGAAATACGCGTCGGCATTGTAGAAGTACTGGGTGATGGCCGCATCGGCGCCGGCCTGCACCTTGCGCGCAAACGCGTTCAGGTCGTCCTGCGGCGACCGGGCTTGCGGGTGCACTTCCGGATAGGCGGCCACTTCGATATGAAAATGGTCGCCCGTCTCGGCGCGGATGAATTCCACCAGCTCGTTGGCGTAGCGGAACTCGCCCGAGGCGCCGTAGCCGCTCGGCAAGTCGCCCCGCAAGGCCACGATACGGCTCACGCCGGCCGCCTTGAAGTCGGCCAGCACGGCGCGGATCGATGCGCGTGAACCACCGACGCAAGACAGATGGGGCGCGGCTTGTTCGCCGGCCGCCAGGATCTCGCGCACGGTGTCCAGGGTACCCTGCTGCGTGGTGCCACCGGCGCCAAAGGTCACCGAGAAATACTTCGGATGCAATTCAGACAACTTGACACGCGTAGCGCGCAGCTTTTCCGCCCCTTCCGGGGTTTTCGGCGGGAAAAACTCGATACTGAAATTATGCTTTTCCATCGTCATTACTCAAAAGTAAGGTCGACAGGGCCCAGGAAATGATGCTGTACAAAATGGCACCGCCCACGGCAGACCAGAAACTGGCGACATGGAAACCGTCGATCATCTGCGCCACCAGCCAGAACATGAAGCCATTGATGATCAGGATGAACAGGCCCAACGACAAAAACGTCACGGGCAGGGTCAGCAAGATCAGCAAGGGGCGGATCAGTGCATTGACCAGTCCCAGCACGGCAGCGGCCAGCAGCGCGGTCCAGCCGCTGCTCATCGTCACCGAGTGCATCAGGTATGGGACGGCAAACAGGGCTGCCGCATTGATAAACCAAATCAGTAGCAAGCGCATTTCTCTAGCCTGTCAAAAGTAGGGTCAGGCCGGCGGTGGGCGCCGGCCCTCAGAGGGTGAGTTACAGCCCCGGACTATCGATTAATAACGGTAATGCTCTGGCTTGTAGGGGCCTTCTTGACGCACGCCGATGTAGTCGGCTTGCTCTTGCGTCAGTTCCGTCAGCTGCGCATTCAACTTTTTGAGTTGCAAACGGGCGACTTTTTCATCCAGGTGTTTTGGCAGGGTGTACACGCCGACCGGGTAATTGGCCGTGTTCGCGTACAGTTCGATCTGGGCGATCGTCTGGTTGGCAAACGACGAGCTCATCACGTACGACGGGTGGCCCGTGCCGCAACCGAGGTTGACCAGGCGGCCTTCGGCCAGCAGGATGATGCGGCGGCCCGACGGGAAGATGATGTGGTCGACTTGCGGCTTGATGTTTTCCCACTCGTATTGCTTCAGCGAAGCAACGTCGATTTCATTGTCGAAGTGACCAATGTTGCAGACGATGGCCTGGTCTTTCATGCGCGTCAGGTGATCGTGCGTCAGGATGTGGTAATTGCCCGTGCAGGTCACGAAGATGTCGCCGTGTTCGCAGGCGTAATCCATGGTCACCACGCGGTAGCCTTCCATCGCCGCCTGCAGTGCGCAGATCGGATCGACTTCCGTCACCCACACTTGCGCCGACAGGGCGCGCATGGCTTGGGCCGAACCCTTGCCGACGTCACCGTAACCGGCGATGACGGCCACTTTACCGGCGATCATCACGTCGGTGGCGCGCTTGATGCCGTCGACCAGCGACTCACGGCAGCCATACAGGTTGTCGAACTTCGATTTCGTGACGGAATCGTTCACGTTGATCGCAGGGAAAGCCAGCTTGCCTTCCTTGTGCATTTGATACAAACGGTGCACGCCGGTGGTGGTTTCTTCCGTCACGCCCAGGATTTCCGGCAGACGCTTCGAGTACCAGGTCGGGTCGACCAGCAGATGCCGCTTGATCGAGTTGAACATGCAGATTTCTTCTTCCGAACCCGGGTTGGCCAGCACCGACAGATCGGTTTCCGCGCGCACACCCAGGTGCAGCAGCAGGGTGGCATCGCCGCCATCGTCGAGGATCATATTCGAGTAGACAGCCTTGCCATCCACGTTCGGCCATTCGAAGATGCGGTGCGTGTATTCCCAGTAGTCATCGAGCGACTCGCCCTTGACGGCGAAAACAGGCGTGCCGGCGGCAGCGATGGCGGCAGCAGCGTGATCTTGCGTGGAGTAAATGTTGCACGATGCCCAACGCACTTGCGCACCCAGTGCTTCCAAGGTATGGATCAGCACGGCGGTCTGGATGGTCATGTGGATGGAACCGGTGATGCGCGCGCCTTTCAGGGGCTGCGCTGCCGCGAATTCCTCGCGGATGGCCATCAGGCCAGGCATTTCCGTTTCAGCAATCTTGATTTCTTTGTCGCCCCATGCGGCCAGAGTGATATCGGCGATGGTGTAGTCGTGTTGCGATTTGAGTACGGCGTTCATCACGCCCTCCTTTCAGTTGAAAAAGGTACGTGAGCGCAGTTGCAGGATATTCCGAGCCTGGCGAATTTCTTCGTCGCAACGCTCCTCGGACCCTGCATCATAACATTGGCCTTGCGCCGACGGCAACCATTAGTCAAGCGGGCCGGCCGCCGGGCAGGCCCGCGACGCGCGCGGGCGTCCTACGGTTTCCGCGGCCAGTTCTTGCCCTGGCTGAGACAGCTGGCGCGCTCGACAGCGTCCAGGCGCTGCGCCATTTCATCGGCCAGGCGCGCAGGATGGGCAGCATGTCTTTATCGGCCTTGCTGCCGTCGGTCGGGTAATTCGCGGCGCGCATGGCCCATTTGCAGGTGAGCACGGGATCGGGCTTGATATTCGAGCGCCAGGCATCGGGATCCGTGGCGAGAAAACCACTGTCCGCATAAATGGTGAGCACATGCAAGGCCTGGCGTGCCGACATTTGCCCCATCAACTCGGTGAGTTCAGGCCTGATCTGCACCGGCGTTGCCAGCGAGCCATCAGGGAAAACAAATTTGCCGGCCGCGGCCAGGGTCAGCACGGCATGGCCGTCGCCCCCTTCTGCCTTGTCCAGCCATTGTCCCACCGTCAGCGTGGCCGGCGCTGCCACGACAACGGACAGGCCCAATCTAGCCACCAGAACAACAAGCAGCGAGCGTGCGCGCAACAAGGTCATGCAATTCAAAAATTAGTTTATTTGCAATAAATTGCAGCGTATCCCCATGGCAGCGCCGTTCGGTACGCGCCGTCGCGTGAGCGCCCATAAAAAAGCGCCCGCGACCAGATGGCCGGGGCGCTTTTCTTGCAAGCGGACTAGATTATTTCAGGCCGGCAGCGTCGCGCAGCAGGGCGACCTTGTCGGTGCGCTCCCACGTGAATTCCGGCTCTTCGCGGCCGAAGTGGCCGTAGGCGGCGCTCTTCTGGTAGATCGGGCGCAGCAGGTCGAGCATTTGCACGATGCCTTTTGGACGCAGGTCGAAGTGCGCCAGCACCAGCTTGGCGATTTCCGCGTCAGGAATCACGCCCGTGCCTTCCGTGTAGACGGTGATGTTGATCGGCCTGGCCACGCCGATGGCGTAGCTGACCTGCACCTGGCATTGGCGCGCCAGGCCGGCGGCGACGATGTTTTTTGCCACGTAGCGGGCCGCATATGCTGCGGAACGGTCGACTTTCGATGGGTCCTTGCCCGAGAACGCGCCGCCGCCGTGCGGGGCTGCGCCACCGTAGGTGTCGACGATGATCTTGCGCCCGGTCAAGCCGCAATCGCCTTGCGGACCGCCGATGACGAAACGGCCCGTCGGGTTGACGAGGAATTTGGTCTCCGTCAGCCATTCGCGCGGCAGGATGGGCTTGATGATTTCTTCGATGACGGCTTCTTCGATCTGCTTGTGCGAGATTTCCGGCGCATGCTGGGTCGACAGCACGACCGTGTGCACGCCGACGGGACGGCCATCGACGTAGCGCAGGGTTACTTGCGATTTGGCATCCGGACGCAGCCATGGCAAGCGGCCATCCTTGCGCAGTTGCGACTGGCGCTCGACCAGGCGGTGCGCGTAGTGGATGGCGGCAGGCATCAGCTCGGCCGTTTCATCGCAGGCGTAGCCGAACATCAGGCCCTGATCGCCAGCGCCTTGATCCAGGTCAATCCCTGCACCTTCATCGACGCCTTGCGCGATGTCCGGCGACTGCTTGTCGTAGGCCACCAGCACGGCGCAACCCTTGTAGTCGATGCCGTATTCCGTATTGTCGTAACCGATGCGTTTGATGGTTTCACGCGCAACTTGAATATAATCCACATTGGCGTGAGTGGTAATCTCGCCAGCCAGCACCACCAGGCCCGTGTTGCACAGGGTTTCGGCAGCCACGCGGGCGGTCGGATCCTGGGCCAGGATGGCGTCAAGGATGGCGTCGGAAATTTGATCGGCAACCTTGTCGGGATGGCCTTCCGAGACGGATTCGGAAGTGAAGAGATAGTCGTTTGGCATTGCAAGCTCCTGATTACTATGTGAATGTTCTGTCGCAGTAAAGAGGATGTTGCCTGCGACGCTTTAGCGATATTTATATTCCGCTTCGCAAGTTGTCTATTAACTCAGCGGTTACTGCATACGTGGTATTTTACGCTTCTTAAAAAATTTTGGCACAGCAACACGCCATTCTTGGAAACAGCTTATTCATGTTAGTCCCAATTTTCCGCTTCTTATCCATCTTTCCCCTGCCCGTCCTGCATGGCCTGGGCGCTGCGCTCGGCTGGGTGATTTACGCCATTTCCCCGTCCTACCGGCGCCGCATGCGCGAGAACATGCAAGGTGCGGGGTTTTCGCAACACTTGCACACGGCCGTGGCCGAAGCGGGCAAGAGCGTGCTGGAATTGCCCTTCATCTGGTGCGCGCCAGCCGAACGCGTGGCGCGCCACGCGACGGTGGAAAACTGGGAGCTGGTGGAAAAAGCGTTGCAGCACGGCCGCGGCATCGTCTTCCTGACGCCGCACCTGGGCTGCTTTGAAATCGTCGCCCAGCAGATCGCGCTGCGCACGCCGCTCACCGTGATGTACCGTCCGCCCAAGCGCGCCGCCCTGAAACCGCTGATCGAAGGGGCCCGCGCGCGCGAAAACCTGATGCTGGCGCCGGCCAACATGTCGGGCGTGCGCATCTTTGCCAAATGCCTGAAAAAAGGCCAGCCCATCGGCCTGCTGCCGGACCAGGTTCCGCAAGAGGGCGAAGGCGTGTGGGCCGATTTCTTCGGCCGCCCCGCCTACACCATGACCCTGCCGGCCAAGCTGGCGCAGATGGGCGGCGCCGAAGTCATCATCACCTACGCCGAGCGCCTGCCGGGCGGGCGCGGCTATGTCGTGCATTTCGTGCCCTTCACCGCATCCCTCGACAGCACCTCGGCGGAGCAGGCGCGCACCATCAATGCGGCCATGGAACAATTGATCGCGCGCAGTCCCGCGCAATACCTGTGGAGCTACAATCGCTACAAGGTGCCGCGCGGCGCGCCGCCGCCCACGCCCGCCACGCCGGATGCCGCCAAGGAGCAGGCATGAGACTGCTGATCGCCTTCATGTGGCTGCTGCACTGGTTGCCCTTGCCCATCCTCGGCCGCTTCGGCGTGGCCGTCGGCAGCGTGCTGTTCATCGCCATGCCCACGCGGCGCAAGATTGCCCTGACGAATCTGCGCCTGTGCATGCCGGAATTGACGGAACAGCAACGCGTGGCGCTGGCGCGCCAGCATTTCCAGGCGTATTCGCGCAGCGTGTGGGAGCGCAGCATCCTGTGGTGGTCCTCGGAAGCGCGCCTGAACCGCCTGATCAGGAAGGTGCCCGCCTTCCCGGGCCAGCAGATCGCAGCCAAGCCCACCATCTTGCTGTGTCCCCACTTTGTCTGCCTCGACGTGGCCGGCGCCGCCACGGCCATGGAAATTTCCGCCTCGTCCATGTATGTGCAGCAAAAGAGCGCCGCCTTCGACCAGGCCTTGCGCAATGGCCGTTCGCGCTTCAAGCCGCCCAAGCTGTTTACGCGCCAGGACGGCATCAAGACAATTCTGCGCGCCCTGCGCGACGGCTTGCCCTATTTCATGCTGCCGGACATGGATTTCGGCGAAAAGGATGCGGAATTCGTGCCCTTCTTCGGCGTGCCCGCCGCCACCCTGACGGCCACGGCGCGCCTGGCGCTGGCCGCCAAGGCGCAAGTCATTCCCGTCATCGCCACCTTCCTGCCCAATTACCAGGGCTGGAAAGTGACCTATTACCCGGCCTGGGACGATTATCCGGGCGACGACATCACGGCCGCCACGCGCCGCATGAACGAATTCATCGAAGAGCGCGTGCGCGAAGCGCCGGCCGAGTATTTCTGGACCCATAAACGCTTCAAGACGCGTCCGGAAGGCGAAGCCTCGTTCTATAACCAGCACAAGTGATACGGCAGAACATGAAACTCCACTTTACCAAGATGCATGGCGCCGGCAATGACTTCATCGTCATCGATGCCATCAATCAAGATATCGACTTCACGCCGGCCCAGTGGCAGCGTCTGGCCGACCGCCGTTTCGGCATTGGCGCCGACCAGATCCTGGTGGTGGAAAAACCGCGCCTGCCCGGCTGCGACTTCCGCTACCGCATCTACAACAACGATGGCGGCGAAGTCGAACAATGCGGCAACGGCGCGCGCGCCTTCGTCAAGTTCGTCAGCGAAAAAGGGTTATCCGACAAGGCGAGCATCCGCGTGGAAACCATGGCCGGCATCATTGCGCCCCGCCTGGAGCGCGATGGCAGCATCACGGTCGACATGGGTGCGCCCGTGCTGGAACCCGCGCTGGTGCCGTTCGATATAACAGACCTGGCTGGCGTGGCCGAGGGTAAGGACACCTTGTGGCCGCTGGACCTGGCGCTGCCCGGCCACAGTAGCCCCGTGCTGGTATCTGTCGTCTCGATGGGCAACCCGCATGCCGTGCAAGTGGTCGAGGATGTCGACGCGCAAGACCTGGAACAATCGGGCCCGCTGATCGAGCACCATCCGCGCTTTCCCCGCCGCGTCAACGCCGGCTACCTGCAGATCATCGACCGCCATCACGTGAAACTGCGCGTATATGAACGGGGCGCGGGCGAAACGCTCGCTTGCGGCACGGGCGCCTGCGCCGCTGCCGTGGCCGGCATCCTGCGCGGCCGGCTCGATTCCCCGGTGCGCATCAGCGCGCGCGGCGGAGAACTCTCGATCGCCTGGCAAGGCCCGGGCCAGCCTGTCCTGATGACGGGCCCGGCCGTAACCGTGTTCGAAGGCACGATCGAACTGTAGTCAACGCCGCAAGCCGCCTCACATCATGCCACCAGGAACTGCTGTTCCTGCGCAACACCCAGCTCGGCCAGGTAGCACTTCAGGCGGTACAGGCGTTGCCGGTAATTGCCTTCCGGCCCCGTCACGCCGCAATCGACGCGTTCGAACAGGCGCACCACCTGATCGAGCAGCTGGCGCTCCTGCGCCGTGCGGATCAATACCAGGCGCCGCTTGCCGCGCCCATGCGTGGCGCTGATATCGATCAACAAACAATGCCCCTGGTCGGCCGCATGGAGATCGAGCAGCAGCGCCTCGGCACGTGACAGATGAAAGCGGCGCGCCAGCTCCAGCCGCGCCGCCAGCAGGGGGTGGCTCTGGCCCAACTGCCGCAATTGCCCATCGGCGTGCAGGGCGGCGTACTGGCCCCAGTCGCCGGGCGCGCCGTGCGGCGCGATCTTCGCCAGCGCCGCCTCCGCTTCACTGCTGCCTTGCGCCTGCGCCTGCAGCAACCAATAGGCGGCACGCACATCGTTGTTGACCCCATCGCGGCGATTGCGCCAGGCATGCATGCCGCACTCGAGCTGGGCCGGGCCATGCCCCAGGTCGGCGGCACGCTCCAGGCAGGAATGAGCTTCGACCACATTGCGCTGGGAAAACTCCGGTTTTGTATAGATGCGCGACAGCACAAACCAGGCTTCGGCCAGGCCTTGCTCACCCGCCTGCGTCAGCCAGCGCACGGCACGCTTGAAATTGGCCGCGCCGTTGCGCGTGGCCAGTCGCTGGCCATGCGCATCCATGCGCGCATAGCCGAGTCCCAGCTCCAGCTGCGCCGTGCGGTCACCGCCATGCGCGGCCAGCTCGCAACACTGCCAGCCCTCGGCATCGCCGCCAGGCGCCAGTGCCTGGGCGCAACGCGACAGCAACAGCACCTGCTGCGCGTCGAGGGCGATCGTACGCGCACCGGCCGCCGCCTGGCGCTGTAACAGCTCGCGCGCCAACGGCAAGCCTTGCGACAGGAAGCCCGCATGGTTGCCCTGGCTCCAGGCCTGCTCCAGCCAGGCGTGCAGCGGCGCGTCACCATTGATGGCGGGCTCGCCAGCGACGCTAGTATCCGGCCCGGGCGCTGCGGACGATCCTTCTTGCATGGATAGCAACCATTGCGCATCGGGCAAGCCGGCGCGCACGGCGGCGTCCAGCGCCACGCGCGCCTTGGCGCGCAAGGTTTCACAACTGCTGGCGGCGTTGCCCAGCACCAGTTGCGCCAGCACCAGGCCCGCCTGCACCAGGCCAGCATCGAACGCCTGCGCGTAATACGGAATCAGCGTCTTGGCTGCCGGTTGCGCCACGTCGAAAGGCACATGCGTGCCAATCAGCAAGCACGCTTCCTGGCTATCCTCCTGGGCCGCCCGCGCCAGCCAGTGCAAGGCGGTCGGCAAGCTTTGCGGCACACCGTGTCCAAACAGATACAGCCGTCCCAATGCCAGCTGGCAAGCCACATCGCCCGCGCGTGCGCCCTTGATCAATCCTAATGTTTCGCGATTTGCCATCGATTCTCGATATTGAGTCAATGATTCTAATAATAGTGCGTCGTCTCCGGGCCCATCCGTGCAGGCCGTCCCTTAGTGTAACGTCCTTGTGTCATAAATCCGCCAAAGCCCGCTTAAGAACTTGATTCAACGCAACAATCTCCGGGCCAGAACACGCCAAGATGGCAAGGCGCCGCCACCGTGGCGATGGGAGAACGCTGGCCATCGGCGCCGGGTCGGCAGAAACCGCGCGTTACAAAAATACAACAGGGCCATGGATTTATGACGCTTTTCACCAATCTTTTCACGCATATTTGACCAATCCCGCACGTCTTGCGCGCCGACGAATTAAGGTTCATTCATCGAAACGCGGCAGTTAGCGCATTTCAATCTGCTCGGATCTCGGACGGAACTCACTTTTAATAGGGAATAAGACATGAAAAAATCACTCGTTGCCCTCGCACTCTTCGGCGCCTTTGCCGCAACCGCACAAGCGCAGTCGTCCGTCCAAATCTACGGCACGATCGATGCTGGCCTGGGTAAAGCGACAGGTTCCACCACTGCCGTCACCAAACGCGACAACAACAAGCTGGGCTTCAAGGGCACGGAAGATCTGGGCAATGGCTTGAAAGCTATTTTCCAACTGGAAATTCGCTATGAATCCGATACCGGTACCGTAGAAAACACCTCGGGCGCCAATTCGCGTCCGCTGTTCCAGGGTCAAAGCCGCGTCGGCCTGCAAGGCGACTTCGGTACCGTGCGCCTGGGCCGTGGCCTGACCGCTTTCCAGGAAACGAGCACCGGTTTCGAACCATGGTCGGGCATGCCTACGCCAGCCGGTTTCCAGACCGACCTGACCGTGGCCGGCTACACCAGCGATCCGCTGAGCGCGCCAGGCAACTCGCGTAACCGCTTCTCGAACGCCGTGTTCTACAACTCGCCAGTCATCAGCGGCTTCCAGTTCAACGCCACCGTGGCCGCCAAGGAAGCGAACAACAACGCCGCCGTCGCTGCCACCGTGCGCAACCTGACGACGAATGCCACCGGCAACTTCGCCCTGCCAGCCAACGTGGTGCCAGCATCGAACCCGTACTCGGTGTCGGCAACCTACAACTACGCCCAGTTCGCCGCCATGGCTGCCTACGAGCGTAACGGCCTGCAAGCCAAGCTGTGGTCTGTTGGCGCATCGTTCAATCCGATCGCGGAATTGAAACTGATGGCAACGTACCAGCACCAGGATGACGGCAATTTCAAAATCGTCAATACCGACACCAAATCGTGGGTGCTGGGCGCGAACTATGACGTCGGCCCAGGCAAGATCCGCGCTGGCTACGGTCAAAAAACGCCGGACGGCGTCGCCAAGACCAAGCAGGCATCGCTGGGCTACGACTACAATCTGTCGAAACGTACCTACCTGTACGCAGATATTTCGAACAAGAAATCGGCCAGCGTCGCCAACTACAACAACACCACCTCGGTCAACTACATCGGTCTGGGCGTACACCACAACTTTTAATGGCCCGCCTGTCACCGTCCACGGGTGACAGCTGACCAGGAAATGCAAGGCGGCATGGGCAACCATGCCGCTTTTTTCATGCGCGCGCGGAAAATGCATCGGCGTCCTGCCCTTTGCGCCTATGCCGCCGCACTCTCGGTTAGAATGAAGTGTTCATCCTTCACTGACAGACATTCTCAATGACCGCCACACTCGATTCCAGCACCGTCGCCCAGTACCTGAGCGAGCACCCGAATTTCTTCGAAGAGCATACCGCCCTGCTCGGCGAGGTCAAGCTGAGCAGCCCGCTGACGGGACGCACCATCTCGCTGCAGGAGCGGCAAATGGAAGTGATGCGTGACAAGTACAAGGCGCTCGAACTGCGCATGTCCAAGCTGAGCCGCCTGGCCGAGGAAAATGGCGACATCGCCAGCAAGTTCCACGGCTGGAACCAGGCCATGCTGCAAGTGCGCAGCGATGCGGCCATGCCGCGCGTGCTGGTCGATGCATTGCAAAGCAATTTCGACGTGCCCTATGTCAGCCTGCGCCTGTGGCAAGTGCTGCCGGAACACGCCAACGGCTGGTTCACGGAAGATGTCACGGCCGACGTGCGCATGTTCGCCAACAGCTTGCAAGCGCCGTACTGCGGCAGCAACCGCGATTTCGAAGCCGTGCATTGGTTGCAGGCCGACAAGATCGAATCGACCGTCATGATCGCCCTGCGCGCCCCCGGCACCACGGGCACCTTCGGCTTGCTGGTGCTCGGTTCGCCCGACAGCGAACGCTTTACGTCCAGCATGGGCACGGACTTCCTCGTGCACATTGGCGCTACGGCCAGCGCCGCCCTGGCCGCGCTGCGCGCCGGCTCACCTGCCTGAGTCAGCCATGGACCAGGCGCGCGGCAAGGCCGATTGGCTCGACGCCTATCTGGCGCAGCTGGCCACGCAGCGCAAGCTGTCGCCGCATACGCTGGATGCCTACGGGCGCGACTTGCGCGCCTTGCTGGAACTGAGCGGCAATACGCCCTGGACCGCGCTGGCCCACAACGAAATACGCCGCTACACGGCCAAGCTGCACAGCGGCGGCCTCGACCCGCGTTCGATCGCCCGCAAGCTGTCGTCGTGGCGAGGCTTTTTCAACTGGCTCAGTGGCGAGACCAAGCTCGACGCCAACCCTGTCGACGGCATCCGCGCCCCCAAGCGGGCCAAAACATTACCGAAAGCCCTGTCGGTGGACGATGCCGTGCGACTCGTGGCGCCCGCGCAACACCAGCAGGGTAGCGCCGAGCCGGAGCAGCTGTGCAACCGCGCCATGTTCGAGCTGTTGTATTCGAGCGGCTTGCGCGTGTCCGAACTGACCAGCCTGGACACCCATTACTGCAAGGCCGAGGACGGTCAGCCTGCCTCGCTGGGCTGGCTTGACATGGCCAGCTTCGAAGTCATCGTCACGGGCAAGGGCAGCAAGATGCGCAAGGTGCCCGTCGGCAAGGCAGCCCTCGTCGCGCTGGCCAGCTGGCTGGCCGTGCGCCCGCCCGCCAGGGATGGCAGCGCCGCCCTGTTTCTTAGCACGCGCGGCACGCGCATCTCACCGCGCGTACTGCAGCTGCGCCTGAAGGCGCACGCGCTGGCCACCGGGATTCCCGCCAACGTGCACCCGCACGTGCTGCGCCACTCATTTGCCTCGCACGTGCTGCAATCGTCGGGCGACTTGCGCGCCGTGCAGGAAATGCTGGGCCATTCCAGCATCACCTCGACCCAGGTCTACACGGCCCTCGATTTCCAGCATCTGGCGCACGTGTATGACGAGGCGCACCCGCGCGCCAAGCTCAAGTAGGCAACCGCGCCAGTAGACCAGCCTGATCCATATCAAGCGGATGGGCGCGCATTTGCAAGCTTTTGCAAAATTCCGGCATAATCGTCCGCATTCTTCCGCTTGCGCGGCGGCACCACCGATTACAGCATAGGCATCCTTCATGGCACTGATTCCAACCACCATCCTCACCGGTTTCCTGGGTGCAGGCAAAACCACCTTGCTCAACCGCATACTGCAGGAAGACCATGGCATGCGCATCGCCGTGATCGAAAACGAATTTGGCCAGGAAAACATCGATAATGAAATCCTGGTGCAAGATAGCAACGAACACATCATCGAGATGAACAACGGCTGCATCTGCTGTACCGTGCGCGGCGACCTGATCGTGGGCTTGACGGAACTGGCGCGCAAGCGCGACGCCGGCTTGCTGGCGTTCGACCGCGTCGTCATCGAAACAACGGGCCTGGCCAATCCCGGCCCCGTGGCGCAAACCTTTTTTGTCGATGAAGAAGTGGGCAGCCACTACATGCTCGACGCCATTATCACGGTGGTCGATGCCCGCCATGCGATGAAGCAACTCGATGAATACGAGGAAGCCCAGCGGCAAGTGGGCTTTGCCGACAAGTTGCTGCTGTCGAAAACCGACCTCGTCAGTGAAGAGGACGTGACCACCCTGACGCGCCGCCTGAAGCGCATCAATCCCCGCGCCCCCATCGCCAAGGTCGATTTCGGCCGCGCGCCGCTGGCAGAAGTGCTCGACATCCGCGGTTTCAACCTGAATGAAAAGCTGGAACTGGACCCGGATTTCCTGGCCACGGAAACGGCGCACGTCCACGACCACGACAAAGCGCACGAGCACGATCACGATCACGCACATGAACACAAGCATGAGCACGCACATGAGCACAGCGACGCCTGCGCCACCGATTGCGGCCATGTAGACCACCACCATGCGCAGCACAGCGACGATATCGCCGCCTTTGTTTTCAAGAGCACGCAACCGTTCGACAGCGCCAAGCTTGACGAGTTCCTCGGCGGTCTGGTGCAAGTGTATGGCCCGCGCATGCTGCGCTACAAGGGCGTGCTGCTGATGCAGGGTGCCGAACGCAAGGTGGTATTCCAGGGCGTGCACCAACTGATGGGCAGCGACCTGGGTGCCAAATGGGGCGAGAATGAAGTGCGCGGCAGCAAAATGGTGTTTATTGGCAAGAATCTACCAAAAGACATTTTTATTCGCGGACTCGAACAATGTTTGGTATAAACTAGCCGGGTTTTGCAAAGTATTCTTTGCAAAGCAGAAACAAAAGGGAAAGTTAAGCACGCTTTCCCGCTGTCCGACACCCATCTTGCTGGTATAAACCAACAAGTAGCCGTCTCTGATCGGCTAGGCAACAAATCGGGATGGCAATATAAAGCAAAGCGTGCCAAAATCAGCGACGAAAACGGCCCATGTCGTTCGCCTGTCATGAAATGCTGGCAAACTGCCGCTGGCCGCATGCCAGGCATGCAAGCGATCCACCCAACACGCCCGTTGTCGCGCGCATAGCGCGACCGGCATAGAGCGGTAAAAAGTTATCAACATGGCACCTTAGCCGGCCGGTAGTCCTGGCTTTCGCCGGCAAGCCAAGGTCGCACGCAGTACAGCGGGACAGCAATGCCAAGCGGAACCTGTACAGTTGCTCGGTATCGCCGCATCAACTGATCAATTTGAAAACTCTGTCGTATCGAAGGTAAGCGAAGTTATGACCAAAACTAATAAATCGACCCCGGCCGCCAACCAAGACATCCCTCTCATCAGCGAAGATCAAATTCGCGCCATGAGCGAAGATGACTACATGAATCCGGCACAACTGGCATTCTTCAAGGCGCGCCTGCAGCAGCTCGAAAAAGACTTGCTGAAAAACGCCGGCGAAACCACGGAACACTTGCGTGAAACCGTGCTCGTACCGGATCCTGCCGACCGCGCCACCATCGAGGAAGAGCATGCGCTGGAACTGCGCACGCGCGACCGCGAGCGCAAACTGCTGAAGAAAGTGCAGCAATCGATCGCCAGCATCGACGCCGGCGACTATGGCTGGTGCGAAGAAACGGGCGAGCCTATCGGCATCCCGCGCCTGATCGCCCGTCCGACCGCCACCCTGTCGCTGGAAGCCCAGCAACGGCGTGAACTGAAGCAAAAGCTGTACGGCGACTGATCGCCCCGCCCCTTGCGGGGCCGCCCCGGCGGCCCCGCAAGGGCGATAAAAAAAGCACACAACCTCGGTTGCGTGCTTTTTTTTCGTCCCGCGCCGACTACACTGAAGCAAGCACGGCAGCGGCAAGTGCCGCTTGCAATTGCCTTTTCCATCCCCACTTTTGAACCATGGGCGCGCAAGCGCATGACGCTGCACGCATCGGCACGAATCTTTTGAGGTCACTATGGAACAATTTCACGGCACCACCATCCTCTGCGTCCGGCGCGGCAAGCAAGTCGCCCTGGGCGGTGATGGCCAGGTAACTTTGGGCAATATCGTCATGAAGGGCACGGCCCGCAAAGTGCGTAAGTTGTATCAGGGCAAGGTCCTGGTGGGCTTTGCCGGCGGCACCGCCGACGCCTTCACCCTGCTCGACCGTTTTGAAGGCAAGCTGGAAAAACACCAGGGCAATCTGCTGCGTGCCTCCGTCGAACTGGCCAAGGACTGGCGCACCGACCGCGTGCTGCGCCGCCTGGAAGCGATGCTGCTGGTGGCCGACAGCGAGTCGACCCTGGTCATCACGGGCAATGGCGACGTGCTGGAACCGGAAGACGGCATCGGCGCCATCGGCTCAGGCGGCACCTATGCCCAGTCGGCCGCCAAGGCGCTGCAGGAAAACACGGACTTGTCGCCGGCCGAAGTGGTCAAGAAATCGCTGACCATCGCCGCCGAGCTGTGCATCTACACGAATATGTCCCACATTATCGAGACCTTGGACTAAACCTGAGCGCGCCCGAGCAAAGCATAGAAAGCCATTATGATCATGAACATGACCCCGTCGGAAATCGTCACCGAACTCGACAAGCACGTGGTGGGCCAGGCCAAGGCCAAGCGCGCCGTCGCCATCGCCCTGCGCAACCGCTGGCGCCGCCAGCAGGTGGCCGAACCCCTGCGCCATGAAATCACGCCCAAGAATATCCTCATGATCGGCCCCACGGGCGTCGGCAAGACGGAAATCGCGCGCCGCCTGGCCAAGCTGGCCGAGGCGCCGTTCATCAAGATCGAAGCAACCAAGTTCACGGAAGTGGGCTATGTGGGGCGCGACGTCGACACCATCATCCGCGACCTGATCGACATCGGCATCAAGCAGACGCGCGCGCTGGAAATGAAAAAAGTGCGCGCACGCGCCGAAGATGCGGCGGAAGACCGCGTCATCGACATCCTCGTACCGCCGGCACGCGACTTCGGCTTCACGCCGAATACGCCAGCGGCCGTGGACAGCGGCAGCGGCAGCGGCGACAGCACGCGCCAGACCTTCCGCAAGCGATTGCGCCAGGGCGAGCTCGATGACAAGGAAATCGAGATCGAGCTGGCCGAGGCTGGCCCGCAGATGGAAATCATGGCGCCACCGGGCATGGAAGAAATGACGGAACAGATCAAGTCCATGTTCTCGGGCGTGGGTGGGCAGCGCAAGAAGGCGCGCAAGGTCAAGATCCGCGAAGCATTAAAACTGCTGGTCGAGGAAGAAGCGGCCAAGCTGGTCAACGAAGATGAGTTGAAACAGAAGGCCATCCAGAACGTCGAGCAGAACGGCATCGTCTTTTTGGACGAGATCGACAAGATCGCTTCGCGCTCGGAGTCCGGCGGCGCCGACGTCTCGCGCGCGGGCGTGCAGCGCGACCTGCTGCCACTGGTCGAGGGCACGACCGTCAACACCAAGTACGGCATGATACGCACGGACCACATCCTGTTCATCGCCTCGGGCGCCTTCCACCTGGCTAAGCCGTCGGACCTGATTCCCGAACTGCAGGGACGTTTCCCCATCCGCGTGGAGCTGGAATCGCTGTCGATTTCGGACTTCGAGCGTATTTTGACCAGTACCGACGCTTGCCTGACGATGCAGTACGAAGCCTTGCTGGCGACGGAAAACCTGACCTTGAAATTCGCGCCGGAAGGCATCACGCGCCTGGCGGAAATCGCCTATTCGGTCAATGAGCGCACGGAAAACATCGGCGCGCGCCGTCTGTACACAGTGATGGAAAAACTGCTGGAAGAAGTGTCGTTTACGGCCAGCGAAGGCAGCAGCAGCACGGAAAACCTGCTGCTGATCGATGCCGCGTATGTCAACGAGCGCCTGGAAGCGCTGTCGGTCAACGAGGACCTGTCGCGCTACGTGCTGTAGTCAGGGAGGGGAAACCGATGGCAAACAAGGCATTGGCGACGCGGCAGAAAATGCAGTTCCGCGTCGAACCCTCGCAAAAACCGCGCAATCCGGTCGCCACGGCCGCCTTGCAGCGCGCCGCCGGCGCGCACGTGAAAACCGTTTCCGGCCAGCGCCAGCAGGAAAAACGCCTGCTGGCGAAGCTGCTGCTGAAGGTAGAAACGGATAAATAGGCCGCCCGCGGACACCCCGTTGCTTGGGGCGTCCGCCATCAGGCCATCATTGCCGGCCGCCTGCCGTCAGAAACGGTAGGACGCGCCCAGCGAAAACATGTCGACCTTGGTCGTTTGCCTGTCGTTGTACTTCACAGGTACGCGGTCCCAGTCGAGGTGCAGCGACCAATTCCTGTTCAGCGCATATGCCGCGCCGACGCCATAGATCAAGCCGATCTTGTCCTTCTTGTCCGAACCGCCGCCCAGATAATCGACCTTGCCCTGCGTATAGGCCGCGCCGGCGCGTCCGCTCAGGCTGAAGGCATCGAACTGGTAGGCGAGCACGCCTTGCATGCCGATGCCGGTGAACTTGCCACGGCCGGCGCGCTTGCCGGCGCCCGTGTCGAAGCCGGATTTGACTTCACCGCCCAAATACCCCACCAGTTCAACCGAAGGCAGGGCCACGCCGCCCTGAAACGGCAGCGCGTCGAAACTGTAACCCAGGTAGGCCTTGCCATTGCGCTTGCTGCTTTTGTCGCAATCGCCTTGTCCTGGCACGCAATCGAGGCCGCTACTGGCGCGAAAGCCATAGCTGGCGCCCGCATAGAACGGCCCCGTTGCCGGTTCCGCCGCCGCGGCATGCAGGGGAGCGATGGCGGCCAGTGCCAGCACCGCCGCTGGAAAATGAAATTTGGAGAACATGGATAACCTCTACAAGTGGATGGATTGCCTGGTTGTAGCGCGCTGCGCGAGCCACAAGCGGGAGTGTCATCTCTTTTGCCGAGAAGTACTATCACCTTGTGCAAAGTGCCATTTACGGCTACATTCGGTACCGTCATCCGCTACCAAACTTGTAAAAAAGGATATCTCGTGAGTTCACCTGAACTGGTTTTGCGCGTGCTGCGCACCCAATTGCGCGCCGCCGGCATCACGTATAAGGTATTGGCCGAACGCATCGCCATGAGCGAGTCGAGCGTCAAGCGCATGTTTGGCCAGCACGACATGTCGCTGTCGCGCCTGGCCCTGATCTGCAAGGCCTCGGGCATCGCCATGGAAGACGTGCTGCGCGGCGCGGCCGACATCACGCCGCATGCCGACACGCTCACCCTGGTGCAGGAAAAATCGCTGGTGGCGCATCCGCGCTTGCTGCTGGTGGCGATCTGCTGCCTGGGCCACTGGAGCCTCGAGCAGGTGGTGGAAACGTATGCGCTGACGCAGGCCGAATGCATCGGCTGCCTGGCCGAACTGGACCGGCTGGGTTTGATCGAGCTCAAGCCGCTGAACCGCTACAGCCTGCGCGTCTCGAACGCCTTCCACTGGCTGGCCGACGGCCCGGTGCAGCAGTACTTCCGCGAACACGTGGTGGCCGATTATTTCAGCGGGCATTTTGACGGCGCCGGCGAAACCCTGATGTGCATCCCGGCGCGCCTGTCGCTGTCGAGCGCGCAAGAACTGGTGCAAAAGATCCGCCAACTGGCCGAAGAACTGGCGCGGCTGCACCAGAACGACCGGCGCCTGGCGCCCGCCGAGCGCGACGGCTTTACCCTGCTGCTGGGCTTTCGCTCATGGGAATTTGCCGCCTTCACGGCCCTGCGCCGCAGCACGGCGGCCGCCTCGTCCGCCGCGCCAGGCGCCGTTTACCAGACCGGTCCCAGGAACAGATAGAAGGTGCTTTCGCCGCCCTTCGACGCGCCCGATGCCACGTACACGGGACCGAAGCGCGTATCGACGGAGATGAAGGCGCTGCTGGCCTGCGTGAACTTGCTGGCTTTCCAGCGCTCGCTTTGGTCGAAGCCGCCGCCCATTTCCAGCGAAAAACCGGCCCGCACGACGCCGCCCAGAGTGCTGGGCAAGGAACCGATGCGGCGCGCCATCACGAAGCGCGCGAAGGCGATACTGCGTCCTCTCACCGAATCAAATTCCGTGCCGGACAAGCGCAGGAAACCACCGAGATTGAGCGGCGCTTCGTCACGCTGTGAGCGCGCCCATTCGCCATACACGTGACCGGCCCAGTTGCCGCGGCCAAAAGCCTTCAACCCCGTGATGGACGATTGGCCCAGGGCCGCCTCGCCCGCCCCCGTGGTCGTATCGCGCGCCCAGGTAGCCTCAAGCAAGACGCCGCGCGTGGGAAAGCCCGGCGAATCGAGCGTATCGGCGCGAAATCGCACGAACTGCGTGGTGCCCAGCGCGCGCGACTCCGGCTGCGTAGGGTCGGCCGGAATCGCCAGCTTGCCCTTGACTTCCGTACGAGCGACGCCGAACTGCAGATCGCCCCAGGTACCGAACTGGCGTCCCAGCACCAGTGCAGCTGTCTGGCCGTTATAGGCCAGGCGGGCGCTGCGCCGGCCCTGGTCGAACAAATCCATCGCCGACGAGGTGTATTGCAGCTGCGGCGCGATATACCACGGGTTGCCGGCGCCCAGCGGTTGCCAAAACTGCACGCCATAGCCGCGCGTATTACCGATCTGCGCCGTGGTGCGCAACTCGCCGCCCCAGCTGTTCAGGTTCGAGCGCGCATGCAGCAGCTTCAGGGCGAAATTATTGCTGTCCCTGAAATCGCTGGCCAGTTCCAGGCCCACGCGCAGGCGGTTGCTGGCCCACGGCGCTTCGACCGCCTTGATGGTGACGGCGCGCTGGTCGCCGGCATCGACCACGTCCGTCTCCACGCGCGCCACATCGCCGCGGCCATACAGCCTGGCCGCCGCCTTGAGCACATCTTCCTGGCTGACGGCCTGCCCTTCCACCAGGCCCGATTGCGCCTGCAGGATGCGCGGATTGATGTCGCCTTCGCTCTCCACGGCCAGGCGCGTGAGCGGCAAGGCCACGTCCAGCAAGGCCGGCGCGGCCAGGCGCAGCTGCTCGCGCGCCGCATACTGTTCCGGCGGCAGGGCCAGCGGCGCCAGGCGGGCGGCCAAGGCCTGCGCCGCCTGCTCGCCGGCGCGCATGGCACGCGCATAGTTTTCAAAGTCGAGGAAACTCACGCCCGTCAAATCCGGCGCCACCAGGATATCCTGCGCCTGCAATTCCTTGAGCGAGCGCTGCACGTTCTGCTCCGTG
Organism: Janthinobacterium lyxosi; assembly: GCF_051380665.1. Taxonomy (NCBI): domain Bacteria; kingdom Pseudomonadati; phylum Pseudomonadota; class Betaproteobacteria; order Burkholderiales; family Oxalobacteraceae; genus Janthinobacterium; species Janthinobacterium lyxosi. Next base: position 53,682 of record NZ_JBNYXM010000001.1, read on the forward strand.
AGGATTTGCAGCATCTGCTGCGCCACGCCGATGGCGCTGCCCAGGTCTTTTTCCGGCGCCAGCGGCGTGCCCACGTTGACGGCGATGATGATGTCGGCGCCCATGGCGCGCGCCATGTCGACGGGCAGGTTGCGCACCAGGCCCCCATCGACCACCAGCCGGTTATTCACGCGCACGGGCGCAAACACGCCCGGCACGGCCAGCGATGCGCGCATCGACAGGAACAGGGGCGTGTCGACCAGTTCCACCAGCTCGCCATTCACCAGGTCAGAGGCCACCGAGCGGAAGGGCAGCGGCAGCTGGCTGGCGGGGCGGTCGCGCATGCCGGCCGGCAGCAGACGGTTCAAGGCCATCTCCAGCGCCGCATTGCTGGCCGCGGCCGGCGGCGTGGAAATGCCATTGCGGCTCACGCCAAATTCGATGCGCGACGGCAGCAATAAATCTTCCTCGCGGCGGCGGAAAGCCAGCTCGTCGCGCGGCGGCCGGTCGGCCACCACGCGCGCCCAGTTAGTCTCGCGCGCCATCTTTTCCAGGTCCGCCACGGAAGCGCCGGCCGCATACGCGCCGCCCACCACGCCGCCCATACTGGTGCCGACCACCATGTCGATCGGCACATGCAGCTCCTTGAGCACTTTCAGCACGCCGATATGCGCCAGGCCGCGCGCGCCACCGCCCGACAGCACCAACGCGATGCGCGGGCGCGCCGGTACAGGCGGGGGGACGGCAAGGGTGGAAACGGAGGTAGAAGTAGTGGCGGCTGTGGCAGCGGGGACGTCGGCTGCGACAGCTGGCGGCAAGGCGCACAGCGCCGCCACGCAGCCCGCCAGGACGGCACGGATCGAGAACATGAAGACTCCTGTAGCGATGGCGGCATGGCGCCATCGGCAAAATACGATAAGAACAGCGTTAATTCGACGGCGGCGTGCTGGTGGTCACCTGCGGCGGCGCCGGCATCATGGTCGCCTGACGCTGCTGCTCCATCGGCAGCGGCGGCGGCACCAGATTCGTGACGGGCGCAGGGGTCGGTGCCGGGGTGGCAGACACTTGCGCCGGCAAGGCCAGCGCCTTGTCGTCGGCCACCAGATCGATGCGCTTGCTCACGCCGCCATCGCGCAGCAGCACATGGCGCGCATGCACTTCCAGCACCGTCACGCCCGGCACCACCTCGGCGCCTTCCGGCAGGGCCACGGACGGCTTGCCGTCGGTCGAGATGATGGCCACGCTGCCGCGGCCATTGCTGGCGGCCACCACGCCCTTGAGCTGGTAGTTGCTGGCCGTGGCCACGCTGACCTGGCCGCCGAACAGCGAGGCGCCCGCCTCCACGCTGGCATCCTGCACCACCGGCACGGCGGGTGGATTGATGGGGCGTTGCGGTGCCTTGAACAGCTGCATGGCCCAGTAGGCCAGCGACACGGACAGCGCCACGACGGCGAGCAAACTTGTAAATTGAGGCAAACGCTTCATGGCTTCCTTGAGTCTCTTATTTGACCAGCTGATTGATTTCGATAATCGGCATCAGCACGGCCAGCACGATCAGCAGCACCACCACGCCCATGGCCAGGATCAGGGCCGGCTCCAGCAAGCCGGCAATGGTCAGGGTGCGGCGTTCCAGGTCCTGCTCCTGCGCGCTGGCGGCGCGTTCCAGCATGGCCGGCAGCTCGCCCGTGATTTCGCCGGCGCGTATCATGTGGATCAGCATGGGCGGAAAATGCTTTTGCGCCGACAGCGCGCGCGCCAGGCTGACGCCCTCGCGCACGGCGCCGCTGGCTTCTTCCACCAGTTCCTGCATCGCCACATTGGTCAGCGTATCGCGGCTGGTGTCGAGCGCGCGCAAGATCGGCACGCCGGAGCCCGTGGTGATGGCCAGGGTGCTGGCAAAACGCGCCGTGTTCAAGCTGCGCTCGAACTTGCCGTACAAGGGTGCCGTCAGCAGCCAGGTATGCCAGCGCCGTTTCAAGGCCGGCTGCTGCAGGGCGCGGCGCCAGGCGAACCAGGCGCCAATCAGGACGATGCCCACCACGATGCCGTAGTGGCGCACGAAGTCCGACAGCGCCAGCATGATCACCGTCAGCATGGGCAACTTCTGCTTGGTATTGGCGAACACGGAAACGATCTGCGGCACCACGTAGGTGAGCAGGAAAATCACGATGGAAAACGCCACCACCGTGACGATGGCCGGATAGGTAAACGCCAGCTTGACCTTCTGCACCAGCGCATTGCGCCGCTCGATGTAATCGGCCAGGCGCGACAGCACGCGCGACAAATGGCCGATCTGCTCGCCCGACGCCACCAGCGCCCGATAAATTTCCGCGAAATCGCGCGGATGGCGCGCCAGCACGTCGGAAAACGCGGCGCCACCGATCACTTCGGAGCGGATCGAGGCGATCAGGTCGCGCAAATACGGCCGCTCGGCCTGTTCCAGCAGGGCGGAAAACGCCTGTTCCAGCGGCAGGCCCGCTTCCAGCAAACTGGCCAGCTGGCGCGTAAACAGGGCCAGCTCGGTGCTCGACAAGCGCTCGCCGAAGCCGCGCCGCTTGGTGACGCCGGCGGCGTCGACCTGCGCGGAAATCGGCTCGACGGCCAGCGGCACCAGGCCTTGCACGCGCAGCTCGGCGCGCGCGGCACGGGGACTGTCGGCATTGAGCACGCCCTTGCGGGTGGCGCCCAGGGCATCGACGGCTTCATAACGGAATGCGGGCATGGTGGCGGGCCTAGTCTTTGGTCACGCGCAGCAATTCAGCCTGCGTGGTGGTGCCGTCGCGCAGCCAGCGTTCGCCGTCGTCGCGCATGCTCGTCATGCCGTCCTGCAGGGCGACGGCGCGCACGTCCGCTTCCGAAGCGCGGTTGTGGATCTGCGCGCGGATCTGCTCCGTCGTGCGCAGCAGCTCGTACACGCCCACGCGGCCCTGGTAGCCCGTCTGGCCGCAATGCTCGCAGCCGACCGCCTGCCAGTATTGCCCGTCGAAAGTCTTGCAGGAGCCGCACAATTTGCGCACCAGGCGCTGCGCCAGCACGCCCAGCAACGACGACGACAGCAGGAACGGTTCGATGCCCATGTCGAGCAGGCGCGTGACGGCCGCCGACGCATCGTTGGTATGCAGGGTCGCCAGCACCAGATGGCCCGTCAGCGAAGCCTGCACGGCGATCTGCGCCGTTTCCAGGTCACGGATCTCGCCGATCATGATCACATCGGGATCTTGCCGCAAAATCGCCCGCAACGCCTTGGCAAATGTCATGTCGATGCGCGGATTGACTTGCGTCTGGCCCACGCCGGCCAGGTCGTACTCGATCGGGTCTTCCACCGTCAGGATGTTCGTGGTGGTGGCATTGAGCATCGACAGCGCCGCGTACAGGGTGGTGGTCTTGCCCGAGCCGGTGGGCCCCGTGACGAGCACGATGCCGTGCGGCTGCGTGATCAAGCCATCGAACTGCTTCAGCATGGGTGCGCTCATGCCCAGGTGCTGCAGGTCGAGGCGGCCCGCTTCCTTGTCCAGCAAGCGCAATACGGCCCGTTCGCCATGCCCGGTGGGCAGGGTCGAGACGCGCACGTCGACGGGTTTGCCGCCCACGCGCAGGGTGATGCGGCCGTCCTGCGGCAAACGTTTTTCCGCGATGTCGAGCTGCGCCATGATCTTGATGCGCGAAATCAGCGAACCGTGGATGGCCTTGCGGGGACGTACCACGTCGCGCAGGCTGCCGTCGATGCGAAAGCGCACGACGGACGTCTGCTCGAACGGCTCGATGTGGATGTCGGAAGCGCCTTCGCGCAGCGCCTGCGTGAGCAGTGCGTTGATCATGCGGATGACGGGCGCGTCGTCGGACGATTCGAGCAAATCCTCGATGGCCGGCACGTCCTGCAGCAGCTTGGTCAAGTCCAGGTCGGCGTCGAATTCATCGGCCATCTGCGACGCGTCGCCGCCGCCGCCCGCGTAGGCGCCGGCGATGGCCGCATCGAGTTCGCCGCGCGGCAAGACCGTCAACTGGATCTGGCCGAAACGGCGCGACACTTCGGCAATGGCCGCCGGCGCGGTCGATGCGGCCACCAGCACGTCGACGGGGGCGCCATCGACTGCGCCGGGCCGGGCCAGCAAGCCGAAATCGCGCGCGTAGGCGTAGGGAAGCAGATTACTCATGGCTGTCCCATCACTTCTGCTGCTGTGACTGCGGCTGCTGCTGGTATTGCTGCAGCAGGGGCTGCGGTGGCATGGCCGCATTGGCCGGCGCGCCTGGCGGCGGCGTCGGTGCCGGCGGCACGGGGCGCGTCACCATGTTGCCGCCCACCGGCTGGCCATCCTGCAGGGCCGGCAGCACAGGCGTGCCCAGGTCTTTCAGCATCAGATTGCCCGTGGCCGGCACGGCGGCCGTCTCGGCCGAGCGCATGTAGTCGTAGCGGTCGGCCGCCAGGCTGCCGCTCTGCTCCTTGTTACGCACGATAACGGGGCGCAGGAAGATCATCAGGTTGGTTTTCTTGCGCTCACGCGTCTGGTACTTGAACAGGTTGCCGATCAGGGGGATATCGCCCAGGCCGCGCACTTTCTCCGCATTGTCGCCCGTGCTGTCCTCGATCAAGCCACCGAGCACGATGATCTGGCCATCGTCGGCCAACACATTGTTTTCGATCACGCGGTTGTTGATGGTGATGCCGCTGACGGCCGTCGACGTGGATTTGTCCACGCTCGACGTCTCGTGATAGATGCCCAGCTTGATGGTGCCGCCTTCGGAAATCTGCGGGCGCACCTTCAGGGTCAGGCCCACTTCCTTGCGGTCGATGGTCTGGAACGGATTGGTATTGGTGCCGGCCGTGCTGGTGTACTGGCCCGTCAGGATAGGCACGTTCTGGCCCACCTTGATGGTCGCCAGTTCATTGTCCAGGGTGATCAGGTTCGGCGTCGACAGGATGTTCGCGTTGCCGTCCGATTCCAGCGCGTGCGCCACGGCGCCCAGGCCCAGCGCGCCGTTGATCTGCTTGAAGATGCCCAGGCTCAGGCCGCCCGTCGGCAATACCTTGCCCTTGCCCATGGCGATGGCGCCGATATTGTTGCTGGTGCCGGAAGCGAACGACTGCAGCGCCCCCACGCGGTAGTTGCTGCCGCTGTCGCCGGAAAGACCCAGCCACTGCACGCCGAACTCGGACGCCTTGGCCGACGTCACTTCGACGATCAGCGCCTCGATGTAGACCTGGGCGCGGCGCACATCGAGCTGGTCGATCACGGCGCGCAGGTTGCGGTAGACAGCTTCGTTGCAGGTCAAAATCAGGGTATTCGTCGACGCATCGGCCTGGATGAAACCGGCCGCGCCGCCCGACGACAGCTGCTGCGGCCCGTTATTCAGCGAAGCGCCGCCCGTGCCGCCGCTTTGCGTATTGCCTCCCAGGCCTGTGCTGTTCATGCCGCTGTTGTTCTGGCTGATCTGGTTATTCGTGCCCTGGTTGCTGGTGCCCTGCTGCGCCGAAGCGGCCGTGCCGTCCGACGTCACTACCGAGCGCAGGGTCTGCGCCAGCTTGGTGGCGTCCGCGTTCTTCAGGTACACCACGTGCACATTACCCAACTGCGTGGTGGGCTGGTCCAGCTTCGAGATGAGCGACTTGGCCAGGTTGGCGCGCGCCGCCGACGGTGCGCGCAGCACCAGCGAATTGGTGCGCGGGTCGGCCAGCACGGAGACCTTGCCCGCGTCGGCCCCCGCGCCCGCGCCGGCATTCCCGCCTTCCATCAGTTTATTCACCATCGAGGCCAGGTCGGAAGCGATCGCATAGCGCACGGGGATCACGTCCAGGTCCGTCGAGGCGGGCACGTCGAGCGCGGCGATGATCTTCGCCAGGCGCTTGAGGTTATCCGCGTAATCGGTGATCACCAGCGAATTGTTGCCCGGATTGGCGTTGATCGTGTTGTTCGGCGAAATCAGGGGGCGCAGCACGGCCAGCAGGTTGGCCGACGATTCGTAGTTCAAATAAAACACCTGGGTGGCGATCTGGTCGCCCTTCACCTGGCTGGCGCCGTTGCCCACCTGGGTCGGCACGGATTGCAGCTTGGCGTCCGCTTCCGGCACCACTTTCGCGTAACCGTCGCCGGAAACCACCGCATAGCCCTGCAGGCGCAAGGCCGATGCCAGCAGCCCGAAGGCCTGTGTCTTGCTGATGGATTTTTCCGACACCAGCGTGATCGTGCCCTTGACGCGCGGGTCGATGACGAAATTGATGTTGGTGTAATGGCCCACCGCCTTGATCACCGATTCGATGTCGGCGCCGACGAAATTGAGCGCCGCTTCATCGCCGGGCGCGGCCCAGACGGGTGCCGGCATGCTGGCCACGGAACAGCACAGCAAGGCGGCGGCCGACAGGCGGCGCAGCGAGAAGGTGGATTTATTTGGGCTCACGGATGGTTTTTTCATTGTCTGAACTCTAAGGCGATGATGTTTTTTTCGCTATTGCTACGGCGCTGTCCCAGCAAATTCAACAAACTCGCCAAGGTCTCTTCATATCCTGCTGCGGCCTGGGCCTGGCCGGAAAACTGCATGCGCCCCTGTTGCAGGCTGCCGCTGCCGTCGAGCAGCAGCGGTCCCTTGATGGAACGCAAGGTCAACGTCGCCTGCTGCCCCTGCCAATCGAAATCAAGCTCGTAGCTGCCCAGCGGACGCAGCGACGACAGGCGCGACGCCATGTCCGTCATCTGCAAGGTGGTGCGGCCGACGGCGGAAAACTGCCGCTGCGCCAAAGCCAGTTCCAGCGTGCTCCACGACAATCGCATGCTGCCCGTCGGCGCCACGGTATTTAATGGTGCACCCAAGCCGCCCAGGCCATCGGCCGGCAGCAGCAGGGCCGCCGGGCTGACCTGCCAGTGCGACCAGGAGCCGCGCAGGTTCACCGGCTGCGACAGCGCCTGCGCATTCTGCAATTCCACGTCCGCCGATCCCCACAACACCGAGGGCGAAATGCGCCAGCTGAATCGCCCCGGCAGCAGGGGCGTCACGGCGCCATTCGCGCTGGCCGCCCCGCCGATAAAGGCCGAGCCGCGCCACAGGGTACCTTGCGCGTCGCCCAAGGTCAAACGTCCGCCCGTCTGCTTTTCCACGATGCCCGCGACCCAGCCGGCCGGGAAAAACACCAGCAGGGTGATGCAGACGCTGACGATGATGGCCAGCAGCCAGCCAAGCAAGCGCATCATCGCGTCGCGCCCGGGCTCTGGTGCAGGGTCAGGCTGGCATCGACCAGCCCCGCCTTGCCCTGCGCCGTAATTTTCGCTTCCTGCACCGCCACGCGGCCTTCGCGGCGCAAGCCGTCCAGCCACAGCATGACGCTGGCAAACGGCACGCCGTTCAGCTGCACGCGCGCGTATTCCCCCGTCAGCGACAACGATTGCGGCGCCAGGCCGCGCGCTTTCAAGGAGGCATCGATGCTTTCACGGCTCATGGGAGCGACCTGCACGGGCGCCTGGCGTGCCAGTTCCCCCGCTTCGCGCGCCAGCGCCTGCAACTGGGCCGCGTTCTGGCGCAGCTCGGGCAAGCTCTTTTGCAAGGCGATGCGGCCCGACCAGGCCGGCTCGAAAAACACCGCGTAGACGAGGGCAAAGCCCGCCACCACGCCGCCGATGGCCAGCAGCTTGCGCTCCTGCTGCGTGCGCTCCGCCCAGAACGTTTGCAGGTTCTGCTCCTGCCCCGTCAGGGCGGCGCGGATCTTGTTTACGGCTGTACTCATGCTTTTGCTCCCGTGGCCGGCGTGATCTTCCACACGCCGGGCGCCGTTTCATTCAGGGCCAGCTTACGCGCGGCCAGGCCGTCGCGCACCTGCGCCTGGGCGCTGGCGTCGACCATGTCCGGCTTCAGCTTGACGATCAGGCTGCGCTCGCGGTATTCCAGTGACGCCACCACGCCGCGCCCGGCCAGGCCGCCCAGCGCCTCGCCCAGCGCCGCGCTCATGCTGGTGAAGTCATCCATGCTGGCTTGCCCGCTTTGCAGGCGGGCAGCAGCGATATTGCGCCGCATCTGCTCCGCTTCCAGCCCATACACGGGCGCTTCGTTCGGATACGCGGCCTTGAAGGTTTGCTGCATCGAGGTGCGCACGGTGGCTGCCTCGCGCTTCAAGCGCATCCATTCGATATTCATGCCGGCCAGGTTGACGATCACGGCCAGCAGCGCCAGGCGCAGCGGCCAGCGCCAGCGGCGCCATTCGGTGGCCGATCCCGTGGCCGTGCCCAGCGCGGGGGCCAGGTCCAGTCCCGCATTTTTTGCACCGGCGATCCAGTGCGCCCAGTGATCCGGCTCCAGCGTCACGCCTTCCATGCCGGCGGCCAATTGTTGATATTGCGCAAGCTCGGCCTGCGCCACGTACACCGTCAGCGGCACGTCGCCGGCAAACGCGCGCGTCGTCAGCAGCGCCTGCTGCGGCTGGGACGGCAACACCAGGCCCAAGCCCTCTTGCGGCGCCTGGCGCAAGGCCAGTTCCAGGCCGTCGCCGGCCGCCTGCAAGGAGGCCGTCACGCTGCCCGGCTGCAAGGGCAGGCACAGCTGCGACGGCAGCAGCGCCACTTTGCGCGCACTCTGCGCCAGCAAGGCCTTGACCAGTACCTCGGCCCAGGCGCGCTGCGCCACGGCGACCGTGCGCATGCCGGCAGCATCGGGCGCGCCGGCGGCCAGCAGGCAATCCTGAGTGTCACCGAGGATATGTTCTTCCACCAGGCCAGGCAAAGCCGCGCGCAGACGGGCGCCGGCCAGCGGCGGGGTTTTCAGGCGCAGCAGCGTCACGTCAGCCGCCGCCAGCAGCAATACCACCTGCTTCGCGCCGGTAATCAGCTGACCCAGGCTGCCCAGCGGCGCGCTGCCCTGCTGCAACAGGGCACCGCCGTCGCCGGCCAGCACGAAGGAGCAGGCAGGCGCGCTGTCGGTGGACGCCTTGGCCGGGTGACGGATATACAATATTGTCAAAATGACTCGCTTTCAGCTGTTAATTTTCCCGCAACCAGACCAGGCTGGTGGTGCGCTGCGGATCCGTTTTTCGATTGACGAGCGCCACGGCATCGAGGGCGGCACGGTCCAGCCGAACGCGGATGACGGTCAGGAAGTACTGACTTTTCACATCAATCTCCACACCGTCGATCGGCATCTTGCCGTTGATATTATTCTGGAAATCTGTTCTATCGACAAACTTTTTACGCGGATTGCTCAAGGTCAGCGCACTGGCCTCGGACACCGACATGTCCGTGATGGCCGACAGCACCTCGGCCGACGCCGTATTCACGTTCACCGCGGTCGGTTTCGGCAGCACGATGATGAAGTCGCGCAGCTTCTCGATGGCTTGCGGCGTATAGCCTGGCACGGCCAGCAAATCCTCGACCTGGGTGAACGCCACCGGTTCGCTGCTGCCTCCCGTGGCGGCGGGGGCAGCGGGCGTCTTGCCATCGGTGCCGCTGTCGGGGGCACGCGGTTTCGGCCGCGCGCGCAGCACGGCATCGGCCGTGGCCTGCGCCAGGGAACTATCGAGCTGCAAGTTGGCCAGCAAGCGCCGGTACGCCTCCACGTAGGGTGGGTTGACGACGCCCGTGGTGGCCAGGTTGGTAATATTAAACCGCGCCTGCGCATCGAGTGCGCGGCCCGAGACGGTGGCATCGAATTTTTCCGTGTCGACCTTTTCGCGGTCGACGTAATCGTCGAGCCGCGCTTCCTCGATGGGCGTGGCCCACACGCCGTCCAGCGCCGTCTGCGTGGGGTTGTCCTGGCGCAACCAGAAACGGGCGAAGTCGACCATGCCGCGCATGGCCCACTGCGTCTGCAGGCGCAGACGCTGGTTTTCCATCGAGCGCACCTGCACCTGTTGCTGCCAGAACAGGCTGGCGACGACCGTGATGGCCAGCGCCGTCAGCAGCAAGGCCGTGATGACGGCCACGCCGCGCTGGCGCGCGGGGAGCGAAAAGCGCTTCATCCCGGCCCCAATAAAAAGACTTTGGACAGGCCCGCGTCCTGGCCCGGCATTTGCAGCGTCACTTCCAGGCCGGGCACTTGCGGGGAGATGGTGGCGCCGGCCGTCAGCACGTTCCAGGCGCCATTGCTCCAGCCGCGCATGACCATGCTGTCAACGCCGCGCATCAGGGCCACGTCGGCGTTGGAGGTATCGGTATCGTCGCGCGCCGCCTGCCACAGGGTGTCGAGCACGGCCAGGTCGCGCGTGCCATTCGACTCGCGCCGCGTCAGCACGCCGCCGCGCAGGCGGTAAGTGACCACTTGCAACTGCTGCGGCTCCTGTTCCGAGGCAGCCAGGCGCACCAGGGTCAGGCGGTCATTTTCCGCCGACAGGTTGATGCGGCCATTCAGCAGGGTATTGCCCTGGCCGGCACCGGCCAGGTGGTCGCAATCGCTCTGCATCTGGGCAAACGCCAGTTGCATGCCGCGCGCCTGCTCCAGCTGGCTGGTCAGCACTTCGCGCGAACGCATGATGCTGTCCAGGCCGCGCCAGCCCAGCACGGCGACCATGGCCAGGATGCCGATCGCCACGAGCAGCTCGATCAAGGTGAAACCGGCGGCGGCGTGATTGCGGCGCGCCATCAGTCGTTGAACGCCAGCAAGACCAGGCGCACGATGCGCCGGGCCGGGTATTGCACGTCATACACGTTGACGCGCACTTGCCGGATGCGGGGATTCGGCGTGGCCACCACTTCCTCCTCGCAAATCAGTTTTAAATCGCCTTGCGGGCAGTCGACCGTGCGCTTGCCCGTCTGCGGGAAAGTCTTCGCCAGGCGCAAGCGCACCAGGTGGTTTTCCGCCGACCAGGTGGCCATCATGGCGCTGCGCAAGCCGTCGCTGTTTTGCGTCAGGCTGCCCACGGCGCGCAGCGAGGCGCCCAGGGCCGTGCCGACGATGACCAGGGCTACCAATACTTCGAGCAAAGTGAAGCCGCGCTGGCGGCGTTGTCGGGAGAGGCCCATCATTGTTCGACCGTGAAATGGCCGATGCCGTCGGCGCGGATGGCCACGCTGCGCTCGCCGCTGGCCAGGGTCAGCACGAAAGGCTTGTCGACCGGTTCGCGGCCGAAGATGATGCGCAGCGGCTGGGCCACGCTGTTCGACGGCTGCACGCTGAGCAGCATGGGGGTATTCGCAAACGCGCGCTCGCGCAGCAAATCGTCCTGCGTCACGGGTTGCCACAGCTTTTCATTGAGGACCAGGAAACGGTATTGATTTTCGTCAGCTTCGAACGCCACCTGCCGGCTGCGCACGATGGCTTCATCGCGCGCCAGTTGCAGCAGCAGCGCGATGCGCTCGGCTTCCTTTTGCAGGGCTTGCTGGCCATTCGGCATGGCGTTCAGCGACACCAGGCCCAGGGTGACGCCGATAATGACCATCACCACCAGCAATTCGATCAGCGTGAAGCCGCGCTGGCGCAGCTGGCGACCGGTGGTCATGGCAGGCATGCAATGGAAAACTTACAGTTCCCAGGAGCCGATATCGGCATCGTCGCCGCTACCGCCAGGCTGGCCGTCGGCGCCCAGCGAGATCAGGTCGACTTCACCTTTCACGCCCGGCGACAGGAACTGATACGGATTGCCCCATGGGTCCTTCGGCATCTTTTCCAGGTAGCCGCCCGCCTTCCAGCCATTCGCGGCCGGTCCCGTGGTCGGTTTCTCGATCAGCGCCTGCAAGCCCTGCTCGGTGGTCGGGTAACGCTGGTTATCCAGGCGATACAGTTTCAAGGCTTGCATCACGGTGGCGATGTCGACTTTCGCCGCCGCCACTTTCGACTCGCCCGTGCGGGCGATCAGCTTGGGCACCACCAGCGAAGCGAGGATGCCCATGATCACCACCACGACCATGATTTCGATCAAGGTGAAGCCGCGCGCGCGGCGCTGGCGGGTCGGATGGTTTGCTGCGTTTTGCATAAGAAAGAGAGAAGAAGGTGAGTAATGAGTGCAGAGTATAAAGCGGAAATATGACAAAGCCTGTCATATGGGGAAAAATTTGTGCGGGGGCTGTCAGGCCGGCAAGACCACTACACCGCAAACGGCGCAGCCGGGGTCGCGCGCGACCTGCATGCTGCTCCATTCCATGTGCAAGCCGTCGAGCAACAGCAGGCGCCCGGCCAGCGATTGCCCCACGCCCATCACCAGTTTCAGCGCCTCGGCCGCCTGCATGGCGCCCACCACGCCCACCAGCGGCGCGAACACGCCCATGCTCGAGCACGCCTCGTCCGTGAACTGCTGCTCCTGCGGAAACAGGCAGGAATAACATGGCTGCGTGCCCGTGCGCGGGTCGAACACGCTCACTTGCCCATCGAAACGGATCACGGCGCCCGACACCAGCGGCACCCTGGCTGCCACGCAGGCGCGGTTGACCGCATGGCGCGTGGCGAAGTTGTCGGTGCAGTCGAGCACCACCGTGGCCGACAAGACCAGTTCAGCCAGGCGCGCACCGTCGAGGCGCTCTTGCAAGGCAACGATATCAATCTCGGGATTGATATCGGTCAAGGTTTCGCGCGCCGACAGCACTTTCGGCTGGCCCACGCGGGCCGTCGTGTGGGCGATCTGGCGCTGCAGATTGGTCAGGTCGACTGTATCGTCATCGACCAGGGTCAGCTTGCCGACACCGCTGGCGGCCAAATACATGGCGGCCGGCGAGCCGAGCCCGCCCGCGCCGATCACCAGCACATGCGCATCGAGCAAGGCTTGCTGGCCTTCGATGCCGATCTCGTCTAACAGGATATGGCGCGAATAGCGCAGCAGCTGATGGTCGTTCATGGCGGCGACTACGGTTTTTGCACAGGGATTTTCTTGTCGTCCGCCTTGATATCGGAAGCAATTTCCGGCTTGGCGCTGATCTTTTCGCCCTTGGCGTCGACCTTGGCCAGCTGCACCGGCAAGCCCTGGAAGTGGTTCAAGGCTTGCTGCAGCTGGAAGTCATCCTTGGCGCCGTATTCGAGCGGCTTGCGCTTTTTCGCCGTGGCGATCAGGCGCTGCTCTTCTTCCAGCTGTTCCTGCATGGTATCCATGGTCGGCTTGGCCGCTTCCGGCTTGCCATCGTTGCTGCTCAAGTGTTTTTCCAGGTCCGCCTCGCGCACGCGCAGACTGTTCCAGCCATCGCCTTCGGCCGTTTCATCGACCAGCAAGTCGGGCACGATGCCGCGCGCCTGGATGGCCCGGCCTTTCGGCGTGTAGTAGCGGGCCGTGGTCAGCTTGACGGCCGTGTCGGCCGTGATCTGGCGCAAGGTTTGCACGGAACCCTTGCCGAACGTCTGAGTACCGATGACGGTGGCGCGCTGGTAATCCTGCAAGGCGCCGGCGACGATTTCCGACGCGGACGCGGAACCGGCATTGACCAGCACCACCAGCGGCACGGTTTTCAGCGCGGCCGGCAGCTTGGCCAGCGGGTCGGCCTTGGCGCCCGGTGGCGCATAGAATTCGCGGCGGCCATAAAACACCTGTTTCGACTCCGGCAACTGGCCCTTGGTCGAGACGATCACGGAGTTACCCGGAAGGAATGCTGTCGCCACGCCGATGGCGCCCGGCACCACGCCACCGGGATCGTTGCGCAAGTCCAGCACCAGGCCCTTCAGCTTGGGGTCTTGCGCATACAGCGCGTTGATCTTTTTGACCATGTCATCGACGGTCGGTTCCTGAAACTGGGCGATGCGCAGCCAGGCATAGCCGGGCGCGACCATCTTGGCCTTCACGCTTTGCACGCGGATTTCCTCGCGCACGATGGGGAACACCAGCGGCTTGCTTTCGCCCTTGCGCGACATCGTCAGCACCAGCTTGGTGCCAGGCTGGCCGCGCATCTTCTTGATGACTTCCTCCAGCTGCAAGCCTTTCAGCGGGATGTTGTCGAGACGGGTGATCAGGTCGCCCGCCAGGATGCCCGCCTTGGCGGCAGGGCTGTCCTCGATGGGCGAGACGACTTTCACGTAGCCGTCTTCCATGCTCACTTCGATGCCGATGCCGACAAACTTGCCTTGCACGCTTTCGCGCATTTCCTTGAAAGCATTCTTGTCGAGGTAGACAGAATGCGGGTCCAGCGACGAAACCATGCCGGAAATGGCTTCCGTCAAGAGTTTCTTGTCTTCCACCTTCTCGACATAATCAGACTTGATCAGGCCGAAGACATCGGACAGCTGGCGCAGTTCGTCGAGCGGCAGCGGGGCATTCGTGATCTTCTGCGCCACGGCCGGGAACTGCAGCGACATGCCGATGCCGGCCAATACGCCCAGACCGATCAGGCCCATACTTTTGACTTTGATACCCATGTATTCTTCGCAATCTACAAATTCGCTGCCGCAGCAATGGTGGAAACTTAAAACTTCACCCAGGTGGCGGGGTCGAAGGCGCGGCCCTGATGGCGCAATTCAAAGTATAGCCCTGATTCCTCGTTGCCGCCGCTGTTGCCCGCGCTGGCAATGGCGTCGCCACCCTTGACGGCATCGCCCACCCGTTTCAGCAAGGACTGGTTATTGCCATAAATACTCATGTACTGGCCGCCATGGTCGACGATGATCAAATTGCCGAAACCGCGCAGCCAGTCGGAAAACACCACGCGGCCGCCGGCGATGGCGTGGATCTCGTTGCCTTCGCCCGTGCGGATGAACACGCCCTTCCAGCTGGGGCCGTCACCACGCTTGCTGCCGAAGCGGGCGGCGATCTTGCCCGCCACGGGCGCACGCAGCTGGCCTTTCAGGCTGGCAAAGGCGCCGGATGGCGCGGCCGGGCCCAGGCTTGGGCGTTCGGGCTCCGGTTCCTTCGGCTCGGACTTAGGCGCCACCTTGGCCACTTGCGGCGGCTCGTCGTCATCGATCGGTTCCAGTTTCACGGGCGGCGGTGGCGGCGTCTGCGGCTTGATCTTGCCCGATTTATTCTGTTGCTCTTTCGCAATGCGTTCGCGTTCGGCCTGCGCCTGGGCGGCCTTGGCGCGCGCGGCCAGCAAGCGTTCGCGTTTTTCCGCGGCGATCTTGGCGTCGGCGGCCGCTTTGGCGGCGGCGCGCTGCTCGGCCAGCAATTGCTGGCGTTTCTTTTCGGCCGCAGCGGCGGCGGCCTGCTCTTCGATCAGTTTCGCCAGCTTGTCGACCAGGTTGCCCATGCGCTGTTCGTCGCGCTCGACATTGCCCACTTCCTTGCGCTGCGCCACCAGGCGTTGCGACAAGCTCGTCAGCAAGGCGGCGCGGCGCGCCTTTTCCTGCACCAGCAAGGCCTTCTGGTCGCGCTCTTCCTGCGCGATTTCTTCCAGTTCATCCTTGGCGTTCTGCACGTCCGCCTGGTTTTTCTCCACCGCCAGCAAGTTGGCGCGCAAGGCTTCCAGCAGGCGCGCCTGCGCCTGCGACACATACGCCATCAGTTGCAAGTCGCGGTTGATGCGGTTCGGGTTATCACCCGACAAGAGCAGCTTGATGCGGTCTTCGTTGCCGGCGACATATTGTTCACGCAGCAATTTGGACAGCTGCGCTTTTTGTTTCTCGACGGTGGCCGTCAGCTGCTGGTGCTCTTGCCCCAGCGTATTGAGTTTCACGCCCGTCGCGCTTTGCTCCTGTGCCAAGTCGCGCAAGGCGCGGTTGGCGTTGGAAATGGCCTCTTCCGACTCGGCCAGGGTATCGGCCGCGTCATCCTTGGCGCTTTCCGTGCGGCTGATGTCGCGCTTGAGCGCCGTCAGCTTTTGTTGCAATCCAGCACGTTGTGCTTCCGCGGCCGCTTTCTGCTTGCTGCGTTCGGTGGGCTTGGCACCCTGTGCGGCGCCGCTCGACAACAGCAGCGCTGCGCACAGCATGGCGCCGGCGCGCCACGCCGGCAGGGGTCGTTCAGCAGAGGGGGCGATCGCTGTGCCGCGGAAGAAAGACAACAAGTTACTTGGCCTTCCCTTGGTTCGCCACGGCCGCTTGCGCTGCCGCAATCGCTGCCGGGTCGCCCAGGTAGTAATGACGAATCGGTTTCAGGTCGGCGTCCAGTTCATACACGAGCGGCTGGCCGTTTGGAATGTTCAAGCCGACGATGTCGCTGTCGCTGATGCCATCGAGCATCTTGATCAGCGCGCGCAGGCTGTTGCCGTGGGCCGAAATGATGATCTTCTTGCCAGCGCGGATGGCCGGGGCGATTTCTTCGTCCCAGGACGGCATCACGCGCGCCACGGTGTCTTTCAGGCATTCGGTCAGCGGAATCGACGCTTTCGGCAAGCCGGCGTAGCGCGGATCGTTGAACGAGGCGCGGTCGTCGTCAGCTTCCAGCGGCGGCGGCGGCGTGTCGTAGCTGCGGCGCCAGACCAGCACTTGCTCGTCGCCATACTTGGCGGCCGTCTCGCCCTTGTCCAGGCCTTGCAGGGCGCCATAGTGGCGCTCGTTCAAGCGCCAGTCGTTCTTGATTGGCAAATACATCATGTCCATCTCGTCGAGCGCCAGCCACAGGGTGCGAATGGCGCGCTTCAAGACCGAAGTGTAGGCCACGTCGAACGTAAAACCTTCCTGCTTGAGGATCTGGCCGGCGGCCTTGGCTTCGTTGACGCCCTTTTCCGTCAGATCGACGTCGGTCCAGCCGGTGAAGCGGTTATCGAGGTTCCAGGTGGACTCGCCGTGACGCATGAAAACGATTTTGTACATAGTTCTATCTTCTCAAGGGGTTCAAATCAAAAAAGCAAAACGTTAAAAGACCTCGTCCAGCTTCTATTTTATAATGCGCGGATTGACTTAAACCATTGGACCCTACGTGAAATTCATTATCGACCACATTTTTCTGTTTGCCATCGTCATTATTTCCGGCGGCGCCCTCCTCTGGCCACTGCTGTCGATGCGCGGCAAGCGCGCGACCGTGCTGGAAGTCACGCAACTGATCAACCGTGGCAAGAGCGTCATCGTCGACGTGCGCAGCGCCGAAGAATTCGCCACCGGCCACTTGCCTGACGCGAAAAACATGCCGCTGCCGGAACTGGCAAAACGCGTGGGCGAGCTGGAAAAATTCAAAACGCGCCCCATTGTAGTGGTTTGCCAGAAAGGTTCGCGTTCGGCAACGGCCGTCGGCCTGCTGACCAAAGCCGGCTTCGCGGAAGCCACCAGCCTGGAAGGCGGCCTCGACGAGTGGAAAAAGCAAGGTTTGCCATTGAAAACCTTGTCGCTGGCGAAATAAGCCGGCCTTAACTGAAGGAATCGACATGACCGTACCTGTAATTGTGTATAGCACCGCCGTGTGCCCGTATTGCGTGCGCGCCGAACGCCTGTTGGAAGCCAAGGGCGTGAGCGTGCAAAAAATCCGCGTCGACCTCGACCCGGAAGAGCGCATCAAGATGATGGAACGCACGGGCCGCCGCACAGTGCCACAGATCTATGTGGGCGATACCCACGTGGGCGGATTCGACGATTTGTATGCGCTCGATCAAGCCGGCAAGCTGGACCCCTTGTTAAACGGCACGGCAGCCTGATATAAAGCGGGTTCGAGAAATTGCTTGGTTTTTTGTCGTATTGTTTTGATACAATTGCCCTCGCACCTGATCTGGCCGCGCCTACCCGGCGCGGTTTACATACCGCAAGCACCATATTTGAACGGTGTGCCGTTCTTGTCCTTTACAAAGAAAGCGTTCCATGTCTGACGAAAATCTGCAACCAGTCTTCCAAATCCAACGCGTCTACCTGAAAGACATGTCGCTGGAACAACCAAATTCCCCAGCTATTTTCCTGGAACAAGAAGCACCAGCGATCGAAGTAGCTCTGGACGTGGGCGCTGCGCCTCTGGCCGACGGCATCTTCGAAGCCACCGTGACCATCACCGTGACCGCCAAGGTCGGCGATAAAGTCGCTTTCCTGGTTGAAGGCAAGCAAGCTGGTATCTTCGAAGCACGCAACATTCCTGCCGATCAACTCGATCCGCTGCTGGGAATCGGCTGCCCGAACATCATCTACCCTTACCTGCGCGCCAACATCGCCGACGTGATCACCCGTGCCGGCTTCCCGCCAGTGCACCTGGCCGAGATCAACTTCGAAGTGTTCTACCAACAACGTCTGCAAGCTATTGCTGACGCCGCTGCCGCAGCACCAGCAGCCAGCGAAACGCACTAAGAACATCTCACCAAACCTGCTGCGCGGCGCGCCTGGCAAGCCGTGATGCTCGCTGTGCTCTAGCACAGCTGCGCTTCTCGGCCACAATGCACTGCCGCTCGCGACGGTTTTGTGAGTGTTCTATACTGCAGGTAAGAAACGGCGGCCTGGCCGCCGTGTTTCGTTAAGGTTCAAAAAATATCATGTTGAAAAGTGCGCTCTTGAGCAAGTTCCGCTGGATGGCCGGCGCCGTGCTGCTGCTGGCCACCGCCGCCAGCCACGCCGTCGATTTCAAAACGGTGGGCGCAGCTCCCGTGATTCTGTATGACGCGCCGTCCGCCAAGGGCGGCAAGCTGTACGTGGCGCCACGCGGCATGCCGCTGGAAGTCGTGCTCAGCTACGGCGAATGGGTCAAGGTACGCGATGCCAGCGGCGAAATGGCCTGGACGGAAGCCAAAGGCCTGTCGGCCAAGCGCAACGTCGTGGCGCGCGCTGCGAACCTCAAGGTACGCGCCAGCCCCGACGACACCGCCTCGCCCCTCATCCTCGTCGACAAGGGCGTGCTGCTGGAAATGAGCGAGCAGCCCAGCTCCGGCTGGGTCAAGGTGCGCCACAAGGATGGCCAGAGCGGCTACGTCAAGACCAGCGAAGTGTGGGGCCTGTAAGCATCGTAAGCACCGCCAGATTCACCGGGGCAACGGCCAGCCGCGCCGTCCCCCTTCCCCTGCCAGACTGAGGTTGCATGCAAGTTTCCCCTGAAAACACTCCCGATACCACCGCATCCACCAAGGCTGCCCCGCGCCGCATTACCGTGCTGGGCGCCGGCGCCTGGGGCACGGCCGTAGCCATGGCCCTGGCCGGCCGCCACGACGTGCTGCTATGGGGCCGCAATGGCGACGCCATGGCCGCCATGGCCGTCAGCGGCGAAAACAGTTATTTGCCCGGTTTCACCCTGCCGCCGCAACTGCGCATAGTCGCCGATTTCGACGCCGCCGTCGCGCACGCCAGCGGCGAACACGGCCTCTTGATCGCCGCCTGCCCCGTGGCAGGCCTGCGGCCCCTGCTGTTGCAACTGAAAGACAAGGCCATCACCAACCTGGTGTGGCTATGTAAAGGGTTTGAAGGCGGCACGGGCCTGCTACCGCACCAGATCGTGCAGGAAGTGCTGGGCGACAATATCCCCGGCGGCGCCCTGTCCGGCCCTTCGTTCGCGCAGGAAGTGGCGCGCGGCTTGCCGTGTGCGCTGACCATCGCCTCGCATAGCGCGGCCTTGCGCAACGCCGTCGTCTCGGCCTTGCATGGCGGCACCATCCGCGTGTATGCGAGCGAAGACCTGGTGGGCGTAGAAGTGGGCGGCGCCGTCAAGAACGTGCTGGCGATCGCCACCGGCGTGGCCGACGGCCTGGGCCTGGGCTTGAACGCGCGCGCCGCACTGATCACGCGCGGCCTGGCGGAAATTACGCGCCTGGGCACGGCGCTGGGTGGCCAGACGGAAACGTTCATGGGCTTGACGGGCATGGGAGATTTGATACTCACCTGCACGGGCGACCTCTCGCGCAACCGCCGGGTCGGCCTGGGCCTGGCGCAAGGCAAGGCGCTGGAGACCATCGTGGCCGAACTCGGTCATGTGGCCGAAGGCGTGCCCTGCGCCAAGGCCGTGCGCGAACTGGCGTGCAGCATGGGTGTCGACATGCCGATCACCAACGCGGTGGCCGGCGTGCTGTTTGACGGCGATTTGCCGCACCTGATGGTGCAGCAACTGCTGTCGCGCGATCCACGCGACGAAGCCACCTGAGACAAAACTGGCCGGGCCTAGCGCCCCGCCTTGGCCATCAATATCGTCAGCAGCAACAAACTGTCTTCTCGGGCGGCCAGCGCATGCGCCTGGCCGCCGTGCAGATACAGCATCTGCCCCGGCCCCAGCACTTGCTCCTTGCCATGCGCGTCCACTGCCACCTGCCCTTGCAGGCACAGCAGGGTGATTTCGCCGAGCACATGATGCTCGGGCATGGTCTTGCCCTTGGGCATGCACATGCGGATCAATTCCAGCTCGTCCGTCTTGGCCAGCGCGATGGCGGAAAACTGCGACAGGTCGTCGCCGTCCCTGCGCTGTACCTCGATCACCTGCCCTGAACTTGCGTGCTCCAGTGCCATCATGTGCTCCTTCAGCAATTACTCGGGGACTTCCTCCGGCTCTTTCGCGCCGCGCATCCACTCGACCAGCGGCCACGCATCCTTCAAGCCTTCCGCCAGGGTCGGCAGCAGTTTCTCGGGTTCGTTCACGGGCAGCGGCACTTCGGTCCAGACAAAAAAGCTCTTCAGCTTGATGAATTCGATATGTTCGGCGTCCGCCTCGAAACCCTTGGGCGGGCGCTGTAACTTGCCCTCGTTCTGGATGGTGCCGAAACGGGCTTTTAAACGCTTATTTTTCAGCACTTTGGAAAAACCTGGCGCGTCGTTGACCATATGCTCGCGCAGCGCCTTCAGGCGTCCCGGTGGCGGCATGTATTCGCCGGCGCCGAACAGCAAGTTGCCCTGGCCATCGATCTGCAGATAATACGTGGGGCCGCCCGCCTTGCTAGGACGGCGCATGTCGTTCGGCGCGATGGCGGCCGAAAAACGCGTCTTGTACGGGCTCTTGTCGTACGCAAAACGCACGTCGCGGTTGATGCGGAACAAGGCCTTCTTCGGATTGCAGTACTTCACGGCCGGGTCAAACTTGCCGAGTTCAGCAATGAGTGACGTCACCAGCGCCAGGAATTCCTCGCGCAGGATGTCGTAGCGGGGCTTGTTCATCACAAACCAGGGACGGTTGTTGTTGTCGCTCAGTTCACGTAAAAATTGGGTCAAATCACGCACATGCATGTGTCAAATTCCGATCAGCAACTATTTGGAAAGCTCTTTCGGGATGGGGCGCTTGCCCACCATCACGTCGAGCGCCGCTTCGCGATTCTTGCGCAGCACCGTCATTTTAGCTTTTCCGCCGGGCGGCAGTTGGGCGATCAGGTTCAGCATTTCCGTGGTGTCGCCCACGGGCTTGCCTTCCACCGTCAACAGGATGTCGCCCGGCACGATGCCCGCCTTGTCGGCCGGGCCGTTGCGCACCACGCCGGCGATGATGGCGCCACTGGTGCGCTGCAAGCCGAAGCTTTGCGCCAGCTCGGGCGTGATGTCCTGCGTTTCCACGCCGATCCAGCCGCGCACCACGTGGCCATCCTTGATGATGGCTTCCATCACCGTCTTGGCCGTCGAGACGGGAATGGCGAAGCCGATGCCGACCGAGCCGCCGCTTTGCGAGTAAATCGCCGTATTGATGCCGATCAGATTGCCGCGCGTATCGACCAGGGCGCCGCCCGAATTGCCGAAGTTGATGGCCGCATCCGTCTGGATGAAGTTTTCAAAACTGTTGATGTGCAAATTGTTGCGGCCCAGGGCGGAGATGATGCCCATGGTCACCGTCTGGCCCACGCCGAACGGGTTGCCGATGGCCAGCACCACGTCGCCCACGCGTGCCAGTTCCGACTGGCCCAGCACGATGACGGGCAGCTTGTCGAGGTCGATCTTGATCACGGCCAGGTCCGTTTCCGGATCCAGGCCCACCACCTTGGCCGGCGCCTTGCGCCCGTCCGTGAGCACCACTTCGATTTCGTCGGCGCCTTCGACCACGTGGTTATTGGTCAGCACATAGCCTTCATGGCTGACGATGACGCCCGAACCGAGGCTGTTTTTCAAGTCCTCGTCAGCCTCGCCGTCCGGGTCGCGCTCGCCGAAGAAACGTTTAAAAAAGGGATCGCGCGCCAGCGGATGGGCGCCGCGCTTGGGCACTTGCAGGGTGAGGATGTTGACGACGGCGGGCATGGCGCGCGCCGCCGCGTCGCGATAGGAACCGGGCGCCAGGCTGCTCGACGCCGTTTCCACCACGGGCACCGGTTTCGCAGCAGAGCCCAGCTGCTGTACCCGGCTGGCCGGGCGCAGCGCGCCATACACAAAGTACAGCGCCAACGCGATCGTCACGGTTTGCGCAAACAATAACCAGAATCGTCGCATACAGTTCTCTGCCCAGGTCAGCCGGCCATTGCCGGAACGACTTATTTTGCCAGATCGTTGCTATTCTGTCCGTTCTTCTGCAGGGAGTCGCGGATTTCACGCAGCAGGACGATGTCTTCCGGCGTGGCCGGCGCCGCTGTCGGCGCGACCGGTTCGCTGCGGCGGGCCTTGTTCATCAGGCGCACCATCTGGAAGATGATGAAGGCAAGAATGACAAAGTTGAGCAAAATGGTCAGGAAGTTACCGTAGGCCAGCACGGCCCCCGCCTTTTTCGCTTCCACCAGGGTCATCGTCGTGGCTTGGCCGTTCAGGGGCAGGTAGTAATTGGCGAAATCGAGGCCGCCGAAAATGCGGCCAATGGGTGGCATGATCACGTCTTGCACCAGGGAATCGACAATCTTGCCGAAAGCGCCGCCGATGATGACACCGACCGCCAGATCGACAACGTTGCCTTTCATTGCAAATTCTTTAAATTCCTTCATCATTGCCATGAATTTCTCCTTCGGATATGTATAAAAAACATGCCGATCATACTATTGATTCCCAGTGCCACCAACTTGTGGTTGCTGGCAGGACCAATTCGGGCACAGCCGGGCGCATCTAGTTCGAAAGAACTAGCCACCTCCTGCAAAAGTATATAAATTATGGTACAAGCAACGTTTTTGTTTTATTCGTTGTTTGCTTCACTTATAATTTGCGGTTGCCAGTAACGGGTTTATCCGCTACTGGATAATCAACAAGAAACTGGCACGGGCTGCGCCATTGACCGAAGTTCCGCAGGGATGTTGCCACTTTACCGCACAAAGATGCGGGTTGCGGCAATCAGTGGGAAAGAGCTTCGGCGACGGGTTTTTCGCGGCTGCCACTCATAATAAAGATTCGCATTTTGACTGATTGGGGTTTGCATGAGTAACGAAAAGCAGGTCGATTCAGGCCGTCGCGGCTTGCTCGTCGCCACGTGCGCGGCGGGCAGTGTAGTTGGATTGGCAACCGCGGGAGCCTTGGTAAGCACCTTCCAGCCGTCGGAGCGCGCGAAAGCGGCGGGCGCGCCGGTCGAAGTAGACATCACCACCTTGCAACCCGGCGAAATGCGCACCGTCGAATGGCGCGGCAAGCCGGTCTGGATTCTGAAGCGCACGCCGGAAATGATCGCGTCGCTCAAACAAACCGATGGCAAAGTCGCCGATGCCAATTCCCAACGCAACCCCGACGAATTTACGCCACCGTACTGCATGAACGAGGCACGCTCCATCAAGCCTGAAATTCTCGTCGCCGTCGGCATCTGCACCCACCTGGGCTGCTCCCCTTCCTCGAAATTTACCCCCGGCCCGCAACCGTCGCTGCCAGATGACTGGGAAGGCGGCTTCCTGTGCCCTTGCCACGGCTCCACCTTCGACATGGCAGGCCGCGTGTTCAAGAACAAGCCGGCCCCGGACAACCTGCAAGTGCCGCGCCATATGTACCTGAGCGACACCAAATTGCTGATAGGTAAAGACGAGAAAGGCGAGGCTTGATCATGGCTGCTTTTAAAGAAACGAAATTCCCGGCAGACGCTCCCGTCGCCGAAAAAGCGCTGGGCTGGGTCGATGACCGTTTTCCCCTGACCAAGCTGTGGAATGACCAATGGGGCAAGTATTACGCCCCGAAAAACTTCAATTTCTGGTACATCTTCGGCTCGCTGGCCATGCTGGTGCTGGTCTTGCAGATCGTCACCGGCATCTTCCTGA
The DNA here is from genome assembly GCF_051380665.1 of Janthinobacterium lyxosi. Taxonomy (NCBI): domain Bacteria; kingdom Pseudomonadati; phylum Pseudomonadota; class Betaproteobacteria; order Burkholderiales; family Oxalobacteraceae; genus Janthinobacterium; species Janthinobacterium lyxosi. Next base: position 77,432 of record NZ_JBNYXM010000001.1, read on the forward strand.
CCATGCACTACAAACCGGATGCGGCCCTGGCCTTCAATTCCGTCGAGTACATCATGCGCGAAGTACCGTGGGGCTGGCTGGTGCGCTACATGCACTCGACGGGCGCCTCGGCCTTCTTCATCATCGTCTACCTGCACATGACGCGCGCCCTGCTGTACGGCTCGTACCGCAAGCCACGTGAGTTGATCTGGCTGTTCGGTTTCGCCATCTTCCTGTGCCTGATGGCCGAAGCGTTCTTCGGCTACCTGCTGCCATGGGGCCAGATGTCATACTGGGGCGCCCAAGTGATCGTCAACCTGTTTGGCGCCATCCCGTTCATCGGCCCTGACCTGTCCCTGTGGATCCGCGGCGACTACGTCGTTTCCGACGCCACGCTGAACCGTTTCTTCGCCTTCCACGTGATCGCCATCCCGTTGGTACTGCTGGGCTTGGTTGCAGCGCACTTGATCGCCCTGCATGAAGTCGGCTCCAGCAACCCGGACGGCATCGAAGTGAAGGAAAACCTGGGCGCCGATGGCCACCCGGTCGATTCCATCCCGTCGCATCCGTACTACACCGTACACGATCTGTTCGGCGTGTCGATCTTCCTCGTCATTTTCAGCGCCGTCGTGTTCTTCGCGCCGGAAATGGGTGGCTATTTCCTGGAATACAACAACTTCCTGCCCGGCGATTCGCTGAAGACCCCGCTGCATATCGCGCCAACCTGGTACTTCACGCCGTTCTACTCGGTGCTGCGTGCCACCACGGCCGACTTCATGTACGTGCTGATGGGTGTCGTGGCGGCCTACGTGGTGTTCATCTGGCTCAAGTCGCGCCTGTCGACGACCGTCAAGTCGGCCATCGCCGGCATCGCCATCGTCGCCATCATCGGCATGCTGCCGCAGGTGCTGGACGCGAAATTCTGGGGTGTGGTGTTCTTTGGCGGTTCCGTCGTGATCCTGGCCTTCCTGCCATGGCTCGACCATTCGCCGGTGAAATCGATCCGCTACCGTCCGACCTGGCACAAATATGTGTACGCCATCTTCGGCCTGTCGTTCCTGATCCTGGGCTACCTCGGCACCCAGGCGCCAACGGATACGAAAACCATCGTGTCGCAAGTGTGCACCCTGATTTACTTCAGCTTTTTCCTGCTGATGCCATGGTGGAGTGCAATGGGCAAGTTCAAGACCGTGCCGTCGCGTGTGACGTTTCACCCGCACTAAGCCGCTCTCACGCCACGCTCAAAGGACATACATCATATGAAGATTGCAAAAAAACTGCTCGCCATCCTGGCCTTCGTGCCCGCCATGGCTCTCGCCAGCGAAGGCGGCTTTCCGCTGGACAAGGCACCTGATCGCCAGACCAATATGGCAGCGCTGCAACATGGCGCCAAATTGTTCGTCAATTATTGCCTGAATTGCCACGCCGCCGTGTCGATGCGCTACAACCGCCTGCGCGACCTGGGCTTGACGGAAACCCAGATCAAGGAGAATCTGTTGTTCTCAGGCGATAAAGTAGGCGACCTGATGACCACGGCCCTGGCACCGCAGGACGCCAAGGCCTTCTTTGGCGTCGTACCGCCGGATTTGTCGGTAATTTCGCGCGCGAAATCATCTTCCGCTGGCACAGGCGGCGACTACCTGTATACTTACCTGCGTACGTTCTATAAAGACGACACTCGTCCGACCGGCTGGAACAACATGGTCGTGCCGAATGTTGCCATGCCGCATGTATTATGGGAATTGCAAGGTGTCCAGACTGCCAAGTTCGTGGAAGAGACGGATCCCCACGAGCCGAGCAAGAAGATCCACAAATTTGCTGGCTTCGAGCAGGTCAAGCCAGGCACGTTGAACAAGATCGAGTATGACAATGCAGTAGCCGACCTGGTCGGCTACATGGAGTGGATGGCCGAACCGGCACAGCAAACACGCAAACGCCTGGGCGTGTGGGTGCTGCTGTTCCTGTCGGTCTTTGCTTTGCTGGCATGGCGCCTTAACGCGTCGTTCTGGAAGGAAGTCAAATAAGTGAGGCGCCGGCCATAGGCCGGTTTATGCCTGTTTCTGTGTTGTCCGCATGAGTGGACAAGCGACCTGGGGTGAGCCGTTCGCGGCTTCACCCCCTTTGTTTCTAAGGAACTATAAAAAATGATGGTTCTCTATTCGGGTACAACCTGCCCATTTTCGCAACGCTGCCGCCTGGTCCTGTTTGAAAAAGGCATGGACTTCGAAGTGCGCGACGTCGATCTGTTCAACAAGCCGGAAGACATTTCGACCATGAACCCGTATGGCCAGGTGCCTATCCTGGTCGAGCGCGAACTGATCCTGTATGAATCGAACATCATCAACGAGTACATCGATGAGCGCTTCCCGCATCCGCAACTGATGCCGGCCGATCCGCTGATGCGTGCCCGCGCGCGCCTGATGCTGTTCAATTTCGAAAAAGAACTGTTCGTGCACGTGCACGTGCTGGAAAGCGAACGCGCCAAGAGCAACGACAAGGCCCACGACAAGGCACGCGCGGAAATCCGCGACCGCCTGACGACCCTGGCGCCGCTGTTCCTGAAAAACAAGTACATGCTGGGCGACGAATTCTCGATGCTCGACGTGGCTGTCGCGCCGCTGCTGTGGCGCCTGGACCACTACGGCATCGAACTGTCGAAGACGGCTGCACCGCTGATGAAATACGCCGAACGCATCTTCTCGCGTCCTGCGTACATCGAAGCGCTGACGCCTTCCGAGAAAGTGATGCGTCGTTAAGATATTCCCGGCAAGCCACGCTTGCCGGGGTATCTGTGTCTTTTGAATTACCGGTGCGCCGCCTTGCGGGGGCGCTCCCGCCTCACAGTGCCTACCATGTCTGAAATCTCAACCAAACCCTATATGCTGCGCGCCATCTACGAATGGTGCACCGACAGCGGCTACACGCCTTATCTCGCGGTCAAAGTCGATTCGCGCACCACGGTACCGATGGAATACGTGAAAAAAGGCGAGATCGTGCTCAACATCAGCTTCGGCGCCACCAGCGGCCTGAAGATGGACAACGACGCCGTCCGCTTCCACGCCCGCTTTGGCGGTGTCTCGCGCGAAATCTACGTGCCGGTCGACAACGTGATGGCCATCTACGCCAACGAAAACGGCCAGGGCATGGCCTTCGAGCCCGTGCTGGGCAACGATGACCCCGATGTGCAACCGACGGACAGCCCCGCCTCGGCCGACCTGCCACCGCCAGCGCTCGCCCCGGCCGCCAGCGCCCCGACCCTGTCGTCCGTGCCGACCAGTTCCCCCGAACAACGCGACAACGCCACGCCCGGCGACGACGAGCCACCAAAAAAAGGCGGCCGCCCGACCCTGACACGCATTAAATAGCGTATAATTCGCAACGCGCAGTTTTTGCCGACTTAGCTCATTTGGTAGAGCAGTTGATTTGTAATCATCAGGTGGCCAGTTCGAAACCGGCAGTCGGCACCAAGAATATCAAGGGCTTACAGAGATGTAAGCCCTTTTCTTTTGGTCAAGTGTCAACCAACTGTCAACCGCGTCAACGGGTTCAACATCTTGGCTTCCTGAAGATGTCCAGGACTGAGGTGGGCATAAATCATTGTAGTTTGCAGACTGGAGTGACCCAGAACTTTCTGCAGCGTCAGGATGTTTCCGCCATTCATCATGAAATGGCTCGCGAACGTATGGCGTAAGACGTGCGTGAGCTGGCCGGATAGCAGCTCGATGCTCGATTCCTTTATGGCCATTCGAAAAGCTCCGACCGAGCTTTTGAATATTCTGCCGGACGCATCCCTACTCCCCGCTTTATGGAATTCCCGTATCTCGTCGGCAAGCGCGTCGTCAATGGGGACCGATCTGTTCTTGTCTGTCTTCGTTTGGGTGAAATGAATCATTCCGCTGTGGAGTTGAGAAATACGCAGCGATTCGCCTTCGTTCCATCGGGCAGCGGATGCCAGGCAAAGTTTTGTAATCAGAAGCGCATCTCGATCCTTGCGCGCCTCCAGTGCGGCAAGCAGTGCACGAATCTCATCGTCGTTCAAATACGACAGTTCACGCTCCGCAATCTTGAACTGGCGAAGTTTGGCCAAAGGATTGTTCTCTGTCCAGAATCCCAAACGGATCAGCTCGTTGAATACCGCACGCAGGTATGCATGCTCCCGATTGATTGTATTTGCTGTGACTCCTTCGGCCAGCCGGGCCGAACGATACGCTGCGAAATGCTCAGATTTCAGGTGCTCGGCAATTGGATTGCCAAGCGCCTCACAAATCCGAAGCAGCGTTCCATATGTACGCGTGTGGCGTAGCTGAACGCCATGATGCGACTGCCATAGTTCGATAAGCTCGGACAATTTGGTAATGTTCTTCTTGGGCTTTACCCAACCGTCATTCTGTACAACCTGCGTTTTCGCCCAAGCTTCAAACTGAAGGGCCTCAGCCTTTGTGGGAAGTGTCTTTCGAATTCGTTTGTGGCCACGTCCACCAGGTTGGATATCCACAAGCCAACCGGCCTCAGTTTTCTTGATCGTCATTTCATAACTCTATTTATTCCAACATAAGTGGAAATTGGTTTACCCAGTTTTTGAGGTCACCAAGTGCAATCACGGTTTCCTCGCCCGCTTTCAAAGGATTAAAAAACTGATGTTGGAACTGCTCGGCCAATCTTGCGGCTTCGGACTCGTTGACGACGGCAGAAAAGTAGAGAAAGCCAGCAGCTATAGCTATCTCATGCTTGATCGATTCTTCCGGATGCCCTGACGACATCTCACCTGGGCATAGAACACCCTGTTCGTTACGCCAAAATCTCCGTGCGCCATGCTCCAAGGCCCGAACTGTACCGTAGGTCAAATCCAGATATTCACTTGGTGTGCATTGTCCTCGCGGCGTCGACGGCACGCCCGTGACGAGCCAGAAAACGTATTCCGGCCAGCTCTTGCCGAAAGCGTCAATCATCTCGGCTGTAACTGCCTTCGTCTTCCCTCTATCCAGGTCCCGCCATTTGCTTGCCGGGACTCCAGTCAAATCCTCAAACCACCCGTAGTTGGAATTGAAGTACCGCATGAATTCGCGAGTTCTCTCGGTTGTGTTCGTAGCCATCGTTAATGCTCCTTGACAATTTTGGATAATATCCAATATTATTGGGCCTCATCCAATTTAATTGGATATTATCCAAAGCTCTTGGATGTTATGCCATATCTTACTTGAGGTCGTCGCAATGAGGAACATCACCATGCAAAAAGTACACGGTACGGAGGCGATATCGGCACCTATTCAACTCGATCAGGCGACGGCCATAGTAGGACTCATGACGCTGGAAAAATTTGCTGAGGCTGTCGGCCTCCCTCCTGGCGTTGTGCTCGGTCACCTCAACCGTGGGATTTTGCCAACGGTCACGCTTGGTCGTCGTCGCCTAATTAACGTGGTGGCACTTCAGCGCGAACTTAGCCGCAAGGAGTTTGTACTGTGACAACGCGAGATTCGACCGTGTGCGCGACAGCGCGCGCGGGCGAATTTTGCCGTGTGTCCGCCGAGGGCGGACCTGTTCGTCAGAGTACTTTGATTTCTGAGGAGTAATTGACATGACGAGTTCTGCGCAAATGATTAGCTTACCCCCCTCCATTCGTGCTGTTGATGCAGAAGCCGTTCGTACCATTTACTGGTCGCGTGCGTCAATCGCAGCTCGCATCGTCGCCGTTACAGCGCCAAATTTTCCTGTGGCGCGCGCCAATAGCGGTCTAATGTCCTTTGATACGGCCGAGCGAGATATCGTTTGGAGTGCGCTTCAAAAGTTGCTGTGCGAGCTTACCGCTATACAAAAATGCATGTGCGGCGGGCATGCGTCCAACCTGACTAGCAAGGTGCATTGATGCTGGACATGGGGATTCCGTCGCGCATGGCCAATGCCGTGCATCGCCTGTTTGGCGGCCTAAACTGCCGGCGCGGCGAGGTGATCGATGCCGTACTGGCTCACGATGAGCGCCTGCCGCTGGCCGATCAAAACGGCATCATGACCGGGCCGCGTGCTATCTCGGTGGCCGCATTGCAGGCCGCACGCGAGTGTTATGCGGTATGCGCCCGCCTTCATGACGCCCATGCCATCAAGACCGGCATTGATGCGATATGCGCCAGGCGCGGCGTCAAGCCTCCGGTATCTAATTCGGTAGGCGGTTATATCGCCCGTGCCGGCGACCATGCATGGTGGCGTCGTGCACTGCGCAAGGAATTGATGCGCCGGTTTGAGCACACTTCGATTCAATTGGGCCTGACCTACGTGCGCGCTGATCCCTATGTCAGCCGCGAAACGTGCATGGCGCAGGCTGCGCAAAACGCCGCAAATCAAAAAATTCTGGAATCGGCCACGGCCACCAATGAGCACGGCGACGTGTACAGCCTGGATAAGCTGGCAGCGCTGGGCGTGAGCAATAAAACGATCCGCCGCGGTGAGTTGATGCTGCGCATACGCGGCTTTGAAGAGGTAGCCGGCGATCTGACCCACGTTTCCATGTTCTGGACCATCACATGCCCCAGCAAATACCACTCGGTGGGCGGCACAAACGAGAAATATGTTGAGTTCGGCAGTCCTACGCCAAGCGAGGCGCAAGCCTACCTGGTCAACGTGTGGAAGTTGATCCGTTCTGCGCTGCACCGACTCAATATTCGGCCTTACGGCTTTCGCATCGCTGAACCGCATTCCGATGGCTGTCCACACTGGCACATGCTGCTGTTCGTCGCACCGCACCAGCAGGCCGCCATGGAAAAGATCATCTATGCCTACGCCATGGCCGAAGATGGCGATGAAGCCGGGGCGCTGAAAAACCGCGTTAAGCTGGTCAATATCGAGGTAGGGAAGGGTACAGCTGCCGGCTACATCGCCAAGTACATCAGCAAAAATATTGACGGCTTCGGCGTGGGCGACCACAAGGTATTCGAAAACGGCCAGACCTACATCATTGCACCCGACCTGTTCGGCAATGCGGAATTTACCGCCTCCCAGCGCGTCACCTATTGGGCGCAGGTGTGGGGTATCCGCCAGTTTCAGCCTATCGGCGGTCCGCCGATAGGCGTCTGGCGCGAAATGCGCCGCGTGGCCGGCGAGATAGTGCAAAACGCGCCGGCTGAAATACGTGCGGCGCACTTGGCCTGCCAGAAAATCATATCCGACGATCCAGCTGTGGCCATGCAAGCCGACTTCGCCGCATTTATTCGTGCAATGGGCGGGCCGCAATGCGGACGTGACTGCACGATCAAAATTGCGACAAGGGAAGAGTCGGTAGAAGGACGCTATGAGCTTGTGGACGCCTACAGGCCCGTGGGTGTGTATCTGGCGGCGCAGCCGCATGCCGTTTATGAGTCAGTCCGCTACCAGTGGACCATCGATCGATCAGGGGCGCGGGCAGGGGTGGCCTTTGCAGTTCCTCGGACTAGTGTAAATAAGTGTACGCAGCCGGCAAAAGCCGAGCCAGCGTATCAGCCAAAAAATAGAATTCCCGCTCTGTCATTCGATGATGGCCGGAGCTTTCACCCGGACACCGGCAAGCCCTGCATCAAGGTTGACCACGCTGGGCTGTACATGCGCCACAAGAAACGCCAACCAGGTGCGCCAAGTACGCACTTAGCGTACCTGCGGGGGAAATATCGGAACCCCCACTAGATGTCAGTCATGGCTTCGCGCGGGCCACGGCCTAATAAGAATGGATGCAATTTTTTATCAAGCGATTGTGCTTTGTACCGGCGCGCAATCGTGAGAAGTACCACGCAAGCCGGAAATTATGCAGATAGTTTAGGGGAATAAAAATGGCGGAATCAAACGTAATGATGAAGATGGACGACAAGAAGGGCCATCAGGCTATCAAGGCAATGCAGGTGATGGTGAGCGGACGTATCGAAGGCTCAAAAACCTATGAAGGAAAGCGTTACACGCAAGTGATCACACCTGCGGCCGATGTCTATTCCCGTCCGCAGATGGTGGAGATTCGTAGCAAGGCTCGTTTGGGCGATAAGGGCGAAGAAATCTCAGTACCGTGTGCGCTGGGCGGTTTTCAGCGCAAACCATATGAAACAAAGGATAAGCAAACCGGCGAGGTAGTCAAAGTAGTTCCAGTCGAGCATACGCTGGATCTCATCGAAGAATAAATAAAGAGGATTTCTAAATGGACGCGATGACACCTGAACTGATCATGTGTATAGCCGTAGTCGTCATTTTTGCTCTTGGGTGGATAGCTGGGGGGCAACGATGATTTTGCTCAAGTCCGTTTGGCCGATCCTCTTCCTGACTGGACTATTTGTGACCGTCGTCTATCTCATTAAGTACATCATCCATCGCATTGTGGATCACAAATGAGCATCTATCAGGTAGTTGGCTACTGTCTCACCGCTTTCGGACTTGGCTATGCAGGCGGCGCTATTCGGCGTATTGCTCGCCAGGCCATCGAGGCTCTGGAATAGGTAAATGGTCACGAAAAAATTTTGCAGTACTCCCCGGCATTGCCAAACCGGGGTTTCATCAACGGCATTTTTCAGAAAGATACACATGAAAGCAATCATCAAAAAAGTCCTGGTGGCTACCTCTGCAATGGCTGCTACCGGCGCAGCTTTCGCCGCTGGCGACCCAGGCGTTGACGCCATCACTGCACTGTCCACGCAAGCGCAAACCTACATCACCGCTGCATTCGCCGTCGCCGTGCTGGTTGCTGGCGGCTTCTGGGGTATCAAGATGATGAAAAAGGCCTTTAGCAAAGCCGGTTAATCCTCCTCTCGATTCCACCTCGGCCAGCGTTTAACGACTCTGGCCGTTTTTTATGGCGCTCACTCTTATGGTTTCGTATAAAAAACCCTTTGCGGTCACGGTCGTGGCTCTGGCGCTGGCTTTCGCGCCGGTGCGCGATTCCAAGGCTATTGTTCCCCTCATCGCCGCTTGGCTGTTGGAGCTGACGGGCGGCTCGATCCTGATCGGTGACTTGATCGCAGGTCAGACCGGCATCATCAGCGCGATCCTCTGGTGGGACTGCAATAAGTTCGCGCTCAACGCTCCGTGCACGTCCAAGACGCCCATTCCATCAACCGCGCAGCCGAAGCCCGCCATCACGGTCAGCCTTAGGCCGGACACCAAGCGGGACAACCCTGACCCGAAGAAATTCAACGACCCGGCAGCGGGCAAGCGTGACGTGACACCCAAGCAGACCATCGCCGCCGCAGGCAAGGGACCGCCGCCGACCGCGCAGGGCATTCCAGGCGTTCCGGTTGGCCCCGGTGATATCGGCGTGCTGACGCAGGCCCCCAGGGAGTTCAACGTCGGTGCGGCTGGCGTCGATCCCGCCGTTCAGATCGCGCAGTACAACGGCTCGGTGTCGCGCGGCGGCCCCGTCACAGGCATCGAAGTCGTGCCGCAGAAGGCACCGGCCCCTCCCAAGGCCATACCGTTTATCGCGCTGCACACCACTTGCTCATCGGCCCCCGGCCCCGGCCCCGACTGCGTGATGCAGATACGGGCTACGGAGCAATACCTCCAGCTGTACAACGGCGGCAAGTCCGTCAATACAGTAGTTATCGACTGCTGCATGGGAGCCATTTTCAGGTATGTGAGTATCGCCCACCTGTACGACCAAGCCACCGATGTAACGCTCGCTTGTGATCCCGGATACGCTGATGGCGGTAAGGACGCCAGCGGCAACTACCAGTGTAGCCTCACCGACGCAACAAAGGTCAAGAAGCCGGTGGATACCCCCTGCGAAATCCTATTCGACCCGGCCACGAAAGGCTTCAACGTGGACAAGGCGAACGCCGCGTGCGACGGGCTGGCCGACACAACCAAGCTCACTATCGCGGCGGCTGACGGCTCGCAGTCGGTCGATGTCGGGGCCAACGCTGGCAATGGCTTCGACATCAACATCACGAAGTCTGACGGCAGCAAGGCGGGCCTCGACACAGGCGTATACGACCCAGGCACCGGTGGCTACGTTATCGTGCACGTCAACATCACACCGCCCCCGAAGCCCGATAACGGATTGGGCTGCGGCGGCCCCGGTCAAGGCATGTGCGCCGTGACTGAGCCAGGCGACAACCCGACTTGGATCAAGTCGAACGAGACGCAAACTGCCAACCGGGCCGCCGACACGGGCATGAAGGGGAAGATGGACGGCATCAGCTCGAGCATGTTCACCTGGTCGTTCATCCCCTCGATTCCCACGGCGTCTTGCAAGAACCCTTCGCTGAAAAGCCCCATCGGCAACGTGACGGTGAACATGGATATCTGCATCTGGTTCGACCGGCTGTCCTTCTTCATCAATGCCGTGCTGGCAGTGATGTGTGTCTACGGCTGCGTTCATCAGATTCAATCTGCCATCCGGGACTGACCATGAAACGACTTTTTCCCCTCCTGTTGGCCCTGATCACCGCGTGTGCTGCACTGACAGCTCCGGCAAACGCTCAGACTACCAGCACGGCATGCGGTGGTACATCGCAACCGCGATGCCAGATCACCACCCCCACCGATCAGGCCACTACCGATCAAACCAAGTCGTGGACGGACAACATCGCCGCGTGGAACACATCTTCGCAATCGCAGGTGAGCGTCGCGTCGAACCGCTTTTACTGGTCGTTCATACCAAACATACCGACCGCCGCATGCGTCAATCCCATGATTGACAGTCCCAACGGCACCGGGGCTGTGATGATGGACGTCTGCTCGTCGTTCAACACCTTCCAGACGTTCATCAACGGCGTGCTGGCCTTCTTCTGTCTGCTGGGCTGCGTCCAGCAAATTCGGGCCGCACTGGCCGTCAACTAGGAGCTTCATCATGTGGGCAACTCTCATTGGTTATTTCGGCTTCGAGAACACCTCGAAAATCGGTATGCGCATTTGGGCCGTCACCACCCTGACCGCGATGGTCGCCGCACTGTGGGCAGCGGGTCAGGTGTGCGCTAACGTTGTCTGCGGCCCGGTGATCCAGTCGATCAGCCAGTCGCACCCGATGTTCGCCGTCGGCCTGTCGCTGGGCTTCAACCCGGTCACTTATACGCTCGCCAGCGTGTATTGCAGCGTGTGGGCAGCCTGCGCGCTTTACACGTACAAGAAAACCATCCTCGACAAGCTGGTGTGATATGGCAGTCTATGCTATCACCGGCAAGCTCGGATCCGGCAAAGGCAAAGGCGCGATGAAGCTGCTGCGCGACTACCTGCGCGCTGGCAAACGGGTGGCCACCAACTGCGATATTTTCATGGAACACATGATGCCGGGGCAGTCGAAGCAGACCGTCATTCGGGTACCGGACAAACCTACGTCGGCTGATTTGTATGCCATCGGGTCAGGCAACCGCTTTATCGACTTCGAGCCTATTCTCAAATACACCGCCAAGGGGTTTGAGTACACGCCGCCCGCGCCGCAGCTTCTCCCCGGTTTCGACGAGTCGCACAACGGGGCGTTGTTCCTCGACGAATGCGCGTCCTGGTTGAATACTCGGGACTTCCAAGCTGGCGGACGTAAGGAGCTGCTGGAATGGGCAATCCATGCACGTAAGTACGGATGGGATGTGTACTTCATCTGCCAAAACATCAGCCAGATTGACAAGCAGTTGCGCGACAGCCTGTTCGAGTACGTGGTGCGCATGAGCCGCCTCGACCGGATGAAAGTGCCGTTTGTTTCAGCTGCCTTCAAGCTGGTCACGGCTGGCTTCAGCGATGGCTCACTGCCCCGCATGCATATCGGCGTGGTGCGCCTCGGCTGCTCTCCTGAAGGCGTCGTAGCGGACCGCTGGCACTTCCGGGGGGATGACCTGAACCGAGCCTATAACACCACACAAGTATTCTCGGATAGCTACCCGCATGCTATTCATTGCTTGCTGCCTAGCTGGCACTTGCAGTCCCGCACCGGCATCCGCCCTGGCTTCGTTGGCCCTGTACGTATTCCCCAGGACTACGAACTGCTCGCGGTCCGCCCAAACCCTCCCAAACCACCACACAAGCATATGACCAAGTTTCTCGCAATCGCTCTAATATTTGGCCTCGTACTGGGCGGTGTAGGCTCCCATATACTCAGGCCGATGTTTTTCGCACCTTCTGCCGCTTTGGCCGATGCTGCAAGGCCGGTCAAGTTCTCCGAGACCATTACCGGCAAAGGGTTTCTTACTAACTCCGGTTCGGTGAGCGTGGTTCTCTCGGATGGCCGTGTTGTGTCGCCGCTGCGCTTCAATTCCGGCGCCAGCGGCTGGGAGGCCGAAATTGAGACAGGTCTATGGGTCAGAGGAGGCGCGCAATGAAACGCTTCCTGTCGGCCCTGATCCTCGCCCCGGTCTTGGCTATTGCCGCCCCGGCCCCGGCTCCTGTCTCGCTGAGCTTCAATGCCACGCCGCTGATGGCGTTCGGCGAAGCCATGTTTAAGGCGATCATGCACCGTGACTTCGTGGTCTCCCCCGACGTAATCGGAATCGACAAACGAATTACGATCAATGTAAAGAATATTGACGCCGCTGAGCTACCACGCTTCGTTGAGGACTTGCTACTGCGTGAAGGGATCGCCACGACGCTCAAGGGAGGTATCTACTACCTTTCGTTGAACCGTCAAGCAGCCGCAAACGAGCCACAAGGTCCACCGCCGAATAGCCTGGCCACCTTCGGTTCATTCGCATCGCCTGTGGACCGTCCTAGTACGTCAGAGGGCGGTTCTGCTACCCATCCCTCCGATCCCCCAGCAGTTGATCATGCCGCCGCTAGCCGAAAGGACGACGACGAATCGGTCGTCTTCACCCCGCAGAACCGCGATGCTGATTTCATGGTGGCTATAGCCATCGCGGCGTTTGGCCCTCGATCTGCTGTCCGGGCTGGCCCACATCTGGTACTAACTGGCTCGAAGGCAACGCTCGAAAAGCTGCACGTACTGCTCGATACCGCTGACACTACACCCAAGGGATTAACCGTATCGGCGTCCTGGATCGAAGTGTCACGCAACGATACGAGTGGCCGTGGCATTTCTCTGCTCGCAAACGTCTTAGGTGCCAAGTTGGGAGTTGCGCTCGGTACTGTGAATTCTGGCTCGGCTGTCAGTATCAAAAACGCCAATTTCGAGTTGGTGATCGATGCTTTGAAGACTGACGGCCGCTTTAAACAGGTATCGAATAGCCGCGTGTCTGGAGACGACTATGAGCCAATGAATATCACCTTCGGTGACGAGACGCCGACGGTATCAAGCACAAGCAAGGACAATGCAGGCAACCCGGTACAGAACGTCGTCTATCGTCCTTCGGGTGTGATCGTGGATGTCGTCGCCAAGGTGCTTGGCAGTGGCAAGGTCAAGATCGCCATTGACGGCCAGATCAGTAGCTTCAAGGCAACGTCGACTGGGGTCAGCGGCTCACCTACGCTTATAAAACGTCAGGTGAAAACGACGATTACGGTAGCCGATGGCGAAGTGCTGTTGCTTGGCGGCCTCAACGACAGCCAGTCTTCGGACTCCTCCTCGGGGCTTCCATTCCTCCCTTCATCGTGGTCGGTCACCTCTAATAACAGCATGCAAACAGAACTCGTCCTAGTGTTATCTGCGAGGACCAACAACTAAGCGTGAAGGCGTAACTATAATGGGAATTTTCTTGGTATTACCAAGAACCCTTATATTGCATTGATGCCAGTTACAATCGTGTGTGTGAAAACACGAAGTCTGCCAGAATGGCGTTTAGAAGCCCGCAATAATAGATATATTGACATCGAATTTTCTACGAATACTTGCAGTGGGGAAATAGGAATTTTCTTAGAATGACTCATATTTCACACGAAGAACGCGAGCGTCGGAGACGCGCAATGGAGTTCGCACGTGCATCCGTGGGCCTGGAAGGCTTCACTCCTAGTGCGTTATGCCTAGAGCACGCAAGGTATTTCATTGAGGGCGAGATCGACCTTGATGAGTTTTTGAAAGGATCGCTACCGGTCTTCGAGACGCCAGTTGGGGAGTGAAAGCGCTTGAGTATCGGCGTAGTCCTGGAGGACTACGCCGATACTTGGAAACAGAGGTGCAGTGCACAACACGTGTTTTCACACACACCCTACTACAAATCAATTTCTGATAGAAATTCCAATATTTTCATTCTTTCAAGACAGCGATTCATCGTTTGAAAGACAATCGGTGTGTTTAAGTATTCTTACGTACAGCGCAACTTCGCGGAGGCGAAAACTGACTTCACTACTTAACTTCCCCTGCTCACTCCCTTTGACGCATACGCTATAATGGAAGGTTTGTTGTATTTTTGAACTGTTATGCAACTGTTCATTAGGAAAACAGTCCAATTAAGGCATCCTCTATCAAATGAGGATTCGTCGTCTTATGCCACCAGGCGAAGGAAGCCCTCAACAAGTGCCGCTAGTCATTAGTGTGTGGTCGCAATAACAAGAGTACCTTGCCATGGAGCCTGTTGTTATATACAGTAGTTTTACACATGAAATGCCAGTTTGGCGCGGAGATTAATTATGAGCGCGATTATGCAACAGAACCTAGAGCAGTCCCCCACTGCGTTGGATGCCTCGACACAACAATACGTTGTCATGAAGTCAATGGCCCGCGGCTACGCTGAGGGCCTTGATGAACTTGATCGGTTGGCCTTGGTGCAAGTATTTTGTATCGCGATGGTATGCAGCTATTGGAACGCGGTCGTGCTCGCAAAGGGTAAGCGACTGAAAATTAAGTCGCCGCCACTCAAATTGACCGACGCTGATCCGGTTGCAATGAAACTCGCGCAAGAAATTGGCATACTCGTTACACAATTTCCGGCTGCTAACGCGGGATACCTCATTGGTAGCGTATATACAGTGATGCTTCCAGAATCGATGCGTTCGAGTCTTGGCGCTTTTTACACGCCGCCATCGTTATCTGAGCGACTAATCGATCTTGCCATTGCTGCGGGCTTTGACCCAGCAAAACACAGCGTATGTGACCCTTCATGTGGCGGAGGGGCATTTCTCGCTCCTGTAGCAGCACGTATGCTCAAAGCAGCTCCGAGCGGCGCTCCTGAACTGACCATCCGACGGATAATGGCTCGGCTTCGTGGCAGCGAAATTGATGCCTTTGCTGCGTGGATGTCAGAGGTTCTGTTAGAGGTTATGTTACTTGATTTGGTTATCGCGAGCGGTAAACGTACTCCAAAAGTGGTTAGCGTTGGTGACTCGCTGGAACTTGATGCCACTTTTGGTACTTTCGATCTGATTATTGGAAATCCGCCGTACGGTAGAACAACGCTTTCGGAACCTCTCCGTGAAAAATTTTCGCGTAGCCTTTTTGGTCACGCCAACTTATACGGCGTATTCACCGACCTGGCATTGAGGCTCTGTAAGCCTAATGGCGTCATTGCTTATGTTACGCCAACCTCCTTTTTGGGCGGCCAATATTTCAAGGCGCTTCGCGCATTATTATGTAAAGAGGCACCTGCTCATGCGATAGACATCGTGTTCGGGCGAGATGGAGTTTTTGATGACGTTCTGCAGGAAACTGCACTTACGTCCTATCGAAAAAAAGCGGCCCAATCCGCCGTAACGGTATCGCAAGTAACGACAGGTTCGCACGACAAAGCCATCGCAACATTGATTGGCGAGTACAGTCTCGACGCCGACGGTGGTCCATGGTTGTTACCACGCTCAATTGAGCAGGCGTCATTTTTCTGCGCGCTGCGAAAAATGAGTACGCGACTCACAGATCTCGGCTACGACGTTAGTACAGGGCCTCTAGTCTGGAATCGGCACAAGTCACAATTGAAGGAAAAGATAAAAGGGAAGAAGGTATATCCCCTCGTATGGGCTGAGTCAATTGCCAATGCTGAGTTTATCTTTTCTGCCAAGAAAAAAAATCATGCTCCTGCTATCGAAATACTTAGCAAGCAAGAGCATTTACTGACAAAAAGAGAGTGCGTGTTGGTCCAACGAACCACGTCCAAAGAGCAAGAGCGGCGCCTCATATGTGCAGCGTTACCTACCGACTTTCTTGCTAAGCATGGCGCTGTTGTGGTCGAGAACCACGTCAATATGGTCTACGCGCGCGATGCCAAGACAGAACTCTTGCCGGAGACTATTGCTGCACTGCTAAACTCAAGAGCGGCAGATATTGCTTTCCGTTGTATCAGCGGAAGCGTTGCGGTTTCGGCTTATGAGCTAAATGCCTTACCCTTACCTACTACACCGCAGATGAAGCAACTCCAAACGCTGATACAGAATCGAGCGAATCCACTGACCATTCAGAACGCCATCGAACGTTTCTATGGGATGTGCGAATGACGTGGCCGATTGTTCCATCACTTGCTACCGTCCTTGAGCGCTTGCCGTTGATATTTATTGAAGGGGTCGAACACAGACAATATTGCATTAGGGAGGCGACCGCGAAAACTGTGCTGGTCATGCTTTACTGCGGTGCTATTTATGGCACTGAAAAATGGATACGTCCAAGCCAAGTCACAGATATGTCAGACGAGCAGCTTGCCCTCATAGACCATACTGAGCGCGAAGCATGGTGTGTACATATGCTTTCCAACAGGAAGAAGAATCGCTCCCCCACAGCTTGGTATGCTGTCAATTCCCGCGAACAAATTCGAGATGAAGGAATCGCACAAGGATTGATACCAAACCAAGCAGTCATGGAACGACCTGGTGTGCCTACAACATCATCAAAACCGAAATATGCCCTTAGATCTGAGTTTGCTGCTCTTTTCGATGAGAGTTTGCAAGACGAGGCGTTGGTTGCCGCAATAGCTGCATGGCAATTGCGATTCCTTTCGGCCACTGCGCGCGCACGGGCAACAATTATTCGGAGAAATGCTGCAGCGTCGACCCACCGAGTGCCGGTCATGTTTCCAAATGGTGCTGCGATTACTCTCGCACATGGGGAAAGCTCAAATATCACGAAGGCCGTCGTGGAGCAGTTTGCCGTCAACTTCCTTGAGCAACCAGCCGTGCTCTGGTTGTCCGAGAGCGCAAACAAAATCATTGATGAAACACTAGTAGCGGAGTTGCATCTGCATATTGATCAGTCCAAGAGCCTTCCGGACGTTATCCTGGTTGATCTCAGTCCAGTTAGTGGAGATATACTGGTTGTTTTCGTTGAGGTTGTCCATTCGGACGGCCCGATAAGCCAGCAACGTAAAGTGGCGTTGGAGGCCATCGCACTTGAAGCAGGATTCGAAACTACGAATTTGGCATACGTGACGGCGTTCGCTGACCGAAGTGCTAGTCAATATCGAGCGCTCGTGCATAACTTAGCCTGGAACTCGTTTGTCTGGTTTGCGTCTGAACCCAACAGTATTGTCACGTTGCAATCTGGCACTGACAAGAAATTATCCGAGCTGCTGTGAGTTAGGGTCTATCGGACAATACGACGTTGCTTCTTTGTGGCAAACCGGCATTGACGACAAACCAGCCAGAAAAAGGGCGATTTGAGGCCCGTTAGGGCTGTAGCGAAGCGGAACCCTTTTGCATCGCGGTGGCATGCAGGAGCGTTTTGGCCGGTCGTCCCGGCCAGCGACGATGCCGGCCGGCCCGCGACCCTGCATTTACGTCGATGCTCACACTAGTCTCAGGTAGTGCGTGGTAAGTCATGTCAACGAAGTGTCAACGCTACTGTTAGCTCACCAAGGCAGCAGTGTTAGCTCATACAGGGTAAGTGCCTGATTTCATTAGATAGTGTCATCCAGTGTTATTGGCGCGGAGGAATTTGTAATCATCAGGTGGCCAGTTCGAAACCGGCAGTCGGCACCAGAATTCAGTAGGAAAGCTAAGGGTTACAGGCTTCGGCTTGTAGCCCTTTTTTCTTTTCGCCCTCCTGCGAACCACTCCCGTGACGCATTGCTGCACCGCGCAATGACGTCCAGCGCATTTAGGCGCACTATGGGCACTTGCTGGCGAAGAAGAACTTTCCGATGTCTGGCTTGCCTACCTGGGGAAACATCATGTCCGCACACACTTACAAGCTGATCGAACTGGTTGGCACATCGACCGAGAGCAGCGATCAGGCGATACGCGATGCCGTTGCCAAGGCGGCACTCACGGTCAAGCACATGGACTGGTATGAAGTGAGCGAATCACGCGGCCATATTGTCGATGGCAAGGTGGCGCACTTCCAGGTCACGCTGAAGGTCGGCTTCCGGCTCGAATAACGCATTGCGGCACGCTCACCGTCGCCCGACCACTGTTTGGCTCTCCAGCCACTCCCGGCCGCCGGCCTCCAGCGCGGCTTGAATCACCTTTTCCGGCAAGCTGTAGACGGTCGCCCAGCTGGCGCGGCCGTCCTGCGTGTTGGCGGGAAAGCTGTGCGTCTCGATGGGCCAGTGGTATTTGCGTTTGAGCGCTTTGACGATGGCGGCCAGGGAGACGCGGCCTTGCAGGGGTTCGGTGCCGGACTGGTCGCGGTTCGACAGCAGCACGGCCAGGACCTGGCCGCGGCCCGTGCGCGCGCCGGGGAAGGTGGGGGTTTTGTTTGCCATGGCCTATTTTACCGGGCAATTATCGGACGAGATACGATGTGCCGCACCTTTGATCTGGCGCAAGCGCCGAACCAGCTTTGCGGCCACGATGGGTATTTCGCCAGGCGTGCCGGCGCCCCTCCGACAGCCTGGGCCACTCATCACGGGGCACAGGAGCCTATCATGCACAGCCTGAACATCCATGCCATGCAATGGCAACCCGTTGCCGATATTTCCGCCGTCGACCCGCTGCTGCCCGAAGATCTGGCCTGCTTCCGCGAATTGCGCGACGTGCTGCAACGCTACGGCGCACTCGATCGCTTCGGCATTTCCCTGATCCACCGCCATTTCGACATCGCCGATGACGAGGAGCTGATGGAATACACGGATGCAGAACAACGCACGCTGACGGTAAAACCTGTCAAGAAAAGCGACATCGACTGGCAGCACACGACCATTACCAACTGGAAATTGACGGACGGTGAGGAAGTGGCGCGCATCGGTTGCGGTTGCGCAAGCAATTCGGGTGGCCACCTGGGCTATCACCGCGGTACCTGAGGCTGGCCAACGCCGCCCGCCAAGCGGCGTCGGCCTTTCTTACAGTTCGCCCTATCCAGCTCAGTTCGCTTTACGCAAGTAGTTGATTCAATTTACTTTTTTTGTGTGGCACGCAAGCTGCTTATCTGTGTCTACGAAATGAATCCAGGCAAGTCATTCTGGATTCTTTGTCCCCCGGATTTTCCGAGACTGACCACGATAAGAGGCTGCGATGAACGTCGATCACACACGAAGCAAGACCCTGGGCTGGCTGGGCGCACTGGCGGCGGCAAGCCTGCTGGCCAGCGGCCAGGCGCAGGCCGGCGCCTACGGCCTGGCCGTCAATGAGTTGAACAATTTCCGCATCACCACTAGTACCGGTAGCTTGTCGCTGGCGGGCGCCAACCGCAATGCCAGCGACAGCGCCTTCTTCGAGGGTGGCGTAGCCGTCAATCCGCGCGCCGTCAATACCGGGCCGGCCGCCAATGCCGACGTGCTGCAAGTGTGTTCGGGCGGCGGCTGCAGCGGCTTGCCGCAAAACCGCTACGCACCCAGTCCCAGTACCACGCTGGAATTCGCACGCGGCGATGCGCACGCCTTCGGCAACATGCTCAATGGCGGCGCCACCGTGCGCGCCGTGGCGGAAGCACAGCGCAACACCGTCGGCGCCGCCACGGCCATGGCCGGCGACACGCTCACCGGTTCCATCAACCTGAGCCTGTCGAGCGCCGGCTTCATCACCTTCAGTTTCATGGGACGGCGCGACCTGCGCACCAGCGTGACGACCTTGGGCGACAAGTCGAGCGTGTCGATCATGGATATCTTCAATATCTCCTGCAACAGCGCCAGCCCCGTCGGCTGCCTGTCGAACGCGAATGCCGATGGCGTAATCTTCCAGTTCGCTCCCGACGGCAACCCGAACAATGGCAGCGATATCAACGGCAACCATGGCGCCGGCAGCCTCGACCCCTTCAGCCTGAACCTGACGGCCGGCACGAATGACCCCGCTACCGGGCGCGCCTTCACGAATGGCTTTGCGTTGTTTTCCCTGACCTCGAACTTCGCCATGCCCGCCGGCAGCTATACCTTGAACTTTTCCAAATCCACGCGCACCGACATCGTCGTCATCGATCCCCTGGCCGTGCCGGAGCCGGGAAGCCTGTTCCTGCTGGGCCTGGGGCTGGCCGCCCTGGCCTTCACGCGCCGGCGCCAGCCGACATAACAACCGGCATAGCAACCGGCATGCTCGAACACGCGGCGCCCGCCAAGGCGCCGCGTGTTTTTTACGCCAGCAGAGGCGTTCTAACCGAGCCGTGCCAGCGCCTGGCGCGCCAGCTGCAATTGCTGCAGATAATAGCGGTGCAACACGGCCGGGTCACGCAGGTCGCGCCCCAGTACCAGGCGCAGCTCGCTGGCAGGGCAGTCGGCGGCTTGGGTCTGCACCTGCGTCCCCAGCTGGCGGGCCAGCTGGCGCGCCGCCTGTTCTTGCGCGGGCCGGTATTCGACGCGCGTGCGCGCTACCTGGAAGCGGGTTTCATTGGCCAGGCGCACCACTTGCACGGGAGCGCCGGCCAGGCTGCGCGCCAGCGCGGCGGCCATGCCCGGCACGCCGTTACCATTCACAATTTCCAGGCGCGAATGCGGCGCACCAGCCGCCGCCACGGACCGCAGCGGCGCGGCGACGGGCACGCGCCGCAGCTGCGCCATGCCATCGCTCTGCGTGATCTCCACGCGCGCCATGGCGGGCGCATCCTGCACCGGCGCAGGCGCGGACACCAGCTGCTGCGGCACCGCGCCGCGCAACAAGTCCATGTCGCGCCGCAAGTCGCGTTCCTGCAAGCTGGCCGCCTGGCGCCGCATGAGGGCGGCGCGCTCGTGCTGTCCCAGGCGCTCCAGCACCTGCGCCAGATGCCGCCAGGCCAGCGCATTGAGCGGATCGAGCAAACACGCCTGTTCCAGCGCGGACAAGGCTTGCGCATCGCGCCCGCTCAGATAATAGGCATGGCCGAGATTGCTGAACAGATAGGCCTGCTGCGGCCGCGCCATGCCCGTTTCCTGCGTCAGCGCCTGCCACTGGGCGATGGCCGCGTCCTGTTCGCCCCGCTGCGCGTGCAGCACGGCCAGGCCGTTGCGCGCGTTCACGTGGCGCGGCACATGGCGCAGGACTAGCTCATAGGCCGCTTGCGCAGCGGGCAGATCGCCCCGCTCGAAATGCTGGCGCCCCGCCACATAGGCGGCATCGGCGTCAGGCCACGCCGGCACCGGTACATGGGCCAATTGCGTGGTACAGGCGGCCAGGCCCAGGCAGGCACAGGCGGCGGCCAGGCGGGAGAGCGTCAAGCGCATGGTGACTCCTTTCAGCGGCTGGCCATGGCCGGCACGAGCACGCGATAGACTTCGATCACGGCTGGCCCCATGAGCACCAGCATCAGAGTGGGGAAGACGCAAAAGATCAGCGGGAACAGCAGTTTCAGGGCGATCTTCGCCGCCGCCTCCTCGGCCAGCAGACTGCGCTTGCTGCGCAGGTTTTCCGAATGCACGCGCAGCGAATCGCCCATGCTGGTGCCGAAACGTTCCGATTGAATCAACATGGCGACGAGAGTATCGACATCTTCCACGCCGCTGCGCAGGGCCAGGTTGCGCAGCGCCTTTTCCTTGGAAAAGCCGGCGCGCATTTCCATCAGCACCAGCTGCAATTCCTGCGCCAGCACCACGCTTTTGATGTGGATTTCGCCCGACACCTTCACCAGCGCGCGCTCCAGGCTCAGGCCCGCTTCCACGCACACGGTCAGCAAGTCGAGCGCATCGGGGATGTTTTCGAAGATGTCGCGCTGGCGCCGCTTGGCCGTGCTGGCCAGTACCAGGTTCGGCAGGTAATAGCCGACGGTGGCGCTGACGCACAGCAGCAACAGCAGCACGCTGCGCAACTGCGCCGCCATGGCACTGGCCGCATACAGCCCCAAGACGGTGGGAAACAGCAGGGCCAGCACGGTTTTCGCCGCAAAGTACAGAGCTGGCGCGCTCGCTTGCCGCCAGCCCGCGTTCATGAAGCGCGTGCGCAGCGGCGAACGCTCCCAGCCCTCTTCCGGCAGCGACAGCTTGCTGAACGGCTGCGCCACGCGTGCCACCCGCTCCACCCAGCCATGGTCGGCCACCGCGTCGCTGGCGGCCGGCGCCATGGCGCCAAACAGGCGTTGGCGCAAGGTGCCGGGAAAGAAGATCAGCCACGCCAGCAGGGCCAGCGCCACCACCACGACGAAGACAATCACGAGAAACAGCAGTTGCGAACCGTTCATGCCACCCCCCTGTTGTTATATCCTGATCCGTATCACATTGCGCATCCAGACCACGCCCAGCGCCACCATGCCGGCCGCGTACCACAGCAGTTTGATGCCGCTGGGATCGGTCCACAGCAGGCGGATGTATTGCGGGTTGACCAGCGCCATGACGCCGATCATCACCACCGGCATCAGTCCCAGCACCCAGGCCGACATGCGCCCCTCGGCCGACAGCACGCGCACCTGTCCCAGCAGTTTCAAACGGGCACGGATGATGCGCGCGATGCTGACCAGCACTTCGGCCAAGTTGCCCCCCGATTCGCGCTGCACCAGCACGGCAATGACGAGGTAGCGCAAGTCCGTCAGCGGAATGCGCGCGGCCAGGTTTTGCAGCGCCTCGTTCATCGGCACGCCGTAATTGATTTCTTCATGCGCCATCTTGAATTCGCCGCTGATCGGCTCGCTCAATTCATCGCCCACCATTTGCAGCACATTCGAAAACGAGTGGCCGGCGCGCAGCGCGCGGGCCAGGAAATCGGCCGCTTCCGGCAATTGCGCCTCGATCTTTTTCAGCCGCGCCGCGCGCGCGCGCAGCACCAACAGACACGGTCCGCTCACGGCGCTGGAGAGCAGCAGCAAGGCGCCAGGCAAGGGCATGGACCAGGCAACCAACAGCAGCAAGGCCGCCAGCAACAGGGCAGCAGTGACGCCGATGAATTGCGCCACCGACCAGGACAAGCCCGATTGCAGCAGCAGGTGGTCGAGCTGCGCCGCCTGCGGCGCGCGGCGCAGCAAACGCTCCAGGCCAGGCGCACGCGCATAGCGGCGCTGCTTGAGGATGGAGACCCGCTCCCCGCCCGCCTCGCCGCGCGCCGCCATCAGCCGCAAGCGCCGGTTGATGCGCCGCGCCGCGCTGCCGTGCGTGCCCGCCCACCACAGCCAGGCGCCTTCCACCATCAGGATGCAGGCGGCGAACAACAGCACGGCAAAGCCGTAGAAGACCAGGTCCATGATGCGTCCCTTTTTCTATTCATAGATACGGTCCGGGTCGAAGACACTGTCAGGCACCGGCGCGCCAAACATGCGCAGGCGTTCCGTGAAGCGGGGCCGCACGCCCGTGGCGCAAAAGTGGCCCTGCACCTTGCCATCGGCATCCACGCCCGTCTGCTCGAAACGGAAGATTTCATGCATGGCGATGATGTCGCCTTCCATGCCCGTCACTTCCTGCAGGCTGACCAGCTTGCGCGCGCCATCGGTCAGGCGCGACACTTGCATCACCACCGTCACGGCCGAACAGATCTGCTGGCGCGTGGCGCGCGGCGTCAGGTTCACGCTGGCCATGCCGACCATGTTTTCCAGCCGCGCCAGCGCATCCCTCGCCGTGTTCGAGTGGATGGTCGCCAGCGAACCCTCATGGCCCGTGTTCATCGCCTGCAGCATGTCGAGCGCCTCGGCGCCGCGTACCTCGCCCAGGATGATGCGGTCAGGCCGCATGCGCAGCGCATTGCGCACCAGCGCGCGCTGGCTCACTTCGCCCTTGCCCTCGATATTTGGCGGACGCGTTTCCAGGCGCACCACGTGCGGCTGGCGCAGCGCCAGTTCGGCCGCATCCTCGATGGTGACGATGCGCTCGCTGCCGGGAATGAAACCGGACAGCACGTTGAGCAGGGTCGTCTTGCCGCTGCCCGTGCCGCCCGAAATCAGGATGTTGACCTTGGCCTGACCCAGCGCCTGCAGCACCTGCACCATGGGCGGCGTCAGGCTTTTGTAGTCGAGCAGGTTGGCGATCGTCAGCGGCTGCACGGCAAAACGGCGGATCGACAGGATCGGGCCGTCGACGGCCAGCGGCGGAATGATGGCGTTGACCCTGGAGCCGTCCGGCAGGCGCGCGTCGACCATCGGGCTCGATTCGTCGACGCGCCGTCCCACGCGCGAGACGATCTTTTCGATGATCTTCATCAGGTGCGCATTGTCGTGAAAGGTCACGTCCGTCAACTGCAAGCGCCCGCCCCGCTCCACATACACCTTGTCGCAGGTATTGACCAGGATGTCGGACACGCTGGCATCGGCCAGCAGGGGTTCCAGCGGGCCAAAGCCCAGCATCTCGTGCTGGATGTCGAGCACCAGGCTATGCCGTTCGTGCTGGTTCAACACGATGCGCTCTTCCTCGATGACGCGCTGCACCAGCAGCGCCAGCTCGTGCTTGAACTGCTCGGCCGTCAGGCGTTTCAGGCGCTCCAGGTCGATACGGTCGAGTATCGTCTGGTGCATGGTCTTCTTCAGCTCCTGGTAAGCGTGCAGCGCCAGCGCCCCTTGCCCATTGCTGGCGGGGCGCACCGTTTCATTCGCCGCCAGGCGTTCGCGTAAAGTCATCTCGGCTCCCATGATGGCCCCCGGCGGGAGCCTTGACATATCTCCCTGTCCTAAGCCTCGCTGCGGCTGAACAGGCGGTCGAACAGGCCGCGGCTTTCCGTCACGCGGCGCGCCGTCACCAGCTCCACCAGCTCGGCCAGGCTGCGCGCCACGGCGCTGGTGCGCGACAGCTGCAGCAACGGGATGCCCTGGTTGACGGAGTCCGTGGCGGCGACGTAATCGTTGGGCACCGTGTGCACCACTTCCGCGCCCAGCGCCTGTTCCAGGTCTGCCAGGCGCAGGCGCCCGCCCTTTTCATAGCGGTTGACGATCAGGCGCAGGCGCTCGCCCGGATAGCCGAGCGAGCGGAAAATGTCGAGCAGGCGGCGCCCGTCGCGGATGTCGGGCAAGGCCAGTTGCAGCACCGGGTAGATGGCGTCGGCGTTGTCGAGCGCACGCAGCGACAGCGCATCAATCTGGCGCCCCACGTCGAGCACGATGTAGTCGTAGTGCTGGCGCGCCACGGCCAGGATGCGGTCCATGTGCTCGGGTTGCATGTCGACCTTGTGCGCCGGGTCGTCGGCCGCCGCCAGTACGCCGAAGTTCGGCGTCACGTGCACCAGGCACGAGGCGAGAAAGGCGCCGTCCATGCGCGCGATCTGGGCGCAGATGTCGGACAGGGTCATGGCCGGCTTCTGGTCCGAGACATACAGGGTGGCGTCGCCGAACTGGCCGTGCAGGTCGATCAGCAGCACCTTGCAGCCGGCCAGGCTGGCCAGCGCGTAGGAAAAATTCGTCGACAAGAAGGTGGCGCCGCTGCCGCCCTTGCAGGAAATGAAGGCAAGGACCTTGCCGTCGCGCATCTGCGTCACGCCGGCCTGGATATCCACGCGGTCCATCGCTTCATGGAAAGCCTTGTGCACCAACGGCAGCTGCAGCACTTCGCGCATGCCGGCGCGCATGGCGCGGATCAGCACATCCTGCTGCTGGCCGCGCGTGAGCAGCATCAGCACGGCCAGCGGATACTGGCGCGCCAGCCGTTCCAGCAAGTCCGCCTCCTCGGCGTCAAGGCCGCTGGCGTCGACGATCACCAGCTCGGGCGCTTCGGGCAGCATGCGCTCGACGGCGTCGCGCAGGCCGCTACGCCGTTCCAGCAGCCGCAGCACGGGCATGCGGGCCGCGCCTTGCGCCGCGATTTCATCGTGCAAGCTGGCGTCGCGGGTAATCATCAAGGCTTTCATCGCCCCTCCTTCATTTAATACAACACATTCGGCTGCGCCCGCGGATCGGCGCTCATGGACAAAAACCGGGATTGTCCGAATAGCCAAGCGACTCGGCCACCGCCATGGTGGTCCCGTTGGGAAAACGTATGGCGCCTGCGCCGGAGGGAAACATCATCCCCAGCAGCGGCAGGACGGGCCGGTACGGCACGCTCTCGCAGCGCGCGCCATCGCCCGGCAGGCACAGGCGCGCGCGCACGAAGCGGATGCAGCTGGCGCCATGCGGATCATCCAGGCAATTGATGCGGTTGCGTTGCGGACAGCCTGGCATCACCGTCACCGGCACTGCTGCCAGCGCGGCGCCGCCGCCGCTCTCCGACAAATAATCGATGTGCACATTCGCGTCGCTGAGGCCGCCGCCCAGCGGCAACGCGCCCGGCGTGGCGCGCAGCACGGCTTGCGTGCGCACGGCCTGCAGCGCGCCGGCATTGCTGAAATCGGTGACGGCGGCGGCGCGCGCCGCGCGCCGGGTGATCTCATGCACCATGTTCCACAGGTACACGGCGCGCGCCACTTCCAGCATGGCAAACAGGAAGAGGAAAAACAGCAGCGCCAGCATGGCGAATTCGACGGCGAAAACGCCGCCCTGGCGCTGCCGGCAGGGGCGCAGGTTAATTGACATAGCGCAATGTCGCATTGGCACGCAAGGGGATCGGCGCCAGCTGCGGCAGCCACTTGCGGGTCAGCTCAGGCAGAAAATCAACGGGCATGTCCACGGTGACCTTGATGCGCACCTGCAGCGGCGCCGTCGCGTAACTGCCGCAGGCATAGGAATCATCGGCGTACACGCAGTCCACATTGACCCATGCGGAGTTCATGTTCGGCCAGCTTTCCGCCATCGCCTCGGCCACCATCTGCCGGGCCAAGGCGGCGCCCTGGTTCGCCGTGTCGAACTTGGCCATCTGCGGCAGCGGCATGGTCGCCATGTAGCGCGCCGCATCGTGCGCGCTTTTTTGCAGGGCCGTGTACACCAGCAGCGCGCGGCCGAACAGCAGCACGAAGGGCAGCAGTCCCATGAAAAACAGCAGGATCAGCGCCAGCTCGATGGCGGCGACACCGCCCTGGCGGCGTAGCGCGCGGCAGAGCGGCTTCATTGCAGCAACTCCGCCGGGCCGATCAGCGATCCCTCGGTGGCCAGGCCGGCAAATTCGGCGCTCAGCACGCCATTGCTGGCCGGCGCCGTCATGAAGAAGCGGCCGATGCCGCGCACCTGGGCCAGCACGTCACTGCCGGCCGGCACGGGACAGGCCAGCAGCGCGATGTGCAGCAAACGCCGCTGCGCCCCCCCCGTGTTGCCGGCCGGCGCCGTCTGGTAAGCCAGCGTCAGGTACGGCGACTTGTCGGTGGGATAGCTGGACTTGGCAGCCGGGGCAGCCGGGGTGGCCGGATACAGCTTGGGCCAGTCGCTGGTGGCAAACGGCAGATAACCGCCGGCCGGCTTCGGGTTGCTGTACTTGGCTGCCCTGGCAAACGACCACAGCGGTCCATAACTGCCGACCGTGGGAGGCGTCGCTTTCGATTCCGGATCGGCCACGGACAGCAGCGGATTGCCCGTGCTCAGGGCACTGGGCGCATCGGGCGCATTCGTCATCCACCAGTTCGCCGCCGTATTCGGATACGCGCGGATGTTCGTGTCGGGCGGCGCCACGACCGGATGGCAGCCGCTGCCCGCATGCTGGTTGAAGCGCGCGTTGAAGGCCGGCCACAGCGCGACGGGAAAGGGCCGGTGCACGTGCACCGACGCACTGCCGATGCGCGGATACAGCACCGTGGCGCTGCAGACAAACGGCAACACGCTCGATTCGCTGACCTGCAACGACGATCCCAGCATGCCCGGCCGGCCCAGCGGATTGAGCACGAAATGTTCGGCCGCCGGTCCGTGCGGATTGAGCTTCAACAAGTTATACGCCACGCCGCGGCGAAAGCCATATTCCAGCAGCTCGACGGCCGGCAGCAAGGCCGCATTCGTGCGCGAGCTGGCGGCACTGCCCGACAGCGCGCAGACAGCCAGCGGCATCAGGTGCAAGCTGCTACGCCCCGCCACGGCGCGCGCACCCGTGTCCAGCGTGCGCAGCGCCGGCGACCAGGCGCCCAGGAACGCCGTCGCCACCCGACCCAGCGACGGGTCATTGGCCTGCGTATCGACGCGCACGAACAGCGCCGTGGCAGGATCGGGCACGGCACCCGCCGCATGCCACTCGCTGGCGGGCGCGTCGGGCGCGCTGGCGAAGCGGATGCTGGCGTCCGACAGGATGGCGCCCTCCATGCGGCGCCGCCATGCGCTCCTGTCGGCCGCACTGCTCTTGGCTTTCATCACAGCAACAAGCAGGCCCTCGGGCGTGCCCACCAGTTCCGCCGCCGCCGCCATCGCCGCGTTGTCGGCCAGGTTTTGCAATTCCGCCTTGCGGCCGATGACTTGCCCCACGTCCAGCGCCAGGCCGATAAAACCCAACACCACGATGAGCAGGATGGAAAAGGCGATCAGCATCGCCCCACGCTGGCGCTGGCGTCTATTTGCCATTACCGCCTCCCAGCATGAATTGCACGGGCTGCGGCGCCTGGCCGTTCGGTTCGGCAAACGAGGCGCGGTAGCGCTGCATGACGGCGTGCGCGCTGGGGCCATCAAGGCCATCGGCCGGCAGGCGATTGCCGGCGCTGGCCGGCTCGCGCACCTGCTGCGCCATGGCCAGGCGCACGGCGTCGCCGAAGCGCCGGTCCAGCTGCGGCGTGCTGCCATGCGCGCAGGCGGCCAGCAGCAGCGCCAGCAGCGCCGCCGCTAGGCGCCGCAGCGACATCAAAAGCGAGTTCGGCATGGCATCTCTCCCCGTCTCATTTCAACTCGAAACCAGTGGCCGCGCGCAGTGCCGGCAAGGGCGGCGGCACGGACGGCGGCGCCAGCGTCCCTTCCATCTTGCCGCCCAACATCAAGTCCGTGCGCGAAGGGGGCGCCAGCTGCGCCGTCGGCAGCACGGCGTCGGCCGGCAAAGGTTTCACCAGGTGCGCGGTAATGACGAACAGCAATTCCGTGCGGTCATGCTGGAAATCCGTGCTGCGAAACAGCGCGCCGAGGATGGGCACTTCGCTGAGCCAGGGCACGCCCGTGATGTTGCTCACCTGGTTGTTCTTGATCAAGCCGCCGATAGCGTAGCTCTGGCCGTCGTACAGCTGCACCGTGGTCGAGGCGCGCCGCGTGGTGATGACGGGCAGGATCGAGCGGCCGCTGACGCCGGCGGCGGAAATGCCCACCCCCTCGCGCGACAGTTCCGACACTTCCGGCGCCACCTTCAGGTTGATGCGCCCGCCCGACAGCACGGTGGGCGTGAAGCGCAGGCCGACGCCATACTCGCGCTCTTCCAGCGTGATCTTGTTGTTGTCCTGGCCGACAGGAATGAAGATCTTGCCGCCAGCCAAAAAACTGCCTTCCTGCCCGCTGATTGCCATCACCGTCGGCTCGGCCAGGATGCGCACCAGGCCATCCTGTTTCTGCGCTTCGATGGTCAGCTGCTGGCCATTCGACTTGCGCACGTCGAGCAAGCCATTGGCCGTGCCGCTGAGGAAATTCGACAGCAAGGTGGTGGCCCAGCTGCCGGACGCAAAACGCAAGGTGGCGCCTACTTCCAGACGTTCCAGCAGGGACTTCGACACTTCGGCAATCTGCACGGCCAGCATCACTTGCTGCGGCGCACTGACGTCGAGCATATTGATGACGCGGCTGTTCGCGCCCCCCGCGCCGCCAGCGGGCGCCGTGGCGGCGAGCGGCAAGGCAGCGCCATCGGCGGGCTTGGGCAGCGCCAGCGGCGGCGTAGCGCGCCGCACATACGCGTGCGCCAGCTCGACGGCGCGCAGCACGGCGCCCGCATCCTGCACCGTGCCCGACAGCACCAGGGTATCGGCCACGGCCGTCACGCGGATGGCTTTTTCTTCCGGCATGAGGGCCGTCAGGGTGGCTTGCAAGCCGGCCGGGTCCATGCTGACGCTGACGTTCACCACGCTGCACACGCCGCTGCGTCCCTGGATGATCATATTCGTGCTGCCCACGTCGACGCCCACCACATATAAAGTGTCGGGCGCCACCAGCATGGCTTGCAGCACCGCCGGATTGCCGACGCTGCGGGCCAGCACCGCCTCGGGCAGGCGCAACATGCTCGACTTGCCCACCTGCAGCTGCAAGTTGCCGGGTGTAGCCGCTTCTCCGCCGCAGCGCGGGCCAGGATCGGCCGCCGCGCCGGCAAGCGGCAACAGCAGGCAGCACAGTGTCAGCAGGGCGCGGTTCATGAGCGTATCCATGGTTGAGCAAGGCAGCTAAAAACATTCGCGCGACTGGCGCGTCCCGTCGATGACGCCGCTGCACAGGCGCAGCGGTTCCAGCGGCGCCTTCGCCACGCGCACCGGGCGCGGCGCGGCGGCAGGCACAGGTGCGGCGACGGCGGGAGCGGGCTCGGCTTCGTGCGCTCCGCCCAGCAGGGTCAGCTTGGTAGCACCCGCCGTCACGCCCGGTTGCGGGTCGACCTGGTTGCGCAGCACCAGCGACAGGCTGCCCACGCTGCGCGCCAGGTCCAGGTTTTCGGCCTGCTCCGGCGTCACCTCCAGGGTCACCGCATTGACCACGCGCGGCTTGGTCTCGTCGCGTCCCACTTCCTGCGCCACGGCCAGCACCAGGATGCGTTCGAGGACGATCTTGGAAATGTTGCGGCTTTGCGGAAACGCGCGGTCGCCGGCATCCTGCTGGGTGCTCACGATGATGTCGACATAGTTGCCCGGCAAGGCAAAGCCGGCCACGCCGATCACATCGTTGACGCGCACGGTGATGGCGCGCCGCCCTTCCGTGATCAGGGCCGACAGGCCGCCCAGGGTGCCGACCGGCGCCAGCTTGGCTACGCTCAGCGGTTCGCCGCGCAGCACGCTGGTTTTCAGCACCCGTCCCGCCAGTGTCGCCGGGTCTTGCAGCGCGCCTTGCGGCAAGCTTGCCGCCGGCCATTCGGCCAGGCGCAGCATGTCGGGCGTCAGGCGCTGGCCCAGGTTGACATCGCTGGCGGCGACGACGATTTTGCCCTTGCCGGCCGGCGTCTGGCGCAGCAGCCAGTGCGAGGCCAGCAGCACAGCCAGCAGGCCCAGCACCACCGCCAGGGCCATCATCAGCAGAGCGCGTCGGTTTTTCATGCGATACGCTCACACAGGCTGGCGGCCGACATGTCGCAGCTGGCAAACAGGCTGCTCCAGGCCTGCTCCAGGGCGGCCACCGTCAGACGCGCTTCACAGCCGGCAAAACCGGCAAAGTCGCCTATGCGCCCCAGCAATTCCTGTGGGTAGCTGGCCAGCAAGGGTCGTCCCTGCGCGCCATGCAGCTGCAGCAGGTGGTTCAGGGCCAGCTCGTCGATGACCATGCCGGCCAGACGGCACTGCTGGCGGAACAGGGCGCGATAGGCGCTCTCGGCCAGCGGTCCCACCTGCACCTTGTAGCCGATGCGGCGCAGCAAGGCTGGATCGAACAGCTCGCCCGGCGGCACATTCGTGGCCAGCACCAGGGCGTTGTCGAACGGCACGCTGATCTGCACGCCGCCGGGCAAGCCCAGCTGATCGCTGCCGCGCGCCAGCGGCTGCATCAGCCGCGTCAGCAGTTCTTGCGCGCCCAGGCGCTGGCGGCCCAGGTCGTCGATGATCATCATGCCGTTATTTGCCCGCACATGGGGTGGCGCCTGGTAGCAGCCGCCGCTGGCGTCATGGCGCAGTTCCAGCATGCCCGCGTCGAGCTCGGCGCCCACATGGATCACGGGACGCTGGCACAGCACCCAGCGAATATCGGTGCTGCGCCGCTCCAGCGCCTGGCGCGCATGGCTGACATGCTGCGGCGCGGGCGGCAGGTGCTGCGCCGGATCGTACAATTGGACGATATCCTGGCCGACAACGATGGCGTAGGGCACGGCCACCAGGCCATGCAGCAATTGTCCCAGTTGCAGCGCCAGGGTCGACTTGCCGCTGCCGGGCGGACCGTACAGCAGCAGCGAGCGCCCCGAATGCAGGGCCGCGCCCACCAGGTCGAGCATGCCCGGCCCCGCATGGGCGCTGCCCAGCACGGCAGCCAGGTCATCGCTGCCGACGCGCTGTTCCTGCGCCAGCCACGACTGGCGCGCCACCATGGCGCGGTACGCTTCCAGGGTGACGGGGGCGGCGCCGATATACGCGCAGCGCTCGAGGAAGGTGCTGGCGCAGTGCTTGCCGGCGCCCGTCAGCTGGTATTGCACGTCGATCTCGGATTCGCCGCGCCAGGCCACTTCGACCATCTGCTCGGCCACCATGAAATCGAGCACTTCGCGCAAGACATTGATCGACAGACGCAAGCGCGTCGTCAGTGCGGACAGGTGCGTCTTGCCGCTCACAAACATCAGCTTGGCAATCAGTTCGACCACCAACGGCCGCTCCAGTCCCGTTTCGCGCAAGCTCTTCGGCTGCGGCGGCAAGGGCGGCATCAGGTTCGCGTCGGCAGGGCGCGGCGCACTCTCGCTGCTCATGGAATAAACGACCTCGGTCATGCTGTGTCTCCAAGCCGGTTAAGACTGCATTGAACAGAATTCATTCTAGCGAGCGGGGGCTGGCGCCTATTGATTCAGAGCAATGAATGCCAATCAGAAATAATGCCGCCCTTGCACCACCAGGCAGCCCAGGGCAATGGCCAGTCCGTACGGCATGTTGCCCACGCTGGCACCGCTGCCCAGTGCGGCGGGCGCCAGGGGTATGCCGGCCATGCGCGCGATCATTGGCCACAGCAGCTGGCGCAGATTGCCCAGGCAAGCACGCCACTTGCCCTGGTACGTGATCATCAGCACGGCCATCAGGCCGCCCAGCACAAAGGTGGCGAAACAGATCTGCAGCACGGGCCAGGGACCGGCAAAAGCGCCCACCATGGCGATCAGCTTGACGTCGCCGGCGGCCATGCCGCGCAGCACGTATAAAGGCAGAAACAGGAAGAAGCCCGTCGCCATGCCGCCCAGCCACAACGACGGCACGCTTTGCGGCCACAGCCACAGGTGCAAGACCAGCGCGGCGAGGATGCCGGACAACACCAAACCATTCGGTATCTTGCGGCGGATCAAATCACTGACGGCGGCCCCCGTCACAAAGCACAACAACAGCAGGTCGCACAAGGCAAATGCAGGCATGGCATACCTCCCGAAAAAAAACCCGCCACCGGCCAGCCAGCGGCGGGCCCCCGCTTAGGGCGTCAACACCAGGTTCGAGGAAATGTCGGTGAGGACGGCCAGCAAGTTGGTCTTGATCAGCAAGAAACCGGCCGTGATGGCGGTAGCCATCAAGGCCGCAATCAAGCCATATTCGATTGCCGTAATGCCATCCTCATCCTTAACAAACTGCTGTACTGCCGACAGGAAGGTATGCATGACAAGCTCCCAAAAGTGAATCACAAGTCCCTGGCACAATCGGGTGTGAAACATTGCCCATTCCTGCTAATATGTTTCCTGCCGTAAATTTCTGCGCCATTGCATTGACTATAAAGCGTCCACGTTTTGGCAAATTGACGCGCCACAAGTTTCCATGTGGAAATTATCAAACCTTGTTGACATGACGGCTGACGCAAACAAATGTTGCGATCAGGATTGAAAGCCTTCGTCAAGGCAAGTTTTTTGCAACGCAGTGCATGAATCTCATGTATTTACATGAAATATTGCATACGTTAATTGCCTATTAGGCAAAAAGACATTATCCTGCTTAGCTCTTCTTTGGAAAGGCCTCTCGCCCTGCGGTAAAGAGCGTCATGCCACCAAATAAATCTTGGCTTCTTGTAGACGGACGCGAATTGCTTGACGCAATGTTGGTATGAAGAATCTTGTGTGACTACTTTCCAGAGATCGACAATGGATTCCCTACTGAAACACATGGTGGACATGACCGGGCACCGCGACCATACGATGCTCGACATCTCCGTGATCTCGGCAGTTCAGGAACTCGCTTCCGCGTCGCAGACCCGTGTGCTGGCACTGACCACCGTGCGTGGCCAGGTGTTCGTGCGGTCGCGGGCCATCATCGTGGCGGGCAGCGTGGCCCGCATGGAAGACAATCCCGACCCGTCGCTGCCGGGTGAACCGCTGTCGGACTATCCGGCGCTGGCCGCCTGCATCGCGCGCCATGAAGCGAGCGCCGATACCCTCTGCGCCGACGGGCGCCACCTGCTGTGGCTGCCCATCTGGATCGGCGACCAAGTCACCACCTGCCTGGAAATCACCAACCCCACGCCCTACACGGGGGCCACCATCCAGGTGATCGGCGGCATCGTCAGCGTGTACCGCAATTTCCAGAACCTGCTCGACTACAGCGAACGCGATTCGCTCACCGGCTTGTTAAATCGCAAGACCTTCGACGACCAACTGGCGAAAATCCTGCAAAGCCGCGGCGAACCGGAAGCGGAGAAGCCGTGCCCCGTCGATGAAGAAAGGCGCCACCATACGGACACGGAACGGCAATGGCTGGCCGTGATCGACGTCGATCATTTCAAACTGGTCAACGATAAATTCGGCCACCTGTATGGCGATGAAGTGCTGATCCTGATCGCCAACCAGCTGCAATCGTCGTTCCGCTCGCAAGACCGTATCTTCCGCTTCGGCGGCGAGGAATTCGTCGTGCTGCTGCGCTCGATCACCCTGGAGAATGCGCAGAAAATCATCGACCGCTTCCGCACCAATGTCGAGGCGCACAACTTCCCGCAAGTGGGCAGAGTCACCGTCAGCGTGGGCTTCGTCAGCATCAACGCCTACGAGGCGCCCGTCATCATTCTCGGCCGCGCCGACCAGGCCCTGTATTACGCGAAAAGCCATGGCCGCAACCTGGCTTGCCACTATGACGAGCTCGTCGCCAAGGGCTTGCTCACCACCATTGCCTCGAACGATACGGCGGAATTTTTCTAGGCATCCGCCAGCGATAAAAAGCGCATGGGATCCACCTGCCACTTGGCAGCGGACTCATGGCCGACGATCTTGTCGCCGCCGCCAAAGCCGAAGCCGCGCGACAGGTCGACCGTTTCGGGCTTGATGTAGGCATTGCTCTTCGTACTGAAAAATACATTCACCTTCGGCGCCAGCAGATTGCTCTCGTGCGCCTCGATGACGACAGCCAGGCGGCCCGATTCCAGCATCACCATGGTGCCTACCGGATAGATCCCCACGCAGCGCATGAAATCCTGCGCAAACACGGGGTTGAAATGGAATTTGCTCCACTCATAAATCTTGCGCAAGGCTTCCGCGGCGGCGATGCCCTTGTGATAGCTGCGGTCGGACGTCAGCGCGTCATACACGTCGACGATGGCGGCCATCTGCGCCAGCTCGCTGATGGCGTCACCGGCCAGCTTGTCCGGGTAGCCGCTGCCATCGCGCCGTTCGTGGTGGTGCAAGGTAATGTCGAGCGGAATCGCGCCCACTTCGGGCGACTGGTGCAGGATGTCGTAACCATCGCGCGGATGGCGCTTGATCAGGGCAAATTCTTCCGGCGTCAGGGGGCCTGGCTTGTTCAGCACGCTATCGGGCACCAAGGCTTTGCCCGTATCATGCAGCAAGCCGCCCAGGCCGGCCTGGTGCGTGGTGGCCCCATCGACGCCCCGCGAGCGGCAAAACGCCACCAGCAGCGCGCACACGCTGACGGAATGCAAGAAGGTGTAGTCGTCCTTGTTCTTGATGCGCAACAAGCCGACCAGGGCGCCGGGATTGCGCAAGATCGATTCGGTGATATCTTGCACCGTGTGCTGCACGCGGTCGATCTCGACAGCCTTGCCCAGGCGCACATCGGCCATCACCGTGCGCACCAGGCTCGATGCCTGCCGCCGCACCTGCGTGGCGCGCGCCAGTTCCATGCCCAGCGACACGCGCGTGACCACCTGCGGCGGCGTGGCGATCTGCACCAGTTCGCGTTCCGTCTCGGCCCGCGCCTGCGCCACCGTGGGCGCATCCTGCACGTCGAGGCCCTTGCCGCTGTCGATCACCACGTCGTGGATGCCGGCCTGCACGATCTTGCGGATTTCATCATCGCTGCGCAACAGGAAACGGTTGCGCACGAACGGATGCGTCATCCAGTCGCAGCTGAGGTCATGGATGTACATGCCCACTTTTAATTGAGACGAATCAACTTTCTTGAGCATGCTGTCATCCCACAAATACGCGTCTGGAGCACCGAAGGCGCTAGAATGAGTATAACAAAATTGTTATTCTGCTGGCCGCGTTCGGCGCTGCGGCGCAACACCCTGTTTTTCCGCTCACCGCGCTGTTGTCGGCACCCTTGCCGGGCAATGGCGCACGCACCGCTTTGGGACCCATGGAACTGCGCCAATTACGCTACTTTGTTGCCATCGTCGACCACGGCTCGCTGTCGCGCGCGGCCCTGACCCTGCATGTGGCGCAGCCGGCCCTGACGCAGCAGCTGCGCCAGCTGGAAGAAGAACTGGGCGTGCAGCTGCTGCACCGCTCGGCCCAGGGCGTGCTCAGCACGGACGCGGGCAAGGTGTTTTACGAACACGCGCAAGCGATCCTGAAACAGGTGGCCGACGCCCGCTCGGCCGTCATGCAAAGCGCCGCGCGGCCATCCGGCAATGTCACCCTTGGCTTGCCGCACAGCATCTCCGGCGCGCTGGCCCTGCCCTTGCTGCTGGCCGCGCGCGAACGCTACCCCGAAATCACCCTGCAACTGACGGAAGAAATCACCGGCAACCTGAACGAACAATTGAAATCGGGGCGTATCAACCTGGCCGTGCTGTTCGACGATGGCCAGCTCACGCCCTTTGCCTGCAGCCCGCTGGTGGAAGAAGAGATGCGTTTTATCTGCCGCAGCGATTCGCCGTTCGCGCCCGCCAGCCATGCCGTATCGTTCCAGCAAGCCTTGAACGCCACCCTGATCCTGCCGGGCTTGCAGCATGGCGTGCGTCCGCGCATCGACAGCCGCGCCCGCGAACTGGGCCTGGAGACGGCAAACGTGATCGAGATCAACTCGATCGCCATCCTGAAATCGGCCATCCTGGCCGGCATGGGCGCCACCATCCTGCCGGCCGCCCCCCTGCTCGCCGAACTGGACAGCGGCGCCATGCGCAGCTATGCCATCCACAGCCCCGTGCTGTCGCGCACGGTGGCCCTGTGCGCCTCAAAAAACATCCCCCTGACGAATGCGGGCAACGCCGTGAAAAACCTCGTGCTGCAAGTGGCCGCCGAGCTGTGCGGCAGCGGACGCTGGGTGGGGGCGCATGTGCTGTAACGAGCATTATTTTTCCAGCAATAATTTCTCAAAAGAAATAAAATGATGATCTTATTCATTTCACCATCATCATCATGTCCTTGCTTACCACTTCCTTGCGCTGCCTGGCGGCGGGCACGTCCCTGCTGCTCCTGATACCAGGCGTACAAGCTGCTCTTCCCCAATCCGATTTTCCCTTGCACGAGACGCTACTGCTCGACATCACCCAGCGAATTGAAAAAAAAGAGATCGACGTCACGGTATTCGTCGCCCCGGAGAGTTGCACGCCTCCGTCCGGCGCCACTGAGTTGCAGGAAATGATTGCCCTCACGAATGACGCCCTCATCCGCAGTTGGGCTTGCCGTGCATATACGATTGCCGCCAACAATCCCAAAGAAGAGTTAGCCTTCATTCCCACCTCGCCTGCCCTCAAACGTCCATCCATCGTCGAGACCGTTCACGCCCTGCCTGCCAGCGCCACCGGACGACGCTATGTGGCCTTGGTGGACTGGAAATTCATTGATTTGACCGCGTCAAAACGCTGCGCTTCCAATTGCACCGCCGGAGTCCTCATGTCCAGCGAGGTCGTCGTATATGACAGGGCTGCCGGAAAAACCATCTGGCATTCGATCCAGACCCAGCGTGCCGACATGCGCAGTGCAAGCTACGCTGAGGATAAGTTGGCTGGACTGGGGCCGAATCCCATCAACGCTACGCTGACCCGTCTGGGAGACGAAAAGGACACCGTTGACGCGGAAATGGGCGGCGTAAGGCGTACCACGGCGCTCGCGCTGGCAAGCCAGCCCGGACAAGCGGGTACCGCGCTCAATACCAAAGCCAATCTGATCATCTTCAATCGGCTGCCGCAGGCGACCTCCAGCAGCACGTACTTTGCAGATGGCCTACAATTCTTTTCTCTCCGGGCAAACCATCTGATGGGCAGCGCGAAAAAAACCTATTACACAAGCTATTCCAATATGCATACCGCCCTGGAACTCGCGCCGGGCAAATACGAGTTGGCCTGGCAAGACGCCCCAGTCACCATTGACATCAAGAGTGACGGTGCGCCTGTTTACCTGAGCTTCAAGCGAGGTTTCTTGAACAGACTCAGTGTCAGCGAACTCGATGGCCAACAGGCGCTGGACCTGACCCAGGATTCGATCAACGCCCTCGTGCCTGAAGTGACGCCCACTGCCCATGTCCGTAACTTGCGCAAACTGCAATGGACGCAGCCCTAAGCGTGCAGGCATGCATGGCCTGTCTTGCGGCGCAAGGCAGGCCATCATTTTTTCTTATACCCCCATCGTCAAAGCGTATTTGCCCCTTCCCCACGCGCGTTCTACACTGACCACATTAACTATTTTAAATTTAAAATAGTTATGTGCCGCCCACACGCGGCCATCCCGTCTGCACAGCGCGCGCCTTACCGGGCGCGACCTTGTACAGCCGCTATCTGAAACACCCTTTTGGAGACAGCCATGTCCGTGACCACGGAAAACGGCTCCGCAGCGTTCGCTAGAAACGCCGGTGCCGCGCCATCTACGCCCCCCGACACTTCCCGTTTGAGCACCGTCAGCCTCGACGACAAATACACGGCCACTTCCGGCGCCATCTTCCTGTCCGGCATCCAGGCCCTCGTGCGTCTGCCCATGATGCAGCGTCTGCGCGACCAGGCCACCGGACTGAACACGGCCGGCTTCATTTCCGGCTACCGTGGCTCTCCGCTGGGCGGCCTCGATGAAAACCTGTGGAAAGCCAAGAAGCACCTGGAACAGCACCATGTGCAGTTCGTGCCCGGCGTCAACGAAGACTTGGCCGCCACGGCCGTCTGGGGTTCGCAGCAGGTGGACCTGATCGGCCCGGCCAAGTACGACGGCGTGTTCGCCATGTGGTATGGCAAGGGACCGGGCGTGGACCGCTGCGGCGATGTCTTCAAGCACATGAACCATGCGGGCACATCCAAATTGGGCGGCGTGCTGCTGGTGGCCGGCGACGACCATGGCGCGTACTCGTCGACCCTGCCGCACCAGTCCGACCACCTGTTCTCCGCCTCGATGATCCCGTTGCTGTACCCATGCAATGTGCAGGACTACCTGGACTTGGGCATCCACGGCTGGGCCATGTCGCGCTTTTCCGGCTGCACGGTGGCTTTCAAGGCGCTGGCCGACACGGTCGAATCGTCGGCCTCCGTCGATGCCGACCCGTTCCGCGTGGAAGTCAAGATTCCGCAGGATTTCATCATGCCCGAAGGCGGCCTGAACGCACGCCTGTCGAGCATCCCGCTGGGCCAGCAGGCGCGCAACCAGGAAGCGTTGATGCAGGACTACAAAATCTATGCGGCCCTGGCCTACGCGCGCGAAAACAAGCTCAACCACACCACCATCGACAGCCCGAACGCCAAGCTGGGCATCATCGCTTCCGGCAAGTCTTACCTGGACGTGCTCGAAGCGCTGGAAGAGCTGGGCATCGACGAGCAGATGGCGGCCGACGTCGGTATGCGGCTGTTCAAGGTCGCCATGCCGTGGCCGCTGGAACCGGACAGCGTGCGTGAGTTTGCGCAAGGTCTCGATGAAATCCTCGTGGTAGAAGAGAAGCGGCAAATCGTCGAATACCAGCTCAAGGAGCAGCTGTACAACTGGCGCGACGACGTGCGCCCAAGAGTCATCGGCAAGTTCGACGAAAAAGGCGAATGGGTGGCGCCGCGCGGCGAATGGTTGCTGACCTCGAAGGCGGATTTTTCCGTCTCGCAAGTGGCACGTGTCATCGCCAGCCGCATCGCGCGCCTGATTTCCGACCCCCTCACCTGCGACCTGATCAAGGCACGCCTGAGTTTCCTCGACGCCAAGGATGCGGTATTGAAAAAGGCCGTGAACACGCCGTTCCGCCCCGCGTTTTACTGCTCCGGCTGCCCGCACAATACCTCGACCAAGGTACCGGACGGCAGCCTGGCCCTGGCCGGCATCGGCTGCCACGTGATGGCTACCTCGATCTACCCGGAAATGAACAAGCTGACCACGCACATGGGCGGCGAAGGCGCGCCATGGATCGGGCAAGCCGCATTTTCCACACTGCCGCACGTGTTCCAGAATCTGGGCGACGGCACGTATTTCCACTCGGGCTACCTGGCCATCCGCGCCGCGCAGGCGGCCAAGGTGAACATCACCTACAAAATCCTGTACAACGACGCCGTCGCCATGACGGGCGGCCAGCCCGTGGACGGCTTGATCACCGTGCCCATGATGGCGCAGCAGGTGGCGGCCGAAGGCATCGCCCGCATCGCGCTGGTGACGGAAGATTTGAGCCGCTACAGCGACCGCAGCAACCTGCCGGCCCACCTGACCTTGCACGACCGCAAGGACATGGATGCCGTGCAGCGCGAATTGCGCGAAGTACAAGGCGTGTCGGTGCTGATCTACGACCAGACCTGCGCGGCCGAAAAACGCCGGCGCCGCAAGAAAGGCGAGTATCCGGACATCGCCAAGCGCATGGTCATCAACGATGCCGTCTGCGAAGGCTGCGGTGATTGCGGCGTGCAGTCGAACTGTGTGTCGATCTTGCCGAAAGAAACGGAATTTGGCCGCAAGCGCACCATCGACCAATCCTCGTGCAACAAGGATTACTCGTGCGCCAAGGGCTTTTGCCCCAGCTTCGTCACCGTCGAAGGCGGTAGCCTGAAGAAAACGAAAACGGGCGCCGGCAAGCCGGGCGAGACGGACAACTTCGGCCCGCTGCCGGAACCTGTCCTGCCCGCCTGCGACGCGCCGTACAACATCCTGATTAACGGCATCGGCGGCACGGGCGTGATCACCGTCGGCGCCCTGATGGGCATGGCGGCCCACCTGGAAGGCAAGGGCGCTTCCGTGCTGGACATGACGGGCATGTCGCAAAAGAACGGTTCCGTCACGTCGCACGTGAAAATCGCCGCCTCCCCCGCACACATCCGCGCCCAGCGCATCGCCACGGGCGAAGCGGACCTGATTTTAGGCTGCGACATGCTGACGGCCGGCGCGCAGGATGCCGTGTCGAAAATGCGTCCGGGCCGCAGCCTGGCCGTCGTCAACCTGCACGAGCAGCCGCCGGGCACGTTTGCGCAAAATGCCGACTGGCAATATCCAACGGCGGAAGTGCGCCAGCTGATCGAGGAATCCGTGGGCGGCGCGGATGCGGCGGACTTCATCGATGCTACAAAACTGGCCACCGCGCTGATGGGCGACTCGATTGCCGCCAACCTGTTCATGCTCGGCTACGCCTGGCAAAAGGGCCGCATCCCGTTGACGGAAGCGGCGCTGCTGCGCGCCATCGAACTCAATGGCGTCGGCATAGCGTCGAACAAGAAGAGTTTCCTGTGGGGCCGCCGCGCCGCCGTCGATGTGCGCAAAGTCACGCAGATCGCCACGCCGTCGCAAGCCATCATCGTGCAAATGCCGCAAAGCCTCGATAGCGTGATCAAAAAGCGCGTGGAATTCCTCATCGCCTACCAGAACGCCGCGTATGCGGACGGTTATCTGACCCTGGTCAAACAGGTGCGCGACCGCGAAAATACCCTGGGACTGGGCCAGAAGCTGTCGACGGCCGTGGCCAAGAGCTACTTCAAATTGCTGGCCTACAAGGACGAGTATGAAGTGGCGCGCCTGTACACGGACGGCCGTTTCGTCGAACAATTGCAGCAGCAGTTCGAGGGGAATTTCTCCGTGAAATTCAACCTGGCGCCACCGCTGTTCGCGAAAAAGGATGCGAAAGGGCATCTGGTGAAAGCGGAGTTCGGTTCCTGGATGTGGCGCGCCTTCAAGCTGCTGGCGAAAGCCAAGGGTCTGCGCGGCGGCACCTTCGACGTCTTCGGTTATACGACCGAGCGCAAGATGGAACGCGCCCTGATCGTCGAATACCGCGAACTGCTGGCGGGAATGCTGGTTAACCTGACGGCGGAGAATCTGGCTACCTGCGTGGAACTGGCGTCCCTGCCCGAAAAAATCCGCGGCTTCGGCCACGTCAAGGAAGCCGCCGTCAACACTTACCGCAAGGACAAAGCGAGATTGCTGGCGGTGTTGGCGGATGGCAGCAAGCACGCGGCCTAAGCCAGTCAAAGGTCTTGAAGTAAAAACGCAGAGCCTCGGCTCTGCGTTTTTTTTATTCAGGGCAGCGTCCCACCGTCGCCCCCGGCAACAGCACGGGTTGCCAGATTTCCTGCAGCCGTTCCGGTGGCGTGCCGGCCAGCAGGGATTGCAGCATTTCGACCATCTTGGCGCCGGCGCGGCGCAGGTCGGGCTGGTCTATGGTGGTGACATTGATGCCGATCAAGGTATCTTCCACATTACCCCAGACGATGACGGAGACCTCCTTGCCGATCTCGATGCCCGCATCCATCAGCGCGCGCACCACGCCCACGCCGGACAGATGATTATCGACGATGACGGCTGTGGGACGGGGCGAGCAAGCCAGCAATTGCTGCATGGCCTGGTAGCCGCTGCGGCGGTCGAAAGTATTGTCGAGCAAATAGTGGGGATCCAGCGGCAAACCCGCCTGCGCCATGCAGCGGATAAAGCTTTCCTTGCGCTCGTAGGCAAAATGCAAATCCAGCGGCGCGCTCAGCAGGGCGATGCGCTGGTGGCCATGCGCCGCGAGGAAAGACACGGCCAGGTCGATGCCCGTGTCGTTGTCGTAGTCAAAATACGCATACGGCGCGTCGATGCGCGTGCGGCCATTCGCGACAAAGGGAAAGCCCACCTTCGTCAGGTAGGCGATGCGCTCATCGACTACCTTGGTGCGGCCCACCACCAGGCCATCGACCTGGCGCCCGCGCACCATGGTTTCATACGAGGGCTGTTCGTTCTGCGGCGACACGGGGGCGATGATGAGGCTCATCTTCGACGCTTCGACGGCGTCGGACATGCCATTCACCACGGAAAGAAAGACGCTGTCGCCCAGGTCGCTGGGCAGCAGGGGATAGATCATGCCCAGCACATTGGTGCGGCCGACGGCCAGGCTGCGTGCCAGCGGGTTGGGCCGGTAGCCGACTTTCTTGGCGGCAGCCAGGACGATTTCACGGGTGCGGGAATTGACTTCCGGATAGCCGTTCAAC
Source organism: Janthinobacterium lyxosi (assembly GCF_051380665.1). Taxonomy (NCBI): domain Bacteria; kingdom Pseudomonadati; phylum Pseudomonadota; class Betaproteobacteria; order Burkholderiales; family Oxalobacteraceae; genus Janthinobacterium; species Janthinobacterium lyxosi. The sequence continues at coordinate 120,576 of NZ_JBNYXM010000001.1, forward strand.
GCCCTGCTGACTGTCGTTTTCGACATGCCGAGGGCAATTGCGAGGCTCTTGAGATTCATGTGTTAACTACCTGTCTGTATGGCAAAAGAAACCAACTCTGACCGTCAATTATAGCCCAGAGCGCCAAGCAGACCGCGCATTACCGTGCGCCATCACGGTAAAAAAACAACAACATATTGACACTCTAGAACGTACCCTTTGAAGGCGGCCATGCTTGCCACCTGCGCAGCGTGCGCATCGGGTATGGCAGACTAACAATGGCTGCAAGCGACAGCGTGTACTCACTTTTCCAAGCATGGCGCCAGCTTCGGCATGCCGGTTTGGCAACCCAGCGCGCGCACAATAGAATTATCAAGAAAGCATAATTTACTGGAACTATGCGAGAATTTGTCCTACTCTTGATTCAGATAAAGATTACCTGAAGACATGTCACGTCCCCCGGCCTGACTTTTCCTCTCCTGTGCACGCCTGGACATACTTTCAAAGGTGAACAATGTGGTCACGCTAACGTCCATCAATAATCTGCAAGCCTCGCTGGCCACGGCGCAGCGGCGCGTCGAACAAGGCCAGAACCAGGTACAACGCGACAGTGAACAGCTGGCGCAAAGCCGCCAGTCGCTGGCGCGGGAACAGGAATCGCTAAGCCAGACACAGCGCACCAGCCGGCAAGCCCAGGCCGAGGCCCCGGCCAGCGTCAAGGCGCCGCAGCTGGACCAGGCGATCAAGGTGGCCGTGGTGCAGCAAGCAGCCCCCACCGCGCCGAAAAGCACGCCCCAGCTGAACAGCTATGGCCAGACCCTGGGCCGCCTGATCGATGTGACGGCGTAAAGCAAGCTTACTTCGCCATTTCCTCTTCCAGCATCGCCAGCCACCATTTTTTACCCTTCTGCGGCTGCGTCAGGTCGACCGCCTCGCCCATCTGCGGCGTGGCCAGGTTCACGCCCTGCTTCGCCGCCAGCCTCGTGATGCGGTCGAACGGTTCATGCCAGGCATGTAAACCCAGGTCAAAGGTGCCGTTATGCACAGGCATGAGCCACTTGCCGCGCAAGTCCAGGTGGGCTTGCAGGGTTTCTTCCGGCTGCATGTGCACGTCCGGCCACAGCTTGTCGTAGGCGCCCGTCTCGATCATGGTCACGTCAAACGGCCCGTACTTGTCACCGATCTGCTTGAAACCGCGGAAATAGCCGGAGTCGCCGCTGAAAAACACGCGCACGTCCGGCGCGTCGATGACCCACGACGCCCACAGGGTTTGATTGCCATCAAACAAGCCGCGTCCCGAGAAATGCTGCGACGGCGTGGCGACGAGTTTCACGCCGGCAATCGTGGTGCCCTGCCACCAGTCAAACTGCTGCACCTTGGCGGCCGGCACGCCCCATTGAATCATGGTATCGCCCACGCCCAGCGGCGTGACGAAGTATTCGGTCTTGGCGGCCAGTTGCAGCACGGCAGCATGGTCGAGGTGATCGTAGTGGTCGTGCGACAGGATCACGGCCTTGATCGGTGGCAAGTCGGCGATGCTGATGGGCGGCTGGTGGAAACGCTTCGGTCCCGCCCACTGCACAGGCGAGGCGCGCTCGGAAAACACGGGGTCGGTGAGGAAGAACTCGTTGTTGAGTTTGAATAGCAGGGTCGAGTGGCCGAGGCGAAACAGGCTGTTGTCGGGTGCGGCCAGCAACTGCGCCCGGCTCAAGGCTTGCACGGGTACGGCTGCAGCCGGCACCGTGCTGTCGGGCTTATCAAAGAAAAATGTCCACATCAGCTTGAGCGTTGCTGCCGTACCCAGTTTGTGCATCTGCACGGGATTGCGGAACTTGCCTTCGTGGCGTTGCAAGGATTCAACAGGCGCGGCAGGCTCGGCGCGCAAGGTGCAAGAACTCATGATGATCAGGACTCCCAGAAAGAAGAGACGACGTGCGACTCGGTGCAAGTGCATATGCGGCCCGGCAAATAAAATGCAAAGATTAAACTACACTACACAGTGTAGTTCCTATTTCTGGCAAAGTAAACCAAGAGGTGTAAAATATTGTTTTCAAAGGAGATTTCCCGCCATGGCCGCACCGCAACGCCTCACCGACCGCAAGCGCGTCGCCATCGTCGATGCCGCCATCGCCGAGTTTCGCGAGCACGGTTTTGACGCGACCAGCATGGACAGGATCGCCGCCACGGCTGCCGTTTCCAAGCGCACCGTGTACAACCATTTCCCCAGCAAGGACGAGTTGTTTGCGGAAATCCTGCAGCGCCTGTGGGAAAGCAGCATGGCCCAGCCCGCCGTACCCTATCTTGCCGACCAGCCGCTGCGCCCGCAGGTGCTGGCCCTGGTCGAGCAGAAAATGGGCTTGCTGTGCGACCCGGCATTCATCGACCTGGCGCGCGTGATCTTTGGCGAAACCATCCACTCGCCCGAGCGCGCGCAAGCCATGGTGGCGCGCCTGAATGAAAAGGAAACCGGCCTGAATATCTGGATCCGTGCGGCGCAACAAGACGGGCGCATCAAGGCGGGCGAGACGCTGGAAGTGGCGCACCTGCTGATGTCGCCACTGAAGACCTTTGCCTTCTGGCCGCAGATCACCCTGGGTGAGCCTCTGCTGGGCCCGGCACGCCGGCGCGAAGTGACGGAACTGGCCGTCGATATCTTCCTGTGCTACTACGGCGTGGCAAAACAGACGGCATAAACGGGCGGCAAGTGGGCGGACAGCGTCTGCCAATGTTCGCCCTCATCGCCGGAATACCAGGCGCCGCCCGTGGTCGACGCCATCAGCAGGCTGCGCCCGTCGTCGGCCAGCGCCAACCCGTGGCGGTACACCAGGTCATAGCAATGCTGCTGCGGCAATCCAGCGCGCAACACTTCGAAGGTTTTCCCGCCGTCGCGCGTGCGCGTGACGGCCAGCGCGCCGTCGATGGGTATGCGCAGCACGTCCGCCTGCGCGGGCACGAACCAGGCCGTGTCGCCATCGCGCGGATGCACGGCCACGGCAAAGCCGAAATGCGACAGCGGCGCCGTGCTCACTTCCTGCCAATGCCAGCCAGCATCGTGCGAGCGCCAGATGCCATTATGATGCTGGCACCATAGCGCATCGGGCGTGCCGGCGCTGCGCACGATGCGGTGCGGGTCTTGCACGGCTTCGTTTTCATCGAGTTCGGGCGGCATGTAGTCGGCCCGCATGCCCGTCGCGCTCAAGGCCCAGCTGGCGCCGCCATCGCTAGTTTGCCAGACGCCGCCGCAGGAAACGCCGACCAGCACCTTGCTGCTGTCGCGCGGATCGACGCAGATGCTGTGGATGCCGGGCACGTCGTAGCCGCCGCCAAACCACTGCGCCCGCTGCGGCACATGCCACAAGGACTCCACCAGTTGCCAGCTGTCACCACGGTCGCCGGAACGGAACAGGCCACCAGGCAGGGTACCCGCCCACAGCACGCCGGGCTGGTCCGCGCCACCGGCCGCCAGTGACCAGACCTGCTGCAGGGTCCAGTCCACGCTATCGTTGCTATCTTCCGGCTTGGCGGGATAGGCGGGCACGGCGACTTCTTGCCATGTGGAACTGCCGCTGTCCAGGCGGTGCAGCTTGGCGCCAAAGTGGCCCAGGTTCAGGGCCGCGTACAGCGTGCCGTCACGGCTATCGTGCAGCAGCATGGAAACGGGGTCGCCGGCAAACTGCACCAGCGCCAGCTGCCAGGCGCCGGCCGCATCGACATCGAACTGGAACAAACCCTTGCGGGTGCCGAGATACGCGCGTTGCGCCATGCCTTGTGCCATGATTAACCTCCGGAAAGTGCCTGCAAGATATACACCTGGCTGTCGGGTCGCAAGACGTCGTCGAGCACGCGCCGTTCGCGGCAGCGTGCGCCATCGATGAAGATCACCACGTTGGGACGCAAGGCTCCCTGCTCGTCGAGCACGTAGCCGCGCAGGCGCGGCTGTTGCGCAAACGCGGCATCGAGGGCGGCGCGCAGGCGTGGCGCGGCCACGTCCACCGTGGGGACGTCGAGGAAGCGTGCCAGTTGTTGCGTAAAATGCAGATGCGCCATGCTGCCCTTCGACGTCGTCGGCTTCGACTCATTCTAGTCCGCTTTGCGGCCAATACAATTAAAATAGAGGCAAGCACACAAGGAGGCCAGGCATGACGATTACCCCGGAAGAACTAGCGGTGCTGATGCAGGAAGTGGAAGTGGCCGATCCCATCGATTTTGCCGACCTGCCTTTCGACGAGCAGGAATTGCGCGGACTGATCGCCAACCACCTGTGCGAGATGGCCGATGCCATGGAAAGTTTCAGCCCGGAAGACCGCAATCTGGCGTTGCTGGCCGTGGCGGCCAAGCTGGTGCTGGAAAACCTGGTCTTGCACGTGCAGCTGCTGCGCCGCCACGGCTTGCCCGTGAGCGACAGCGTGGACGCGCTGCTGCAGCGCCTCAAGGGCGGCAAGCCGTCGTGAATTAGACACCCGTGCGCACAGCGCGCGCCTGCACAGTGAGATCGCTTTCGGCCACGGCCACGCAGGGCAGGATGTAGCCGTCGAGCCGTTCATCGGGGCTGATGCCGGGCCAGTCCACCGTGTAGCGCACCTGCCCCTCTGGCATGTGACAGAGGCAGGTACGGCAAGTGCCGTTGCGGCAGGAACTGAGCAGGCGGATACCGGCCAGCTCGGCGGCGGCCAGGAGAGTCGTACCCGCGTCGGCCGGGAATTGCCAGCCTTGCGGAACGATGGTGATGGTAAAGGAGCGCATGGCTCCAGTGTAACAGTCAGCTTGCCAAGGTCGTCCAGCTCGCGCCATCCGCATGACTGCGCAGCACGGCTTCGGCAAAGGCCAGGCCCGCCACGCCATCGGTGACAGTCGGCAACCAGCTGGCTTCCGTGGGCACGGGCAAGCCCGATTGCAACGCGCGAATGCGCAAAGCCGCATCCAGGTACAGCTGGGCGAACGCTTCCAGATAACCTTCCGGATGGCCGGCCGGCACGCGCGTGGCGTGGCGCGCGGCAGCGCTGTCGACGCGCCCCGGGCGCAGCAGCTGGCGGTTGCCGCCCTGCGGCGTGAGCCACAGTTGGTTCGGCTGTTCCTGGTCAAAGTCCAGCTGCGCCTTGCTGCCGAACAAGCGCAGGCGCACCGTGTTTTCGCAGCCCGTCGCCACCTGGCTGGCCCACAAGGTGCCTTTCGCCCCGTTCGCATAGCGCAGCATCACCTGCACGTGGTCGTCCAGGGTGCGGTGCGGTACAAAGGTCGACAGTTCCGCCAGCACGGATTGCGGCGTGAGTCCGCTGACGAATTGCGCCAGGTGATACGCGTGCAGCCCCACGTCGAGCAGGGTGCCGCCGGGCCCGGCCTTGTGCGGGTCGTTATGCCAGTTACCCTCGTTCATGCCACCAGCCGCGATCGCGTCGGCCAGCCAATCCTGCGAATACTCGACTTGCACGAGGCGCAGCTCGCCGATCTCGCCCGCCTCGACCAAGGCTTTCGCGTGGCGCAGCAGCGGGTAGCCGCTGTAGGTATGCGTGAGCGCAAACAGCAGATTCTTGCGTTGCGCCAGCGCCGCCAAGGCTTGACCTTGCGCCAGTGAAATGCCCAGCGGCTTGTCGCAAATCACGTGAATGCCCGCTTCCAGGAAGGCCGTGGCGACGGGCGCATGCAGGTGATTCGGCGTGACGATGGCCACCGCCTCGATGCCGTCCGCGCGCGCAGCCTCCGCTTGCGCCATGGCGCGGTAATCGCTGTAGCAGCGTTCGGGCGCCAGGTGCAGCGCGGCGCCGCTCTCGCGCGCACGCTCCGGGTCGGACGACAGGGCGCCTGCCACCAGCTCGTACTGGTCATCGATGCGCGCCGCGATGCGGTGCACGGCGCCAATAAATGCGCCCTGCCCGCCCCCTACCATGCCCAGCCGTAAGCGTCGCTGCATATCGTCTCCTTATGTCAAGCCAAGCAAGTGATGAATTTGATCCTGGTCAACCGCACTGCCGGCAAAATCGTCGAATGCGTGTTCGGCCACGTGGATGATGTGTTCACGGATGAAGCGCGCGCCTTCGGCCGCCCCATCTTCCGGGTGTTTCAGGCAGCATTCCCATTCCAGCACGGCCCAGCCGGGAAAGTCGTATTGCGCCATCTTGGAAAAGATCGCCTTGAAATCGATCTGCCCATCGCCAAGCGAACGGAAGCGCCCGGCCCGGTCTTGCCAGTCGCCGTAGCCGCCATACACGCCCTGGCGCCCGTTCGGCCGGAATTCCGCGTCTTTCACATGAAAAGCCTTGATACGCGCATGATAAATGTCAATGAAGGCGAGATAGTCGAGCTGCTGCAGCACGAAATGGCTGGGGTCGTACAAAATCGATGCACGCGGGTGATCATTGACGGCGGCCAGAAAGCGCTCGAACGTCACGCCGTCGTGCAAATCCTCGCCCGGATGCAGTTCATAGCAAAGGTCCACGCCGGCCGCGTCAAATGCGTCGAGGATGGGCAGCCAGCGTTTCGCCAGTTCCGCGAATGCCGTCTCCACCAGGCCGGCGGGGCGCTGCGGCCACGGATACAGATACGGCCAGGCCAGCGCGCCGGAAAATGTCACGTGCGCCTTGAGGCCCAGGCGCTGCGAGGCGGTGGCGGCCCACAGCAATTGCTGCGTGGCCCAGGCCGTGCGGGCAGCAGAGTCGCCACGCACGTGTTCGGGCGCAAAGCCATCGAACAGGGCGTCGTAGGCGGGATGCACGGCGATCAGCTGGCCCTGCAAGTGCGTCGACAATTCCGTCACCTGCAAGCCATGGCGCGCCAGCAGCGCCTTGACGTCGTCGCAGTACTGCTGGCTGTTGGCCGCTTGTTCCAGATCAAACAATCGTGGTGCCGTGGGCAGCTGCAAGCCCTTGTAACCCAGGCCGGCCGCCCACTGCGCCAGGTGCTCGAGCGAGTCGAACGGCGGCGCATCGCCGAGAAACTGGGCCAGGAAAATGGCCGGGCCCTGGATGGTTTTCATGGAAAGTCCTTATCAACCCCGAGGGCAAAATCCGGGGTCAGACCCGGCGGGTCTGACCCCAGCACTTGCTGTTGGGTACATTACGAAAATTAAAAAGGCGAGTTCGGAAAGTAAAACTGCTTGGCGTTCTCGCGCGTGATCAGCACCGAGGGGATGATGGTGTTGGCCGGCAATTTATCCCCTTTCAGGCGCGCTTCCGTCGTCAGCTTGATGGCGTCGTACATGAACTTGGGCGAGTACGATACGTCGGCCACGATCAGCGGGTCGGAACCGTCCATGATCTTCTTGACGGCGCCCTTCGCGCCCGCGCCGCCGAACACTTGCTTGATGTCCGTACGCTTGGCTTGCGCGATGGCCTTTTGCACACCGATGGCCATGTCGTCATCGGCGGCCCAGACGGCGTCGATATGCTTGAAGCGCGTCAAATAATCCTGCATGACCTTGAAGGCATCGTCGCGGTTCCAGTTACCGTACTTGGCGTCCAGAACCTTGATCTCGGGATGACCTTTCATGACGGCACTGAATGCATCGTAGCGCTCGTTGTCCAGGGTGGTCGGCATGCCGCGCAGCACGACGATATTGCCCTTGCCATTCAGGCTTTTCGCCAGATACTCGGCCGGCAGCTTGCCAAAGGCCGTGTTGTCGCCCGCAATGTACGCATCCTGCGACTGCGTGTTCGTCAAGCCACGGTCGACCACCGTCACATACACGCCCTTGTTTTTGACTTGCGCCACGGGCTGCGTCAAGGAGGCCGATTCGATGGGGAAGATCACCAGGGTGTTGATCTTGTTCACCGTCAACATGTCCTGCAACTGATTCGCCTGCTCGGGCGCCGTGGCGGCCGTCTTGACGATGATCTTCAGCCCCGGATGGGCTTTTTCCAGTTCCGCCTTGGCCTGGTTCGCCCACCACACGATGCCCGACGTAAAACTGTGCGTGGCCGTGGGTATGGCCACGCCGACCACCAGCTTCTCGGCCGCCTGCGCCGCCCCCATCGGCAGCGCCCACGCCTGCATCACCAGCACTGCCATCCCTGCTACCCGTATAAAGCTCTTCATGCTGCTCTCCTCCAAGGTTGTGGGCGCCCGTTGGCCGCCCTTTCAGAACGCCGCTGTGTTTTTATTTGCGGCCTCGCTGCAGGAAGGCGACGGCGATGATCACCACGCCTTGCACTGCGGCATTCAGGTAGACACTGATGATGCTGGTCAAATTCAGGATATTGCTGATCACGGAGAGCAGGATGGCGCCGATCACGGTGCCGACGATGCGCCCCTCGCCACCCTTGAGGGCCGTGCCGCCCACGACAACGGCGGCAATCGCTTCGAGTTCCCACAGCAAGCCCGTGGTGGGCGTGGCCGAACCCAGGCGCGGCACGTACAGCACGGTGGCGATGCCCACGCACACGCCCAGCAGCATGTAGGTGGCGATTTTGACTCTATCGACGTTGATGGCCGCATAGCGCGCCACTTGTTCGTTGGAACCAATCGCCTGCACGTGGCGGCCAAACGTGGTGCGGTTCAGGATGATGGCACCGGCCGCCGCGACGAAGAGGAAAATCCAGATCGGAATCGGCGCGCCCAGCACGCTCGTGTAATACACGGGGCTGTACAGCTCGGACAGGGTGGCATCCAGCGTCAGCGCGCCGCCATCGGCCAAATACGTGAGCACGGCGCGGAAGATTCCGAGGGTGCCCAGGGTCACGATGAACGGCTCGATATTGCCCTTGCTGATCAACAAGCCATGCATCAGGCCGAATCCGGCGCCCAATATCAATGCCATGGCGATGCCCAGCACCAGCATGGTGATCGGCGCCAAGCTCCCCCCCGCGCCTTGCGCCAGCGCATTCATGAAGTAAATCATGCAGCCAGCAATCAGGGCCGCCATCGACCCGACCGACAAGTCGATGCCGCCGGAAATGATGACAAAAGTCATGCCCACGGCGATGATGCCGATGAAGGCCGTGCGCGTGAGCACGTTCATCAGGTTGTCCAGGGTGGCGAAATCGCCGTTCAGCAAGGTGCCCGCGATGCACAGAGATAACAAGCCCAGCACAGGGCCAAAGCCCTTGATGCGCGCGCCAAAGCTGGCAACGGCGGCGCCAATCGGGGATACGGTGGTGTCAGTGCGTGCCGGTTGCATGGGCAATCAACTCCTCTTCGGTCAGGTGGTCAGCAGCCAGGGTGGCTTGCAAGGTGCCCGCGCGCATCACCGCGACACGGTGGCACAGGCCGATCAATTCGATCAGTTCGGATGAAATCACGATCACGGCGCGCCCTTCGGCGGCCAGGCGGTGGATCAAAAAGTAAATGTCGCGCTTGGCACCCACGTCCACGCCACGGCTCGGTTCATCGAGCACGACGACACGCGGATCCGAATGCAGGTATTTGGCCAGCGCCAGCTTTTGCTGGTTGCCGCCGGACAGCATGCGCGCGCGACTGTCGAGGTCGCCCGTGCGGATATTGAAGTCAAGCACGGCCTTGGCCAGCGCCTGCTTCTCCGCTTTCAAGTTCAGCCAGGGCCGCGCATAGCGCTCCATCGTCATCATGGTGAGGTTTTCGCGCAAGCCCAGGTTCACGTGCAAGCCTTTGCCCTTGCGGTCTTCGCTCAGGTAGGTCATGCCGTGCTGCATGGCTACACGCGGCGTGCGGATGTCCACCTGCTGGCCATTGAGAAAGATTGTGCCCGCGCTGCGCGGACGCAAGCCCAGCAGCGCTTCGAACGATTCCGTGCGCCCCGCGCCCACCAGGCCCGCAAAGCCCAGCACTTCGCCCGCGCGCACTTCGAACGACAGGTCTTTCGACCAGCCGGGCACGCTCAAGCCATCGACCTTCAGCAGGATCGGGGCATCCGGCGCCAGTGGCACTTTCGCGGGGAACATGTCGGACAATTCGCGTCCCACCATCAAATTTGCCATCTGCTGGCGCGTGAGGCTGGCCGTCGGCTCGCGCGTGACGAAACGCCCGTCGCGCATGACGATGACTTCGTCCGTGTTGCGCTCGACTTCGTCGAGCTTGTGCGAGATATACAGGATGGTGACGCCGTCGGCCTTCAGCTGCGCCATCACGGCGAACAGGCGCTGGGTTTCCGATGACGTCAGGGTGGCCGTCGGTTCGTCCATGATCAGGAAGCGGGCGCGGCGCGACAGGGCCTTGGCGATCTCCACAAGCTGCTTTTCAGCGACGATCAGGTCGCGGATTTTCGTGTCGGGCGACACCTCCAGGCCCACCTGTTTCAGGTAGCGCGACGCTTCTTCGCGCATGGCGGCTTCGTCCAGCAGCCAGCCGCGCGTCTTTTCGTGGCCGAGGAACATGTTCTGCGCCACCGTCAAGTGCTCGGCCAGGTTGAATTCCTGGTGGATCAGCACGATACCCGCGCTTTCCGCCGCGCGCGAGCTGGTAAAACGGCGGGGCTGGCCATCGATCAGCAGCTGCCCTTCGCTCACGCTCTCATAGCCGGCGAGGATTTTCATCAGGGTCGACTTGCCGGCGCCATTTTCGCCCAGCAAGCCATACACGCGCCCGGGTGCCAGCTTGAAACTGACGCCATGCAAGACGCGCACGGGGCCGAAATCCTTGCAGATCCCCTCGAAACCGACGGCAACGCTCACTATGCACTCCCTCGCAAGACCAAGTTATGGTTAAGCAACACGCCAGGCACGCTGGCCGCCGGGTTAGCCAAGCGTTGCAGCAATAATCGTGCTGCCGTCTCGCCCAGCTCGCGCATGGGCTGCGCGATGGTGGTCAGGCCCGGGGCTATCTGCGCGGCGATGGCGATATCGTCGAAGCCGATGACAGCCACGTCTTCCGGCACGCGCTTGTTCAACTGGCGCAGCGCGCTCAGCACGCCGATGGCCAGGGTGTCGGAGACGGCAAAGATGGCCGTGGGCGCATCCGGTCCCGCCATCATCTGCAGGGTGGCGGCCGTGCCCGCTTCGTAAGCTAGGCTTTGCACCGTGTGCACCCAATGCGGCTGCACGGGCAAGCCGGCGGCCGCCAGGGTGTCCAGATAGCCTTGCTGGCGTTGCCGCGCATACAGATAGCGTTCATCCGAATTGATCAGGCCGATACGCGTATGGCCGCGCGACAGCAGATGCGCGACGGCGTCGGACGCGGCGCGGTGATTGTCGATGCCGACATAGGGCACGGCCACGGCGGGATCGAATTCGCAGCACGCCACCCACGGCAGGCTGACGGATTCATGCGACAGGGCATGTTGCACCGTGTCCGGGTCCAGGCAAATGGCGCCATCGGCGCGGTGCATGCGCAGCAAGTCGAAGTAGGAGCGCTCGCGACCCGCATCGGCACCCGTGTCGCACAGCAGCACGAAATAGCCGTGTTCGCGCGCCACCGTGTCGATGCCGCGCACGATCTGCGCATAAAAGGGATTGCCCACGTCCGGCACCATGGTCAGCAGCATGCGGCTCTCGGCCGTGCGCAAGCTGCGCGCCAGATGGTTCATGCGGTAGCCGAGCGCCGCCACGGAGGCCAGCACCTTGTCGCGCGTGGGCGCCCGCACCCCGGTCTGCTCGTTCATCACGCGCGAGACGGTGGCCACCGACACCCCCGCATGCGCGGCGACGGCGCTGATGGAGACGGTTTCTGTCGGCAAAGGTGATGGAACGGCTGGCGGCATGGGGCTTGTCACATAAATGTAATCGATTACATTTATATGCCAGCACGCTGCCTGATGCAAACATTATCGATGCTGCAATGCGCAAAAACCGGCCCTGTACGGGCCATCGCAAGCCGCTATTTCTGGGGCTGCAAGGCGCTCTGCTGCACGGCAAAACCGGCGCGCACGGCGGAGCGGGCCGCCACCCACAATATCAGGCCGGCGCCCAGGCAGCCGACGGGATGGATGGGGCCGTGGCGCACGGTGAGCGGATAACCGATGGCCCACACGCACAGGGCCACGCCGATGGCCAGGTGGCGGCGCGCCTTGAACAGCCAGGCCAGCGGAAAGAAATGCAGGCCCACGATCAAAATGACGGCAGGAATGAACCACGCCTGCAAGCCCACGTTTTTCAGGACGTTGCCGACGATGAAGATGGCGATCCATTGCCCCGCGTTCACGATATTGAACAGCCGGCCCACGCGCTTGGCCTGCGGCGATTGTTCCGCCGCCGCATGCGCGGCGCGGTGACGCCGGAACTGGCTCCACGCCAGCATGAACAGCAAGACGGTGAGGCCGGCTATCGGCAGCAGCGCCAAGGGCTGCGCGCCAAACGTCTGCTCGCACCAGGCGGCGACCCAGACGCCGCCAAACAGGGAAAAGAACATGGCGCCGATGGCGCTGCTTGCCAGAGTGGTGGAGGTGCGAGGCATCTGGATAACCCTTTATATGGCCTTGGCGATCACTGAAAATAGATAAAATTGCAAAAGGAAGTCTTGAAGGAATCGTGTTTCATATATATCCACATTTCACTATCTCTCCAATGACTCTCTAAAAGCCAACTGCCATTGCTTGGGAATACTATCCCACATAGGTCGATTAATTGATCGAACCTTAGGAGATGGGTGTGCTGATATTGCTATTTGGAGCCCATTACCTTGTAACAACACAGAAGCCTTTTGGGCCTTCCTTCCCACAAGAATGACTGCCTTTAGTTTGGGTAACAAGGTCAACAAAATTGGCAATTCAGCAAGTCCAGCCCTCCTCTCTGCAGCCGTCATTTTGATCGTTCCGTTCCAGCCAGGGATGGAGTTCCATAACACCGTGCGCTGGCGCGGAATACCAGCCATCTGCATGAAATTGAATAGCGCTGCAGCTGTTGCATCATCATTATCACGCGAGATAAATCCTGACCCACCACCTTTAATTGACGTTTTAGGGCCAGGTTTTTCCAGCAAAAAAAGAATGTCTGCCTCTTGCCCCCCATCATACGGATCAAAGTCTGGAAACTCCCATCCTGGGTATTGGTTGCGCAGCCCTTCAACATAAGTCCTCAGTGCAGCAATATGCGGTGCACTCAGGGCCTCTTCTCGGTTCTTGATGGCATCTGGTGAGCGTAAGGAGCGCACTAAATGCGCAGTATCAGGCGACATGGCAGGTCCTATTTTGATCATATAAAGATGAATCATGGCCAAGCTAAGCTATATCAGCAAGCCCGAATATCTCATTGCGATGGTTAAGGCCGACAATCACAGGTACCAACTGATCGAAGGAACTTCGATATCACAGCTGGTGGATACTAATTAAATTCCTCAACGGCGAGGCCACAGGCGACAGCAGGAACGACACGCCATCCCTTCGCTGCTTCACGTGCCATATGGCCAAGCCGGCCATTGGCACGCCCAGCGCGAACCGAAACACGAAAAGCGGCAGCCACAGCAGTTCGATGTCGCCATCCCCTGGTCAACCCAATGCCGGGAATTGCTGCCTGGAGGCGTCAAGGTAAGGCGCCGCCTGCATTCCCGAGCCGAGCACGGCGTGCGGTGCCTGCATGAACTAGCGGTTGTCGATACGCTCGAAAATATAGCCGTGAAACATTTGCAGCGCGGCAGGCGCATAGTCGATGAGCCGGCCGAATTCGGACATGGCAGCTTATTTCATCATCGCGCAAAACGTTTCGGGATTGCCGTCAAGAATGACGCCGCTGGGCCAGCGGTGGCTGCGCTGCTGGGCGCGCAGCAAGGACGCGGCCAGGGCCGAGTCGCCATCGACGGCGTACACGAAGACGGGCATGCTCAGGCTGGCGGCATCGGCCAGCAAATTCGGATTGGCGTCCAGGCTGCGCGCATCCACGTGCACGCCGGCGGGCATGCCGATCTGCTGCCGCACGCGCTGCAGCCACGGCTTGTCGAGCTTGGGCGGGCGGGCATTTTTCGCGATATAGCGGCTGACCCGGTTCGCCCCGACCGCCTGCGCATTGCGCGCGTCAAACACGAGCAGGCCCAGATAACCGTGCGGATCGGCGCGGCGCGCGCAAGCGAGATTGTTCGGCACGCCCGAGGTCAAAAACCAGTTGCCATGCTTGATGTTCGCACGCAACTGCCCCACCAGGGTGTTGATGGGCGCGCACGACGCCACGACATCCTTGATTTCCGCATTCAGGGTTTTAGCAGGGAAAGCCGTCGCCAGGTCGGCAATATCGCTGACGAACGGCGGCGTTTCTGCCGTCAGCACGCCGCGGTTCTTCATGCTGGCGGCGCGCCAGTCGTCGGCCGTCAACTGTTTCACGGTGCGGGGCGATCCTGTGTCGACCACTCTCCCCGTCAGCAGGTCGTGGTGCACCACCCAGCTGCCGTCGCCCAGCAGCTGCAAATCCGTCTCGACGCCGTCCCAGGTGCCGAAATACGTGTTGCGCAGCGCGCTCAGCGAGTTTTCCGGCGCATTGCCGGCGCCGCGGTGGGCATGCACCTTCATGCCCAGGCAGTCGGCATGCACGGCCGTGCTGGCCATGCAGAGCAGCAAGGCCAGGGCGGCCGCCTTATTTTTGTCCTGCGTGATAGCCATAGTGAATTCCCTGCAAAACATTGATGCGGATCGCTTCGTTGACGGGGTAGCTGTAGCCCTGCCCCACCGCCACCACGTGCGTGATATTGGCCAGGATGGCCTTGCCGGCGAGATTCCAGCGCGTGCTGTCGGGCTCGCCCTGGCGCGTCCAGTCCAGCATTTGCCGGAACAGCTCGCTGCGCGTGACGTTGTTGTCGAGCACGGACAAGATGCCCCAGGTGCCCGCAAAGGCCGTCGCCAGCACGCCCGTGGCGATCCAGGCGGAACGGCGGCTCAGCTGTCCATCGGCACCCGCCTGCTCGCCACGGCGCATGGCCAGCAGCAATAATACGACGGTGGCGATCAAGTACAGCAATTTGGAAAAGTGGCCGATGGCGCCCAGCAGCGAGAAAAACAGGGCCACGGGCGGCACGATGGCGGCGCGCGCCGCTTCCTTGCCTTCATGGAAGAACCTGCCGCCCGCTTCAAAATCCGTGCGGCTGGCGCGGTATTCCACCAGTTTTTCCGCCGTCTGGCGATCCAGGAACTGGTCGAACAGGCGCCCGAACTCGGCAGGACTCGCATACGATGCCTGCACCGTGGCGCTGGCCGGCAGTTTCAAGGCTTCGCGCAATTCCGCCTGCACGCCGGGGCGCGCGACAAAGGCGGCAAACGGCAAGCCCGGCGGGATGCGCTCGCCGCGCACGGTAACGCCCTTGCTGGCCGCCTCGGCCATGTAGCGGCGCTTGACGGCGGCG
Source organism: Janthinobacterium lyxosi (assembly GCF_051380665.1). Classification (NCBI taxonomy): domain Bacteria; kingdom Pseudomonadati; phylum Pseudomonadota; class Betaproteobacteria; order Burkholderiales; family Oxalobacteraceae; genus Janthinobacterium; species Janthinobacterium lyxosi. Next base: position 135,717 of record NZ_JBNYXM010000001.1, read on the forward strand.
CGGAAGCCCTGCTCGTCATCGGTACGCCAGTTGGCGGGCACGGGCACTTTCTTGCGCACATTGTTGACGACGGCCGCCTGGCGCCGCATCGGCACGGAATGCGGCTGCCAGCCACGGCGCGACAGGCTGTTGCGGTATTCTTCCCACGAGGATTGCTGCTTGGCCCGCAAGCCGGCATCGCTATCGGGGATGATGCCCGCATACAGTTCCCACTTGCCGGCCAGCTCGCGCATGGCTTCCTGATATTTGTCATAGTAACCGGACGGGCCGCCCGCCACCTGGCGCACGTTGGCGCGCACCAGCTGCTCCTTGGCCGGCCCCATGCGCTCGTCAAGATGCCGCACGGACACGGCCAGGAAGGGGAACAGGGCCAGGAAGGACTTGCCTTCCGGCTTGGCGAACAGGGTGGGATCGTCGACCAGGCCCTGCAGTTGCAAGCTGCCGCCTACCAGCGAACGCTGCAGCAAGGTGGTGTTGAAGGCCATGCGGCGAAATTCCGCGTCGCGCGTGTTGACCAGCACATTCACCGTGGTTTTCAGCACGCCGAAGACGATGCCAGCCGTCACCACGCAGCAGACGATGATCTTGGTCCAGCTTGGCCCGCTGCCATTGTTCTTCAGCCGGCGGCGCCACATCAGCTGCAACACCACCAGCGCGGCGGCGATGCCGGACAGGCTGCGGCCATAAAATTCTACCCCTTCCACGTCTTCCGGCTTGACGTTGCCGCCCACCACGTCGAGCAAGCGGGCATTGAAGCCCAGCTCGAAGCACAGGTAAATAATCGTCAGGACGATCAGGATCAAGGTCTGCCGGATTTGCAGACTGCGCAAACTCGCGGCCATCTTATTTCCTCAAGTCGATGACGACGGGCTTGATCTCTTCGGCCTGGAAGATCATCGGCGCCGCCGGCGCAGAAGCTGCGGTACGCTGCGCGGGCAGGCTGCTGACGGCGGGCGCCGCCGCTCTGGCCTGGCTCTCCTGGCGGCGCGGCTTGGCGCTGGCGCGGCTGCCCGCTTTCGGGGCGGCGGAAGGCGCCGGGGCGGCGGCAGGCGGCGCCGGGATCACGCGCCCGCTGTCGCTGCCAGGCATGGTGGCGATGACGGGGCCGGTGGCGCGCAAGGCATCGTCGGCAAACGGCTGCGCGCGCGTATCGACGCCGGGCGGCACGGCCACGCTGGCGTTGAGCAGGCGGTTGTCCGTGTAGATCATGCGCGACAAACGGTTGTAGTTGGGAAAGTCGATATTCAGCGATTTTCCGTCCACCGCCAGTTCCACGCGAGGGCGGTCCTTGCAATTGCCGACCGTCCACTGCAGCACGTCCGTGCCCTGGAAAGCCAGCACTTCATAGCGGTAGGCGCAGTTGCGCTCCTGCGTTTCGACGATCACCACGGTGCGCTCGCCCACGTTTTCCACGCGCGCCACGCGGGCCATGATGGCCTTGTCCAGCGGCACGACGCGAAACGCCTGCGACAGCTTGATCGAATACTTGCCTTGCGGGTCCTTGCGCAAGACGCCTTCCGTGCCATCGCGCAGGCGGAAGGTGGACATCGGCGTGCCGAACAACTCGGCCGTATCCAGGCCCACCATCACGCCGCCACGGCCATTCGGCGTCATGGCGCAGCCCGTCAACAGGACGCCAACTGCCACGCCGGCGATCAATTTGCGCCAGTGCGCGGATGCAAAAATCTTATACGTTGTCATGCTGGATAACTTTCTCTTATTTCACAATTCAGGGATTGATCACGGCCAGCGGATTGCCCGGTCCCGGTGACGGCAAGACTTTCTGGCGGTCGCGCGACAGCAGGGTAAAGGCGCCCAGGGTGTCCGGCCCGGCGACGATTTCCAGCTGCTCGCGCTGCAGCCAGGTGCGGATTTCCGCTTCCGTCGCGTCGGCGCGGAACAGCACGCGCAGGCGCACGCCCGTCTCGACGCCGCTGCCCCCGTTACGGAATTCCGCATGGCCGACGACGGCATCCTGTTTCGGCAGGAACAGCCACGCCGATTGCACCACCATCACGCTGGCGGCCACGGCGGTGACGATCTTCAGCCAGCGGCTGGCATTGGCCGCCTGCACAGGCCTCGATACCGGTGCCAGCGCTTCGGCCGAGGCGATCTGCAACTGCTGCAGCCCCTGGCGCAGCAATTGCCGGTAGGCCACGCGGTCATCCTTGCCCAGTTCGCGCGACAAAGGCGTGCCCGTCAGCGCATAGTCGTCGCCGGGCAAGGCCACGCGGGCGATCACGCCGGGCGCCGCCGTGGCCCCATTGGCGCGGCCCTGCGCTTCCAGCCAACGCGCCGCCTGCAGCCGGTCCTGGCTGAACACGCCCAGACAGGCGCCCAGGTCCGTCACGGCCAGGGTCACGGGCAGGTCGCACAGCACCAGGCCGGCTCGCGGGTCGGCGGGCGCGTCGCGCTGCTCGACCACCAGGCCGCAGGCATCCGCATACGCCGTGTCGGGCGTGACGAGCCAGCCGCGCCAGCGCTGCCGCGTGCTATCCCAGGCATCGAGCAGCACGGCGCCAAAGCCGGGGCGGCGCGCCAGCACATGGATTTGTCCACCCGCGATGGGCCGCGCGGCCAGCGGCGCGGCATCGCTGCGGCGCGCAAAGCCTGCCAGCACGTGCTCCGGCACGGCAATGCCGCGCCAGTCGGGGGTAGCACCGCTCACATCCGCGTCCAGCAGCTCGGCGGAAGATGGGGGAGATGGCAGGCGCGCGGCAACGATGGCCAGCGAGGGCGTCAAAGCAGTCATGCCGGTGGCCTTTCATCAGTGTTCGGGTGGGTGGACGCGGGGTCCATGTGCAGGGATAACGCGGCCACGCACAAGATATCCAAAACTATTTGCGCCGCCTGCATGTCGCGCGCGGCCAAAGAGTCCCCCACGCGCAGCTTGAGCAGGCTCAAGACCCAGCTGCCCAGCAAGGTGGCGCGGTGGGCCGGTTCGACGATCTGGCGTCCCGCGCTATTGGTCTCGCCCTTCTGCCTGTGCACCAGGCCCAGCTTGCCACCGTGATAGTGCGCGGAAGCGATTTGCTCGGCCAGTTCCTTGACGGGCATGCCGCCGCAGCCGCAATGACGCAGCAGCAAGATCAAGTCCCGAGGCAAGGTGGTGATAAAAACGTCTGCCGCTACGCGCACTTGCTGCGGCGTGAGCTGATAGTCGCGCAGCGGTTCCGCATAGGCGTCGGGCGCGCGCAGCTCGCAGCCCTCTTGCGCATCGGCATCTTCGTCATCGCGCTGCTTGCGCAGCTGGTCGATGATGAAGCGCTTGAAGTACAAAAACAGGGCGCCCACATGGTGGGGTGCGGCGTCGCTGTCGCTGTGGAGGACTTTTTCGATGAAAAACTGGTGGCGCAAGTCGGCCAGGGAATCGCCCAGCGACGCCGCCTCGCGCGGGCGGCACGGCGTCAGCGCGGCGATGACGCGCTGGTAAAACTCGCCCAGTTCACCTTGCGTCAGCTGCGGGCGGCGGGTCCAGAAAGCATGAATCCGTTCAAATTGTTCCGATTGCACAGCCGGTCCGATCGTGTGTTGGGCGGCACGCGCCACTGGCCGGCGGCGACGCGCACCGGCAATCAAGCAATGCGCTGGCCAGACAAGAGAAACTTGTCAGTAAGGTAAAATGCATTAAAGCAATTTTCTCATATCACACTGGAAATCGCTAACTTTTGTTATTTTCACGACAATTCCCGAGACGCCGATGCATCGCCTGATTCCCCTGTTCTTGAGCCTGTTCTTTTTGCTGGGCGGCAACGTAGCGCACGCCGCCGTGCCAGCGCCGGTGCAAGCTGCCCCCGGCAAGCGCATCGCCCTGGTGATCGGCAATGCGGCCTATCCGCAGCCCCTGTTAAATCCCGTCAACGATGCGCGCGCCATGGCCGAGCGCCTGCGCCGCCTGGGCTTTGAAGTGCTGTTACGCACGGACATCACGGCGGCGCAGCTGCAAAAGGCGTCGGCCGAGTTTTCCACGCAGGCACGCGGCGCCGATATCGCCCTCGTGTTTTACGCGGGCCACGGCGCGCAGGCGGGCGAAGCCAATTATGTGCTGCCGCTGGGCGCCAACATGCATGCGCTGAGCGCGGCGGCCATCGCCGCGCAGGGCGTGTCCGTTTCCAGCCTGGCAGGCGATTTGCAGCGCACGGGCGCGCGCGGCGCCGTGCTGATCCTCGACGCTTGCCGCCAGGAATATACGCGCGGTGGTGCGGCGGTGATTCCCGGTGGCGGCAACGCGGCCAGCCACGGCTTTGCCGACACGCAAGCGCCACGCGGCGTGGTGATCGCCTATTCAGCCGGCCCCGGCGCCCTGGCGCGCGATTTCTGGTCGCCCGATTCGAGCAACAGCCCCTACACGAGCGCCCTGCTCGACGCGCTCGATGCGCCGGGCTTGCCGATGGGCGACGTCTTCTCGCAAGTGGCAGCCAGGGTGGCCGCCATGACGCACGATGTGCAAAAGCCCCGCGTCTCGTTCGGTGAAACGTCGGCGCGCCTGGTGCTGAACGTGGGCAGCGGCAAGGGCGTCAGCCAGCCGGTGCCGGGCGTGCTGGCCTCGGGCAACAGCGGCATGCGCGCTCCGGCGCCGGCGCCGGTGCCACCTGCCGCCGTCACCGCCGCTGGCAAGAAAGTATGGCCAGGCAACGTCTTACAAGACATCAACTATGAAATCCGCATGCAGATCGCGGCGCGGCCGTTTCCCCGCCAGCAACTGGAAAAGCGCGCGCGCAGTGGCGACCTGGTGGCGCTGACTGCCCTCGGCTATGGCATCGGCGGCGGCGATGCGGGCATCAAACAACCGAAGGCAGGCATGCAGTGGCTGGAAAAGGCCGCCGCGAAAGACTTTCCCATCGCCCAGACTTATCTGGCGGAATTGCTGATGGTCAAGGGCGACGCGGCCTCATTAAAACGCGCGGGCGTGCTGCTCGACGCCGCCTCGCAAGCGGGCTACAGCCCCGCCCATGCCTATAAATTCGACCTGGCGCGGCGCACGGGCGCGCCGCCGCAGGACGCAGCCCGGCATTTGCAGGACGCCTTCATGGGCTTGATGAAGGATTACCAGGGCGCCGCCAAGGACGTCTTACAGCCGCCGAAAAAATAGTTTCAAATAATTTTGGATTTCCCTGAACTGTCCCCGTTATCCGTGGGTACATGCAATACAGCATGACAGTGACCAGGGAAATCCCATGCAACCATCCAGCACGGCAGCAACCATTACCACCGGCCAACGGGGCCGCATCCTCGCCTACCAGGCAAGCGGACAAGGTTCCGTCAGCGTGGCCGGCATTCAACATGCCTTCGACGTGGCCACGCACTGGCGCTCGGATGTGGCGCCCGCCATCAACGCCGTCGTCGACGTAGGCTTCGACGACGCGGGCAGCCTCGCCACCGTCAGCGCCGTGGCGACGCAGCAGCTGGCGCAGGAAGAAATGGCCGGCGCGGCGAAACTGGCGCGCGACAAGGGCCAGCAGCTGTGGGGCAAGGCCGTCTCGGCGCTGGGCATCAAGGTGCTGGCGACTCTTGGCGTGCTGATCGCCGGCGCCTTTGTCTTCAACACCCTCGGCATCCGCCTCTTCGCTTCCGTCTCGCGCACCTATTGGCAGTTGCTGGGCCTGTCCGCCGACAGCCTGGAAAACTTTGCCCGCGATGGCGGCGGCGGTTTTACCTCCGCGCAATTCTTCTTCCTGACGGCGATTGCCGCCTGCTGCGCCACCATGGCCAGCAGCCAGCCGAAAGCGGCGCTGGGCAAGTGCGCACCGCTGCTGTTCGTCGTCGTGCACAGCAGCTTGCTGTTGATCAAGATCAAGGGCGCCGTCAGCGAGGCAGGCAACGCCATGGGCGGCATCATGGGCAGCCGCGCAGCCCGCATGGCCGAGCAGATGGCCAGCGAAATGCTGGGGCAAGTGTGGCAAGGACTCTCGTTTGGCATCGGCTTTTACCTGGTGCTGGCCGCCAGCATTGTCCTGGCCGCTTACGGTGTTGGCGAATACAAACGCAAGAGCGTTTGCTAAACCCGTCGGCTAAGTCATCTCTTACACACTCACTGAAGGAAATATCATGCAACGTACTCTGCCCGCTCTGCTCGCCATCGCCCTGATCCTGTCCGCCTGCGGCAAGACCGACTCCGCCGCACCGACCGTCGCCGCACCAGCCACCAGCACGGCCGACCTGGCCGCGAAAGCGCAAGTCAAGGTGGCTGCCGCCAGCCTGCCGCAAGCGGACGCTGCCACGCCAAGCGCCAGCTATGTCGACATCACCAGCGGCAACCAGTTGATGTACAGCTACATCGCCCTGTCCGGCGTGCCGCCCGATTACGCGGCCGTGGCGCAGCGCATCTCGCGTGAATATGCGGGCAGCAACGACGCCTTCCGCAAGCAGGAAGTGCTCGACGCGCTGAAACCGCAGATCGACGCCAAGGTCAATGAGGCCAAAACGAAGCGCTACCTGCGCTACCAGATCAACGGCCAGGGCGCGCTGTCGCCGTACGCGATGGACAAGGCCGCCTTCCCCGCCAAGTTCGCCGAAGCGGGCACGTATTACTACATGTACGACAACGGCGACTACAAGCTGGCGTTCACGAATGGCGACGGCTACTCGCTGCTGAAAGTGGACCAGGACGCGGCCCGCAAGATCGAGGCGGCGCGCAGCGGCTACAAGGACTTCGCCATCATCGTGTATGCCTACGCCCAGGAAACGGACATGGCCAGCAACCAGGTCAAGGCGCAGATCGTCAAGGTGGCGATCAAGCTGAACGGGGAAGAAATTCCTGTCAGCCAGGCGCGGTAGAACGGGCTCGGTTACACTGTTCGCCACTTTGCATCGGGATCGGGACATGGGCGAACAGACACTGGCGGAACAACAGCTGGCCAAGGGCCGGCAACTGCAGCAGCAAGGCAAGCTGATCGAAGCGATCAATGCCTACCAGGCCGCGTATAAACTGGACCCGGCCCTGGCGGAAGCCCAGCATTTCCAGGGCTTGGCCATGCTGGAGCTGGGCCAGGGCGCCATCGGCCTGGGTTTACTGAAACTGTCGCTCAAGCAGCAGCCCGACAATGCCTTGTTCCACTACAACCTCGGCAATGTGCTGCGCGGTACGGACAGCGAGGCGGCGCTGGCCAGCTATGCCACGGCGGCGCGGCTGGCGCCGCACGAGCACGATTTCGCCATCAGCCATGCGGAATTGCTGATGGGAAAACAACGTCTGACGGACACCATCGCCGAACTGGAACGGGCCCACGCCCTGCGCCCGCAGCGCTGGCAAACCCTGCAGGGCCTGGCCGAACTGTATTACCGCACGGGCCAGCAGGCACTGGCTTTGGCCCGCTACGCGCAGGCCCTGGCACTGCACCCGGCACTGGCACATACGTGCCGCATCGGCTTTGCCAGTCCCAACACTGAAAACACGGAACGGCTGACCATACCCGATGTGCCTGCGAGCTTGCACGATTTCCTGCGCGAAACCGACCTGCACATCCTCGACGATTTCCTGCCCGATCCCGCCGCCTGGCGTGCGCAGGCGCTGGCTTTACCGTTCGAGCAGCAGCGCTATGCGGGACAGAACTACCCGGGCAGCCAGACGGCGGGCCAGCCCAGTCAAGCCATCATGGAGCGCATCGCCACGGCGCTGGGCCGCCCCATCCGTTTTATCTCGCCCGACAATGGTTCCTACCGCCTCAGCTATGCGGACGCGATGGCGCGCACGGATATCCACGTGGATAACGAGACGGGCAACAATTTCAATTTCTATGCGGGCGTGCTGTATCTGAACCCGCCCGAACAGTGCCAGGGCGGCACCACCTTCTGGCGCCACCAGCCCAGCGGCTGGTACCGTCGCTTGCCAGAAGCGGACGTAAAAGCGGGCGGCTACGCCAGCTTCAAGGATTTCCAGAAACGCTGGCTGCCGAACAGTAAGGTGCAGAAATTCAACGACTTACAGGAACAGCGCGACAGTTGGCAAGCGCTGCTGGAAGTACCCATGCGCCACAACCGATTGATCGTGTACAAGGGCCATTACTTTCACTCGATCAGCAATGTGTTTGGCGACACGCCGGAGAATGGCAGATTGGTGCAGCTGTTCTTTTTTGAAGTGCCGGATTAGTACATATCGGCGGCGGTCGCCCGCACGGCTTTGAGCAGCATGTCCGCCCCCGGCGACAGCAAATGGTCCTGCTGACGGATGATGCCAAACGCATCCATCTTGCACGGCAGCTCGATGGGCAAAATGCTCAGCACGTTCAACGATTCATAGTAATGCGCCACTTCCGTCGGCATCACGTGCAGCGAATCCGTTTGCTGCAGCAGGGACGTAATCAGCAGCAAGGCGGTGGTGTCGACCACGTCGACGGGCGGTTCCAGGCTGGCGCGGCGGAACATCATGTCGAAGCGGTGGCGCAGGATGCTGCCTTGCGGCGGCAAGATCCACGGTTGGCCCGCCAGGTCTTTCAGTTGCAGATTCTTGCGCGACAGCAGCGGGTGGCCATTGCGCGCCACGGCGCTGGCCGGCTCTTCCGTCAATTCCTCATAGATAAGGCCGGCGCTGCTTTCCTTTTCCAGGATGCGCCCGATCATGAAATCCAAGGTGCCATGCTGCAGCATGTCCATCAGGGTATTGCTGTGCTCCAGGTGCACGCCGATGCGCATCAACGGCGCCTGCTGCTTGATGCGGGCAATGGCCCGGGGCAGCAAGGCCATGGCCGGCGTCATGATGACGCCCACTTCCACCTGGCCCGTCAGGCCCGACTTCAGGGCGACGATATCGTCATGCGCCAGCGACAGGCTCGTCAAGGCCATGCGCGCGTGGCGTATCATCGTCTCGCCGTAAATCGTCGGCTCCATGCCACGCGGCAACCGGTCGAACAGGCGCACGTCCAGCATCTCTTCCAGGTCCTTGATTTGCTTGGACGCGGCCGGCTGCGTCATGTGCAATTCTTCCGCCGCGCGGTGGATGTTGCGCTGCTCGTCCAGGGCGATCAACAGCAGCAATTGCCGCGTCTTCAGGCGGGCTCGCAAGAACCAGTTGGGGTTGAGGGTATCCATGAATAAATCATATCATGATCGATATCAGTTTTAATTCAATATCGATACTACTGATATCGGTTTGTCTGGTGCGTCGTCAAGCAGCGCTCAGGATGCCTTGCAGGCAGCACTGGAATTGGCCGCCACCGGGCAATTTGTCGTTGTGATAGAAGAGGTAGGACTTGCCGTTAAATTCGATGATGGCCTGGTGAATGGTTTTCACCACGGCATTCTTGTCCATGATGGTGCCGCGGAAAATGTTGCCGGCCCAGGCAAAGGTGGAAAAGCGCACGGGCGAGCCGTGATCCGTCCAGTTCGCCATGTCGCACGAGGAATACACGCGTCACTCATTCATGCGGTAATCCGTATCCGTGGCGCTCGCTTCATCACGGCCGACGTACAGGTAGGCCTGCCATTGTCGACCAGCGCGGCGGGGTCGGCCGTGTAGATATCCTTGACGATGGGATTGGCCGCCTGCACGCCGAATGGAGCGCAGGCGAGCGCCGCCGCCATGCCGATGGCTGCGGCAAATTTGCTCTTGTAAAACATATTGCTTAACTCCCGTTGGTATGTTTCTGGCCCATGGCCATCAGTCTTTGCACGACGCAAAAGACGAATAGCAGGCCGCCGATGACGATCTTGGTCCACCACGAGCTGAGCGTGCCGTCGAAGGCGATCAGGGTCTGGATGGTGCCCAGCACCGGCACGCCACCCAGGGACGCGCACAAGCCGCTGAAGGCGTAGAGCAAGACCTTGGTGCGGCCCACGGGCAAACCCGCGCCCGACAAAACGCCCAGGGCGTTTTGTCAGACCCAGCCAGCATCGACGATGAATTCCTGGGAGGTGCACATCGCGCCGTCGTCCGATGCAAGGAACAGCACCATGGCGGCGATGTCCTGTGGCATCAGCTTGCTTGGCAAGCATTGGCTTTTCTTGATTTCCACTTCCGCCGCGTCGTCGACCCACAGGTCGATCTGGCGCTGCGTCATGACCCAGCCAGGCGTGACCGTGTTGACGCGGATATTGTGGGCGCCATAATCGCGCGCCAGGCCCCGCGTGAGGCCCACGACAGCCGCCTTGGTGGTGGCGTAGACGGGGTAGCCGCCCGACTTCATGTGCCAGGAAATCGAGCTGACATTGATGATGGAACCGCCGCCCTTGCGCTTCATGCCCTCGAAGACGGCCTGGCACGTGAAGAACATGGGACGTTGATTGATCGCAATGCGCTCGTTCCAGTATTCCAGCGTAACATCCTGCGCCTGGTGGCGCTGGTCATTGGCCGCATTGTTGACGAGGATATCGAAGTCGCCCAGCTTCTCCGCCAGTTCCGCCATGACGGCTTGCAAGGATGGAATATCCGTGATGTCGCAATGGCGGAACAAGGGCGCCGTCATGCCAGCCTCCTCCAGGCGGCGGCACAGGGCCTCGCTGGCTTCCACGGCGATATCGACAAACGCCACCAGCGCGCCCTGGGCGGCAAACTCCGCCACCAGGGATGCACCGATGCCGCTGCCACCGCCCGTGATGAACACGCGCTTGCCCTGCAAGCTGCCATATGTCGCCAATTGCTTCATGCTTGTCTCCACTGTGTATTTTTTATGATTAAGGTTTGCCCAGCACGCCATCGTGACGGCGCCAGATCCCCAGCGGATTATCGTCGCGCAGCGATGCCGGCAGCAAGTCCTGCGCCAGATTCTGGTAAGACACGGGGCGCAGGAAGCGGTTGATCGCCGCCGTGCCCACCGAGGTGCTGCGGCCATCCGACGTGGCCGGGAACGGGCCGCCGTGCACCATGGCCGTCGACACTTCCACGCCCGTCGGGAAACCATTGGCCAGGATGCGGCCCACGCGGCGTTCCAGCACGGGCAGCAAGCGCCGCGCATCAATCAGGTCGCCCGCATCCATTTGCAGGGTGGCCGTCAGCTGGCCTTCCAGGCTTTCCGTGATCGTGAGCAACTGTTCCATGTCGCGGCAAGCCACCAGCAAGGAGGCGGGGCCGAACACTTCGTCGCGCAAGTCGTGCTTGGCCAGGAAGGCCTCGCCCGAGGTGACGAACAGGGCGGCGGCGCCCTTGCCTTCCTCGCCCGTGTTTTGCACCAGCGACGTCACATCGGCGTGCTGCGCCAGGGCGGCCACGCCCTTGGCATAACTGCTGGCGATGCCGGCCGTCAACATGGTGGCGGCCGGCGCGGGTGCCAGCGCTTCGGCGGCAGCGGCGGCAAAGGCCGTGAAGTCGGCGCCTTCCAGGCCCAGCACCAGGCCGGGATTGGTGCAGAACTGGCCCACGCCCATCGTCAGCGAAGCGGCAAAACCGCTGGCGATCGCCGCGCCACGGGCAGCCAGGGCTTGCGGCAGCACAAACACGGGGTTGATGCTGCTCATTTCAGCATATACAGGTATCGGCTGCGGGCGCTCCGCGGCCACCTTCATCAGGGCGATGCCGCCCGAACGCGAACCCGTAAAACCCACGGCCTGGATAGCCGGATGGGCGACCAAAGCCTGGCCAATGCCATTGCCCGTGCCCGTCAGCAAGGCGAAGACGCCGGCCGGCAGCTTGCAGAGGGCAATCGCTTTCACAATGGCACGCGCCACCAGTTCCGACGTGCCAGGGTGGGCCGAATGAGCTTTCAGCACGACAGGGCAGCCGGCAGCCAGGGCCGAAGCCGTATCGCCGCCGGCCACGGAGAAGGCCAGCGGGAAGTTACTGGCCGCAAACACGGCGACGGGGCCCAGGCCGATCATGCGCAAACGCAAATCAGGACGCGGTGGCGTGCGCTCCGGCAAAGCCGAATCGATGCGCGCATCGGTCCAGGAACCCTCGCGCAGCAAGCCGGCGAACAGTTTTAGCTGACCCACCGTGCGGCCACGTTCGCCTTCCAGGCGCGCGCGCGGCAAGCCGCTTTCCGTCATGGCGCGCACGATCAAGTCGTCACCCAATTCGAGGATTTGCGTGGCGATGGCGTCCAGGAAATCGGCACGCTGCGCATCCGTGGTGGCGCGGAACGGGTCGAACGCGGCTTGCGCCAGACGGCACGCTGCGTCGATTTGCGCTACGTCCACCATGTGGAAGGCGGGCGCGATGTGCGCGCGCGCGGCCGGGTCCCACGCTTCGAAGGAGCCGCCATTGCCCTTGACGGCGACGCCGCCGATCAATGCATCACCGGTGATATTGAAACTCATAATGTGCTCACTTTCGCAAATTCGGTTGGGGAGACGTCGAGGCGGTTGCGCAAGGCAGGGCCAAAGGCCGGCGCTTCGATTTCAAAGGTTTCGCCCGGCGCCACGCTCACGCCATCGGCAAAGCTCAGGGTGGCCGTGCCAAAGAAATGCACATGCACGTCGCCAGGGCGCTTGAACAGCGGATACTTGAAGTGATGGTGTTCCAGGTTGGCAATCGTGTGCGACATATTCTCTTCGCCACTGACAAACGTTTTTTCCCAGCGCACCTTGCCGGCCGCATCCAGCACGCGCGAGGTACCGGCGATGTGCGCGGGCAATTCGCCCACCAGCAGGGCCGGTCCCACGCTGCACATGCGCAGCTTCGAGTGGGCCAGGTACAGATAGTTCTGGCGTTCCGTCACATGGTCCGAGAATTCATTGCCGATGGCGTAGCCGACGCGGTAGGGCTGGCCATCGTCGCCGATCACGTACAGGCCGGCGATTTCCGGTTCTTCGCCACCATCGAGGGCAAAATCGGGCATGCGCAGCGGCTGGCGGCTTGGGCGCACGATGGAGCCGTCGCCCTTGTAAAACCACTCGGGCTGGGCACCGGCCGTGCCGTCAGCCGGCTTGCCGCCTTCCACGCCCAGGCGAAACATTTTCATCGAGTCGCTCAAGGACTCCGCGTCGCCGCCGATTTTCTTGTGCATGGCGTCGCGCGCGCCGGCGCTGCCCAGATGGGTCAGGCCCGTGCCCGTCACGTAGCAGTGCGCTTCGTCCGCATGGTCAAGCGGCACCAGCAGACGTCCGGCAGCGGCCACATCCGCATACAAGTGCGTGGTGTTGCCGACGGTGGCGTTGACAAGTTCGGCCAGGTTGACCTTCTTGCGGATGGCGTCTTGCGCCAGCGCATACGTCGTGTTGTAGCCTTCGATGACGCGGATCTGGTCGTCTTGCAGCAGGCCGACCAGGCGGTCGCCGTGTTCATTCGTAAATTGCAGCAACAGCATGGGATTCTCCGCTTAATGTGAGTGGCGCGGCACGGCGGAACCGCGATTGCCGACCAGGAAGTCGAAATCGCAGCCTTCGTCGGCCTGCAACACGTGGTCGATGTACAGCTGCTGGTAGCCGCTCTTCGGCCCAGGCGCGCTGCCCAGCTCGCGCTTCGCCAGGCGCTCGGCGATTTCCGCGTCGCTGATGTCGATATTCAGGCTGCCGGCGTGGCAATCGAGGGCGATCATGTCGCCATCGCGCACGATGCCCAGCGGGCCGCCCGCCATGGCTTCCGGCGCCACGTGCAGCACGACGGTACCGTAGGCCGTGCCGCTCATGCGCGCATCCGAGATACGCACCATGTCGGTGATGCCTTGCGCCAGCAGTTTCGGCGGCAAGCCCATGTTGCCCACCTCGGCCATGCCCGGATAGCCTTTCGGGCCGCAGTTTTTCATGACCAGCACGGAGTTCGCGTCGACATCGAGGTCCGGATCGAGGATGCGCGATTTATAGTGTTCGAAATCCTCGAAGACGACAGCCTTGCCGCAGTGCTGCATCAAATGCGGCGAGGCGGCCGAGGGTTTCAGCACGGCACCGCGTGGCGCCAGGTTGCCGCGCAGCACGCAAATGCCGCCATCGGCCAGCAGCGGGTTGTCCAAGGTGCGCACCACTTCATCGTTGTAGATGGGCGCTTCGACACAATTATCCCAGATCGACTTGCCGTTGACGGTCAGCGCATTCTTGTGCGGCAGCAAATCGCCTTCGCCCAGCCGGCGTATCACGGCCGGCAAGCCGCCCGCATAGTAAAACTCTTCCATCAGGAAACGGCCCGACGGCAGCAGGTCGACGATGGTTGGCGTGCCGCGGCCCACACGGGTCCAGTCTTCCAGTTCCAGGGGCACGCCGATGCGCCCGGCAATCGCCTTCAAGTGAATCACGGCATTGGTCGAACCGCCGATGGCGGCGTTGACCTTGATGGCGTTTTCAAACGCCGCACGCGTCAGCACTTTCGACAGGCGCAAGTCTTCGTGCACCATCTCGACGATGCGGATGCCCGACATGTGCGCCAGCACGTAGCGGCGTGAATCGACGGCGGGAATGGCGGCATTGTGCGGCAGGGACGTGCCCAGCGCTTCAGCCATGCTGGCCATGGTCGAGGCCGTGCCCATGGTGTTGCAGGTCCCGGCCGAGCGCGACATGCCCGATTCGGCCGACATGAACTGGTGCAAGGTGATGGAACCGGCCTTCATCTGTTCGTGCAACTGCCATACGGCCGTGCCGGAGCCGATATCCTTGCCATTGAGCTTGCCGTTCAGCATGGGGCCGCCGCTGACGACGATGGTGGGAATGTCGACGCTGGCCGCGCCCATCAGCAGCGCTGGCGTGGTCTTGTCGCAGCCGACCAGCAGCACGACGGCGTCCATCGGGTTGCCGCGGATCGACTCTTCCACGTCCATCGAGGCCAGGTTGCGCGTCAGCATGGCGGTGGGGCGCAGATTCGATTCGCCGTTCGAGAAGACGGGGAATTCCACAGGGAAACCGCCCGCTTCCAGGATGCCGCGCTTGACGTGTTCGGCCAGCTGGCGGAAATGCGCGTTGCAGGGGGTCAGTTCAGACCAGGTATTGCAGATGCCGATGATGGGCTTGCCGTGAAATTCGTGGTCAGGTATGCCCTGGTTTTTCATCCAGCTGCGGTACATGAAGCCGTTCTTGTCCTGCGAGCCGAACCACTCGGCAGAGCGCAGGGCAACCTTCTTTTTTGTCTCAGACATGCCATTCTCCTGGTTGTGCCATGCCGGATTTAAGGTCGTCGGCCCGGGCAGCGATGTTGGAATACTAAAGAATCCTGCCATGCCTTTCCAATCAATTTTTAATGCGTTCCGATATCGAAAACGGTATCAGCATGCACCAATGAAAACGCCCTGCGGGCGGGTAGCTGCAGGGCGTGGGCTGTTTTGGCTGGGGTGCCTACTCGGCGGAAAAGCGGTACACGGTTTGCGTCTGATACACCTGACCCGGGCGCAAGATGGTGCTGGGGAAATGGGATTGGTTCGGCGCATCCGGGAAATGCTGGGTTTCCAGGCATAGCGCGCCGCGGTAGCAGATGGGGCCTTGCTTGCCGTGCTGGCTGCCGTCGAGGAAATTGCCCGAATAAAACTGCATGCCCGGCTCCTGCGTGTACACCTGCATCACCCGGCCCGAAACGGGATCGCGCACGCTGGCGGCCAGGTTCAGCCTGTGATCTGCCTGTTGATTGAGCACAAAGTTATGGTCGTAGCCGCGCCCGATGCGGATCTGTTCATGCGGCAGGGCTATGCTGTCGCCGATGATGGTGCTCTGGCGCAAGTCGAACGGCGTGCCGGACACGTCCGCCAGCTCGCCCGTGGGGATGGAACCGGCATCGACGGGCAGGTAGCGGTCCGCGTGTATCGTCAGCTCATGGCCGAGGATAGTGCCCTGCCCCGCCAGGTTGAAATAGCTGTGATTGGTCAGGTTGACGGGTGTGGCCTGATCCGTCACGGCGTGGTAGCGCAGGCTCAGCGCGTTGTCGTCATCGAGTTCATAAGTCAGCGTGACGTCGAGCCGGCCCGGATAGCCATCTTCGCCGTCCGGACTGCTGCGCTTGAACGTGACGCCAACGGTGTCATCCCTGGTGAACGGCTCGGCCTGCCACATGACCTGGTGAAAGCCCTGGTTGCCGCCATGCAAGTGATTCGGCGCATTATTCACCGCCAGTTGGTAATCCTTGCCGTCAAGGCTGAAACGTCCTGCGGCGATGCGGTTGCCGAAACGCCCGATGACGGCGCCCAGGAAAGCGCTGTTGGCCAGGTAGGGTTCGAGGCGCTCGAAACCCAGCACCACGTCGGCAAACACGCCATGGTGGTCCGGCACGTGGATTTCACTGATGATGGCGCCAAAGTCGAGCACTTTGACGCGCATGCCCTGGCGGTTCGTCAGGGTAAATACGCTGACGTGGGCGCCATCGGGCAAGACGCCGAACGGCGCCTCGGTGACGGTGGCGGACGCGGAAACAGGTTCAACAGAGGTCATAAGCACTCTTCCGAAGATTACAGGGTCGATGAACGGCCAAACACGGGCATGCCCTGCGCATCCCAGCGCAGCGGCGTCACAAACGTGTGACGGTCCGGGTTCCACAAGGGATCGCCAACGATTTCCGTGTAGATGCGCGCATGGTACACCAGCAACACGCCATCGCCATCGTCGGCCGTGGTAAAGCTGTTGTGGCCGGG
Source organism: Janthinobacterium lyxosi (assembly GCF_051380665.1). Classification (NCBI taxonomy): domain Bacteria; kingdom Pseudomonadati; phylum Pseudomonadota; class Betaproteobacteria; order Burkholderiales; family Oxalobacteraceae; genus Janthinobacterium; species Janthinobacterium lyxosi. The sequence continues at coordinate 152,126 of NZ_JBNYXM010000001.1, forward strand.
GCCATGGATGCCGTGCTCGTAACAGGTAGATGATGAACTTAAGAGATTGCAGCGCCACGTGGACTACACTCGTGAACACTCATTAAAGTCGACCTAGGTCACCACATTGTGCCAAATACTTGAATTTCTGTGCCTATGTGGTGGCACAATTTTGGCACAGTGAGTGTGCCAAAATACGCAAAATAACGCATTACATTGCAAACCAATGCAACAACCAAGTAGTTGATTTTTTTAGGGAAAAACTGGTGCGGCTGGCGGGGATCGAACCCACGACCCTTGGCTTCGGAGGCCAATACTCTATCCACTGAGCTACAGCCGCGTAGGGGGAATTTCTGAAGTGATGCGAAGGATACCGTTTTTCTTTACCTACGTCTACGGAAACTGTCGTATCGCTGGCAATTGCATGTCACTGCTCAATTTTTGTGCCTATAATTGTGGGTTTCATAAAGGTTTGCATCCAAGCATGTAAAAATGCTACCTTACACGGCCATCAGTTTCAAATCTGGACTAAGGACATCATGAGCGACGCACATAACGAACAACAATCAGCGATCAAAACGCCTAAACAATTGCTTGCCGCCGTAGCTGGCTTCTTCCTCGTCACCGTCATCGGCATCATCTTGCTGGTGCAGTTCGTCACGGCGCAAAAACTGACGGGCGCCGGCACGGACAGCCAGTCGCCGGAAGCCATTGCCGAGCGCTTGAGTCCGGTTGCCAACGCCGGCTTTACCTTCAAGGATACCAGCGGTCCGAAAGTGCTGCAAAGCGGCGAAGCTGTCTACACGGCAACCTGCGTGGCTTGCCATGGCGCCGGCGTGGCTGGTGCACCGAAGTTTGGCGATGTGGGCGGCTGGTCGGCCCGCCTGGCCCAGGGCTACGATACGGTCCTGAAACACGCCATCGAAGGCTTGCGCGCGATGCCGGCCAAGGGCGGCAATCCCGACCTCGACGATGTGGAAGTAGCGCGCGCCGTCGTCTACATTGCCAACGCTTCGGGCGGCAAGTTCAAGGAACCAGAAGTGCCAGCACCGGCCGCGGCCGCTGACGGCGCTAGCGCACCAACGGAAGAAGCCAAGAAATAAGCGCGATGCCGCTTCAGGCGGCGCGTTGAAGCGGCCCTCAAAGGCTGCCGCAGATGTGAAAAAGCCGCCCGGTTCAACTGAACCGGGCGGCTTTTTTAATGTCCGTGCGCGGCGCGCTACAGCTTGAATGCGCCGATAATCTGTTCGAGCTTGCCGGTCTGCTCCTGCATCGAATGGGCTGCTGCCGCTGCCTGCTCCACCAGCGCGGCATTTTGCTGGGTGTTGTCGTCGAGCTGGACGATGGCCTGGTTGACCTGGCCGATGCCCGTTTCCTGCTCCTGGCTGGCCAGCAGGATCTCGCCGATGATGTTGGCGACCTTGTCGGTGCCGGCGACGATCTCGTGCATGGTGGCGCCAGCCTGGTCGACCAGCTTGGTGCCGGCGTCAACGTTGTGCACCGATTCCACGATCAGCGCACCGATTTCCTTGGCTGCCGTGGCCGAGCGGTGCGCCAGGTTGCGCACCTCGGATGCCACCACGGCAAAGCCGCGGCCTTGCTCGCCGGCCCGGGCCGCCGCGACGGCCGCGTTCAACGCCAGGATGTTGGTCTGGAACGCGATCCCGTCGATGACGCTGATAATGTCGGCGATTTTCTTCGATGAACGTTCGATCGCGCCCATCGTCTCAACCACCTGTGTCACCACCACGCCGCCCCGCGCCGCCACCTTCGAGGCGTCCAGCGCCAGCCGGTTGGCCTCCTGGCCGCTACTGACAATCTGCCTGACGGTGCCGGTCAACTCCTCCATCGACGCGGCGGTCTGCTCGAGCGCGCTGGCCTGGCTTTCGGTGCGGGCCGACAGATCCTGGTTGCCGCTGGCGATTTCACGCGAGGCCAGCGCGATGGAGCCGGTGCTGCGGCCGATTTCGCGCATCATCTGCTGCAGCCGCTCGATGAAGGCGTTGAAGCTGCCGGCCACATCGTTGAACTCGCTGCCGCCGCCGCCCGGCAGGCGCCGCGTCAGGTCGGCGTCGCCGGCCGACAGGGCGTCGATATTGCTCTTAAGTACACCCAGGCGCCCCATGAACAGGCGGATGATGCCGATGAACACCCTTGCCGTTCAGCTAGCACTCCCCCTTGCCGGGTGTGCAGAGGACTTTCACCTCCAAGTCACTCAACTAACCACCACAGTCAGTCGGGCCGCGCTCGCGCGCGTCGCGCCATGCCTGGCGCACCAAAAAAAGCCGCCCGGCTTGCGCGGGGCGGCTGGCAACTTAGGCCTTGAACAGCAGTCTTACCACATGATGACGCGGTCTTTCGGTGGCAGATACATCTTGTCGCCCGGTTTCACGTCGAAGGCTTGGTAGAAGCCGGGCTGGTTGCGCATGGTGCCGTTGGCGCGGAACTGGCCTGGCGAGTGCGGGTCCGTTTTCAGCAAGACCAGTTGCTGCGCTTCGCGCATCTTCATGCGCCATACCTGGGCAAAGCCCGCATAGAAGCGCTGCTCGCCCGTGAAACCGTCGATGACGGGAGCTTTCTTGCCATTCAGCGACAATTTGTACGCTTTGTAGGCAATCGCCACGCCGGAATTGTCGGCGATGTTCTCGCCCAGGGTCAGTTCGCCGTTAACGAAGTGGTCCTTGACAGGGCTGAAGCTGTTGTACTGCGCCACCAGTTGCTTGGTTTTCTTGGCGAAGTTTTTATGGTCGGCCTTGGTCCACCAGTCGCGCAGGTTGCCGTCGCCATCGTACTGGGCGCCCTGGTCGTCGAAGCCGTGGCTGATTTCATGGCCGATCACGCCGCCGATGGCGCCATAGTTGACGGCGTCGTCCGCGTTGGCGTCGAAGAACGGCGCTTGCAGGATGGCGGCAGGGAAGACGATTTCGTTCAGCTCAGGATTGTAATAGGCGTTCACGGTCTGTGGCGTCATGCCCCACTCGTCGCGGTCGATAGGCTGGCCCAGCTTGTTCAATTCGCGGTTGTAGTTGAGCAGGTGCGAACGCTGGATGTTGCCGATCAAATCGTCCGGCGCCACCGTCAGGCCCGAGTAATCGCGCCATTTGTTCGGGTAGCCGATCTTGGTGGTGAACTTGGCCAGCTTGATCTGCGCCTGTTTCTTGGTGACAGGGCTCATCCAGTCGAGCTTGTCGATGCTTTGCTGGTAGGCCGTCATCAGGTTTTTGACCAGCGCTTCCATGCGCACCTTGCGCTCGGCCGGGAAATATTGCTCCACGTACAACTGACCCACGGCTTCGCCCAGCGCGCCTTCGACGGCGCCCACGCCGCGTTTCCAGCGCGGACGCATTTCCGTCACGCCCGTCAGCGTGGTGCCATAAAAGGCGAAGTTTTCATCGACATACGCTTTTGGCAGGTAGCCGGCATTGGCGTGCAGCAAGTGCCACTGGAAGTACGCTTTCCATGTGTCCAGCGGCGTCTTGTTGGCGATCTCGGCAAAGCCTTTCAGGTAGCTGGGCTGGCTGACGATCACGTAATTGACCTTGCCGGCGATGCCCGTGTCCTTCAGGTAGCGGGCCCAGTCATAGCCTGGCGCCACGGTGGCCAGTTTCGCCAGCTCCACCTTGTTGTAGGTCTTGACGGGATCGCGGTTCTGCACATTGCTCCATTGCGCCTTGGCCAATTCCGTTTCCAGGGCCACAATGGCTTTCGCATTCGCGGCAGCATTCGCGTCGCCGGACAAGCTGAGCATTTTCTCCACGTGGGCCTGGTATTTGGCGCGCGTATCGGCCTTGCCCGCTTCCAGGTAGTAATCGCGGTCAGGCAAGCCCAGGCCGCTTTGCACGATGTCGGCCACGTATTTGGTGGAATCCTTGGCGTCCTGGTGAATGGCGAAGTCGTAAGGCGAAGTCACACCCAGCTTGCTGAAGTGGGCGATCACGGCCGGCAATTCCGCCTTGTCCTGCAGCGCGGCGATCTTCGCCAGCTCCGCGTTCAAGGGCGTCAGGCCCAGGCTTTCCAGCTTGGCTTCATCCATGAAACTATTGTAGAAATCACCGATCTTCTGGGCATTCGAACCGGTCGCACGGGCCTTGTCGGCGGCGGCGCCTTCGACGATGCCGCGCAGCTGCGTTTGCGTATCGTCGGCCAGCTTGGCAAAGCTGCCCCAGCTCGACTTGTCGGCTGGAATCACGGTTTCCGCCAGCCATTTGCCATTCAGGTGCTGGAACAAATCGTCCTGCGCGCGCACGGCAGGATCGACGTATTCGACGGCGATGCCGGACGTCAGCGCGGCAGCCGCGACGGCCGTGGCGGGAGCAGCAGCTTTCTTGGCAGAATCAGCGGCGCCAGCCATGCCGGACACGCCGGCCAGCAAACTCAGGGTCAATGCACTTAACAAATAACGATTCACGGTAATCCTCAATATTATATTGTGTGGAATATAAGGGTCAGAATGCCCGAGGCTTCTGGCCCGGTTTTTGACTGTAGCATACCGGCCGAAACGACAGAAAAAACTTTGTCCGAAATACAAAAAAGACCACGCGAGGTGATCTTTTCTGTTGCTACAGGATTACGTTTTCATCAAGACAGGGCTTACCAGATGATCACGCGGTTTTCCGGGGCGACATACATCTTGTCGCCCGGTTTCACGCCAAACGCTTCATAGAAGCCAGGCTGGTTGACCATGGTGCCATTCGCGCGGTACTGGCCCGGCGAATGCGGGTCGGTCTTGATTTGCACGATTTGCTGCGCTTCGCGCATCTTGCTGCGCCATACCTGGCCAAAGCCCATGTAGAAACGCTGGTCGCCCGTCAAGCCATCGAGCACGGGCGCCGGCTTGCCGCCCAGCGAAATCTTGTAGGCTTTGTACGCAATCGCCACGCCCGAGTTGTCGGCGATATTTTCGCCCAGGGTCAGCGCGCCGTTGACGTTATAGCCAGGCAATGGGCTGTAGCCGTCGTATTGCTTGGTCAGCGCGTCGGCCTTGGCCGCGAAGTTCTTGCGGTCGGCCGGAGTCCACCAGTCGCGCAGGTTGCCGTCGCCATCGGACTGGCTGCCCTTGTCGTCGAAGCCGTGGCTGATTTCATGGCCGATGACGGCGCCGATGGCGCCATAGTTGACGGCGTCGTCCGCGTTGGCGTCAAAGAACGGCGGCTGCAGGATGGAGGCGGGGAAGACGATTTCATTCATCGTCGAGCTGTAATAGGCGTTCACCGTTTGCGGCGTCATGCCCCACTCTTCGCGGTCGATCGGCTTGCCGAGCTTGGCCACCTGGCGGGCGGAACCAAAATTGGCGGCGCGCATCATGTTGCCGACCAGGTCACCCTGGACGATTTGCAGCTTCGTGTAATCGCGCCATTTGTTCGGATACGCGATCTTCGGCGTGAACTTGGCCAGCTTGGCTTGCGCTTCCTTCTTGGTTTCCGGGCTCATCCAGTCCAGGGTGTCGATGCTGTCCTTATAGGCGGCCAGCACGTTTTTCACCAGTTCCTGCATGTGTGCCTTGCGCTCTGCCGGGAAATATTGCGCGACATACAGCTTACCGACGGCTTCGCCCAGCACGCCTTCGACGGCGCCCACGCCACGCTTCCAGCGCGGCTGGTTTTCCGTCACGCCGCTCAGCACCGTGCCATAGAAGGCAAAGCTCTCGTCGACGAAGTTTTTCGACAGGTAGCTGGCATAGCTGCGCAGCAACTGCCATTCGAAATACGCTTTCAGGGTGTCCAGGTCGGTGCTAGCCAGCACCTTGTTGTAGCCGGCCAGGTAGCTCGGCTGGTTGACGATGACGTAATCGACCTTGTTGGCGATGCCCAGGGCCGCCAGGCCGGACTTCAAGTCGTAGCCGGGGGTCAGTTCGTTCAGCTTGTTAATGTCGGTCTTGTTGTAGCGTTTGACGGGGTCGCGGTTCTCAACCTTGGTCCATTGCACTTCGGCCAGCGAGGTTTCCAGGGCCACCACGGCCTTGGCGCGGGCGGCGGCGTTCTTGTCGCCGGCCATGGCCAGCATTTTTTCCACGTGCGCCTGGTATTTTTCTTTGGTGCCAGCCTGCTTGGCTTCCAGGTAGTAATCGCGGTCGGGCATGCCCAGGCCGCTCTGACTCACATACGCCGCATATTTCGTCGAGGCACGCGCATCTTGCCCCACATACACGGCGTACGGCGTCGACACACCCGTCTGGCTCAGGTGGGCGATCAGGGCGGGCACGCCCTTCTTGTCGCGCAGCGAGCGGATGCGGTTCAGTTCGCCTGCCAGCGGCTTCGTGCCCAGCGCATCGAGCTTGGCTTCATCCATGTAGCTGGCGTACATGTCGCCGATTTTCTGCGCTTCGGAACCGGCCTTCTTGTGCTTGTCCTGCTGCGTGGCTTCGATGATGCCGCGCAACTGTGGCGTGGTGTCATCGCGCAGCTTGGCGAACGAACCCCAGCTCGACTTGTCGGCAGGGATCTCGGCCGTGGCCAGCCACTTGCCGTTCAAATGGGTGAAAAAATCGTCCTGCACTCTGACGGCAGGGTCGATGTACTGCACATCGATGCCGGAAACGATGCCAGCGGCGGCAGGCGCGGAAGGTGCGACACTGGGCGCCACGGTTGGTGCTGCCACGGCGGATGCGGCGGATGCCGGTTCGGCGGCATGGGCAAACGCAGCCAACAGGGTCAGAGTCAGACTGCTTAAGAGATAGCGATTCACGGATTGTCCTTATGGGGCATGTCAAAAAGACCGGGCAGATAGCTGCGGGCGGATAGCCCGCCGCGCCAGGCGCTGCAGGAATGTAGCACGCGACCATGCCATTTGGCCATCCTTGCCCCGGGACTGCCCCGGAATTGCCCCTCAGTTACCGGGCAGCGTCATGCTGGCGCCCGCGCCACCCATTCCCCCCTTGCCACCCTTGCGCCCGCCGTGTTCGCCACCGGGCGCGCCGCGCGATTCACTACGGGGCGCGGCGGCGTTCATTATGCGCGCCATCTGGCCAGCGATGAACTGGGCCACCGCCTGGCGCTGCTGCTCGTCCAGGGCATCGTTGACGCTCAGCCACCACTCGCGCAACTGCTTTTCTTCGGTCAGGCTCTGTGTGCTTTCATTGTCCAGGCCGGCGAGCAAATCGCGCAACTCCAGCCGGGGCGCCTGCAAGCCCTGTGCCACGCCCGCTTGCAGGCGTTCGTGGCGCGCCTTGCGTTCACGCAAGAGTTGGCGGCTTTTCCCTTCCACCTGTTGCCACAAGATGGTTTGATTCGCATTGAGTTTCAATTCCGTCCTGAAATCGGGGGCCATCGGCAGCAAGTCTTCCAGGCGCATCTCGGCAATCGGCACGGCCGAGGCGGTCAAGGCGGTCGTGCCCAGCAGCAAGGCCAGGCCGAGGCGGCGCACGGCAGGGGTAAAGGTCAACGAGGTCATGGGGGCTCCGGATAAAAAAAAGCCTGCGTCCGCAGACGCAGGCAAAACCACTTCGGGTCGAGAATGCGAGTCCACTATAGGGCCGCCGCACACGCTTTTTTTCGACTCTTACAAATGCTTACTCCCCTCAAGAGTAACTATACATCGCATACAAAGCCGCAACATATGGCAAGCTGACAGCCCCGTTTTCGCGCGTAGACTGGGCCCAGGCACGCTTTTTCCATGGCCGGCCCACGCCGGCAGAGATTCAGGTCTATACTTTCAGGAAAGCGCCGCTCCACGGGGACTGGCGCTTGTGCAAGACACGCTAGCTGCAAAGGTGCAATGATGGGCAAACTCAAAAATACCGGCTTGATCGGCTTGGGCGTGGTGGCCGGCGTCGCCGTGTCGCTGCAATTTTCGGCCATGGCGCAAAAAACCGTCGAGCCGCCCCTGCCGCTGGAAGAGCTGCGCCAGCTGGCCGATGTGTTTGGCCTGATCAAGTCCGATTACGTCGAGCCGGTGGAAGACAAGAAACTGCTGGAAGACGCCATTTCCGGCATGGTCGCCTCGCTCGACCCCCATTCCGCCTACCTGGACAAGAAAGCCTACGCCGAGCTGCGCGAAGGCTCCGAAGGCAAGTTCGTCGGCCTGGGCATTGAAATTGGCCTCAGCGAAGACGGCTACATCAAGATCGTCTCACCCATCGAAGATTCTCCCGCCTACCGCGCCGGCATCAAGGCCGGCGATTTAATCACCCGCCTGGATGGCCAGCCCGTGAAAGGCGTCAGCCTGGACGATAACGTCAAGCGCATGCGCGGCGAACCGGGCACCAAGGTGTCGCTGACCATCGCCCGCAAGGATGAACCGCAGCCGCTGGCCTTCACCATTACTCGCGAGGAAATCCATCAAAAAAGCGTGAAGGCGAAGATGGTCGAACCGGGCTACGCCTGGCTGCGCGTGTCGCAATTCCAGGAACCGACCGTCGACGACATGGCAGCGCAGATCACGGCCCTGTACCAGCAAGACCCGCACATCAAGGGCATGGTGCTCGACCTGCGCAACGATCCGGGCGGCGTGCTGCAGGGCGCCATCGGCGTCTCGGCCGCCTTCCTGCCAAAGGACGCGGCCATCGTCTCGACGAACGGCCAGTTGCCCGACTCGAAACAGGTATTCTACGGCCGCGCCGAATACTATACCTTCCGCTCGGAAGGCGATGCGCTGGCGAAATTACCGGCAGCCATCAAAAAAGTGCCGCTGGTGGTGCTGGTCAACACGGGCTCGGCCTCGGCCTCGGAAATCGTTGCCGGCGCCCTGCAGGATTACAAGCGCGCCACCATCATCGGCACGCAAACCTTCGGCAAGGGTTCCGTGCAAACCATTCGCCAGCTGACCGCCGACACGGCCGTCAAGCTGACGACGGCCCGCTACTACACGCCGAACGGCCGCTCGATCCAGGCCAAGGGCATCGTGCCCGACTTGCTGGTCGATGAAAATGCGGACGGCGACGGCTTGAACGGCTTGCGCATCCGCGAAGCGGACCTGACCAAGCACCTGAGCAACGACCGCGACCAAGGCAGCGCCACCAACGGCGCCAAGGCCGCGCCCGTCAACGACGAGATGGAAGAGCAATTGCGCATCATCGCCCTGGAAAAGACCCGCAAGCCGCTGGAATTTGGCAGCAAGGATGATTTTCAATTGCATCAGGCGCTGAACCACCTGAAAGGTTTGCCGGTGCAACTGGCCAAGGCCGAACCGGTGGTGGTGCAAGCCGACGTCAAGAAAGAACAGAAGAAGTAAGCAGCAGCGCCAACAGCACAGCGGGGGGCGCCATGCTCCCCGGTCACCCGTCCAAGCGACAAAAATCAATCTTCCGCCACACTTCCCCCTCCTCCGCAACACGAAACTCTCTACAGTCGAGTCCGTTTGTGTAAAATTTGCTTCACTTATCGGCAGCGCGCCGATTGCCAAATTTGAAAGTTTAACCATGAAACAAGTCGTCATCAGCGGTACCGGACTGTACACGCCGCCATTTTCGATCTCCAACGAAGAACTGGTCACCTGCTTCAATGCCTACGCAGAAAAATTCAATGCCGATCACGCCGACGCGATCGCCACGGGCGAGGTGACGGCGCTGGACCTGTCGAGCGTGGCCTTCATCGAAAAGGCGTCCGGCATCAAGTCGCGCTTCGTGATGGAAAAGGAAGGCATCCTCGATCCTGCCCGCATGGTCTCGCGCATTGCGGAACGGGGCGATGACGAATTGTCCTTGCAGGCGGAAATGGCTGTCGCCGCCGCGCGCGATGCGCTGGCGCGCGCCGGCCGCGCGCCGGCCGACATCGATATGGTGCTGGTAGCGTGCAGCAATATGCAGCGCGCCTATCCGGCCATGGCCGTGGAAGTGCAGGATGCGCTGGGCATCGATGGTTATGGTTTCGACATGAACGTGGCGTGCTCGTCCGCCACCTTCGGCATCCAGCAAGCTGTCGCCGCCGTGCAAAGCGGCCAGGCGCGCGCCGTGCTCGTGCTCAATCCCGAAATCACCAGCGGCCATCTGAACTGGCGCGACCGCGACAGCCATTTTATTTTCGGCGACGCCTGCACCGCCATCATCGTCGAAGCCAAGGACACGGCCGTGTCGCAGCACCAGTTCGAGATCATCGGCACGCAACTCAAAACGCGCTTCTCGAACGCCATCCGCAACAATTTCGGCTTCCTCAACCGTTTTGACGAATCCGGCGTGGGCAAGGCAGATAAGCTGTTCCGCCAGCAAGGCCGCAAGGTCTTCAAGGAAGTGTGCCCGATGGCGGCCGAGATGATCAAGGCAACCCTGGCCAAGGCCGGCGTGGAAGTGGCGCAAGTGAGCCGCTACTGGCTGCACCAGGCCAACCTGAACATGAACTTGCTGATCGCGCGCCTGATCCTGGGCCGCGACGCGGAAGCCAACGAGGCGCCCGTGATCCTCGACACCTACGCCAACACTTCGTCGGCCGGTTCCATTATCGCCTTCCATACCTATCAGGATGATATGGCGGCGGGCGCCATGGGCGTCATCTGCTCGTTCGGCGCCGGCTATTCCATCGGCTGCGTGGTCGTGCGCAAGGTGTAAGCGCCTGGGGGAGAAGCGCCTGATTGCTTCAATTAGGCGCAGATGCGGGTGGATGGCATGCGTTCGCGGCCACCTGGACGAAGATGGTGCGTAAATTTTTTGTAAAAAAAGCGGCAGGAACATTCCAGCCGCAGCTTTGTTGCGTTTATACTCGATCGCTGAACACCCTCTTTTTCCATCCGCACGCCCCCATAAGGAACCCACCACGCATGCCCCATGACATCAGTCTGATCACCACCATCGCCGCCGCCCTCGGGTTCGGCCTCATCTTTGGCTTCATCGCCGCGCGCCTGAAACTGCCGGCATTGGTCGGCTATCTGGCCGCCGGTATCATCATCGGACCGGCCACACCCGGTTTTGTGGCGGATGCGGAACTGGCCGGGCAATTGGCGGAAATCGGGGTGATGCTGATGATGTTCGGTGTCGGCCTGCACTTTTCCATCGAGGATTTGTGGGACGTGCGCAAGATCGCGCTGCCCGGCGCCATCCTGCAGATCGGCGTCGCCACGGCGATGGGCATGGGCCTGGCCCACTGGTGGGGCTGGACCCTCGGTGGCGGGCTGATCTTTGGCCTGGCCCTGTCCGTGGCCAGTACCGTGGTGCTGCTGCGCGCGCTGGAAGAACGGGGCATCCTCGACTCGCTCAACGGGCGCATCGCCGTCGGCTGGCTGGTGGTGGAAGACCTGGTCACCGTGCTGGTGCTGGTGCTGCTGCCGGCGTTTGCCGGTGTGCTCGGTGGTAAAGTGGCACCGGATGCCGAGGCCGTCAGCCTGTGGCAAACCCTGGCCGTGACCCTGGGGCAAGTGGCCGGCTTCATCGTCTTCATGCTGGTGGTGGGCCGCAAGCTGTTCCCGTGGATACTGTGGCAAGTGGCGCGCACCGGTTCGCGCGAACTGTTTACCCTGTGCGTGATCGCCGCCGCCGTCGGCATCGCCTACGCTTCGACCAAGCTGTTCGGCGTGTCGTTCGCGCTGGGCGCCTTCTTCGCCGGCATGGTGCTGCGCGAATCCGAACTCAGTCATCGCGCCGCGGAAGAGTCGCTGCCCCTGCGCGACGCCTTCGCCGTGCTGTTCTTCGTTTCCGTCGGCATGCTGTTCGAGCCGAATATCCTCATCGACAAGCCGCTGCAAGTGCTGGCCGTGTGCGCCATCATTATCTTCGGCAAGTCGATCGCCGCCTTCTTGCTGGTGATGGCCCTGCGCTATCCGCCGAAAACAGCCATCATCGTCTCGGCCAGCCTGGCGCAGATCGGTGAATTCTCGTTCATCCTGGCCGCCCTGGGCCTGTCGCTGGGCCTGATGCCGCAGGAAGGGCAAAGCCTGATTCTGGCCGGCGCCATCCTGTCCATCGCCCTCAACCCGCTGGTGTTCAGCCTGGCCAAGCCGCTGCTGCGCGTGATCGGCAACAGCGATTTCGCGCGCAAGTTCGAGCGCACCACGGACCCGCTGGCTGAGTTGCCGATGACGGTGCCGCAGGAAAAGCTGTCGGGGCAAGTCGTGCTGGTCGGGTATGGGCGCGTGGGCCGGCGCATCGCCGCCGCCCTGATGGAACGGGGCATCCACTTTGTCGTGGCCGAGGAAAACCGCGACATCGTCGACCAGTTGCGCAAGGAGGGCATCCCGGCCGTGGCCGGTAACGCGGGCGAACCGGCCGTGCTGATCCAGGCGCACATCACGCACGCCACCATGCTCGTCATTGCCACACCGGACACCTTCCACGTGCGCGCCATGATAGCGACGGCGCGCGCGCTGAACCCCTCCATCCTGACGGTGGTGCGCACGCACAGCGAGGAAGAGGCGGAATTGCTGCGCGCGGAAAACGCGGGCAAAGTGTTTATTGGCGAGCACGAACTGGCGAATGGCATGGCCGAGCACGTGCTGCAGAGTTTTGAGACGGTGAAGAGGGGGCATGGCGGGCATTGATGCCGGCTTCCGGGGTCAGTCCCTTCGGGATCGGGACGCGCCCCATTGGGGCGCAGCCCCCTGAAAGGACTGGCCCCATTTTTTATAGACTCGCTGCCAGCTCCGCGCCCTCCCGTATGGCCCGCTTGGCATCGAGTTCCGCCGCCAGCGCGGCGCCGCCGATCTTATGGAAGCGCGGGCCGCCCGTGGCCAGCGGCTTGCCATCCTTGTCGGCTGGCGGCATGAGTTCCGTCAAACTGTCCTGGCCCGCGCAGATGACCACGTTGTCCACCGCCAGCAGGCGCTGCTCGCCGCCCACGGTGATGTGCAAGCCTTGCCCGTCGATCTTGTCGTAGGTCACGCCGGCCAGCATGGCCACGCCGTTTCTCGCCAGCGCCGCCCGATGCACCCAGCCCGAGGTCTTGCCCAGTCCCGCGCCCACTTTCGAGGTCTTGCGCTGCAACAGGAAGATTTGCCTCACCGGGGTGGATGCCACGGGCGGCACCAGGCCGCCACCGGTCGCCGCGTCCAAATCCACGCCCCACTCGCCCGCCCAGGTCGCCACGGCTTGCGGCAGCGGGTGCGCCGGGTCGTGCAGCAAATACTCGCCCACGTCGAAACCGATGCCGCCCGCGCCAATGATGGCCACGCGCGCGCCGACAGGCTTCTTGGCTTGCAGCACGTCCAGATACGACAGCACTTTCGGATGCTCGATACCGGGAATGGCCGGCAGGCGCACCTTGATGCCGGTGGCGATGATAACGTCGTCATAGCCGCCAGCCAGCAATTGCTCGCGCGTGACGCGCTGGCCCAGGCGCAGCTTGACCTCCAGCAGCGCCAGCCGGCGGGCAAAATAACGGATGGTTTCTGTAAATTCTTCCTTGCCGGGTATCTGCATGGCCACCTTGAACTGGCCGCCGACGCTGTCGCCGCTGTCGAACAGGGTCACTTCGTGCCCGCATTCGGCGGCCACGGTGGCGGCCGACAGGCCGGCCGGACCGGCGCCGACGACGGCTACCTTGCGCGGCACGGCTTTTTTCGCGTACACGAGTTCCGTTTCATGGCAGGCGCGCGGGTTGACCAGGCAGCTGGCGCGCTTGTTGGCAAAGGTGTGGTCCAGGCACGCCTGGTTGCAACCGATGCAGGTGTTGATTTCGTCGGCGCGTCCCGAGGCAGCCTTGGCGACAAAGTCAGGGTCGGCCAGGAAGGGGCGCGCCATCGACACCAGGTCGCAGTCGCCCCGCTCCAGGATGGCGTTGGCTTCGTGCGGCATGTTGATGCGGTTCGAGGCCACCACGGGAATGCTCACTTCGCGGCGCAGCCGACCCGCCACGCTGGCAAAGGCGGCGCGCGGCACCGAGGTGACGATGGTGGGCACGCGCGCTTCATGCCAGCCGAAGCCCGTATTGAGTATCGTCACGCCCGCCTGTTCCAGCGCCCTGGCCACCGTCACCACGTCGTCCCAGGTACTGCCGCCCTCGACCAGGTCGAGCAGCGAGTGGCGGTACATGATGATGAAGTTGGGGCCGACGGCGGCGCGGATGCGGCGCACGATTTCCACGGGCAGGCGCATGCGGTTCTCGATGCTGCCGCCCCAGCGGTCCTGGCGCAGGTTGGTGCGCGCGCACAGGAACTGGTTCAATAGGTATCCTTCGCTGCCCATCACCTCGATGCCGTCGTAGCCCGCCTTTTGCGCCAGGCGCGCGCAGCGCACGTAGTCGCAGATGGTGCGCTCGATGCCCCGTTCGCTCAAGGGACGGGGGCGGAAGGGCGAAATCGGCGATTTTTTTGCCGACGCCGAGACGACGAAGGGCTGGTAGCCGTAGCGGCCCGCATGCAGGATCTGCATGACGATCTTGCCGCCCTCCTCGTGCACGGCGCGCGTCACCTTGCGATGGTTGGGCACGTCGCCGAGGAAATTCAAGGTGCCGCCGAACGGCAGCAGCCAGCCCTGGCGGTTCGGCGAGATGCCGCCCGTGACGATCAACCCCACGCCGCCGCGTGCCCGTTCGCGGTAAAACGCGGCCAGCTTGCCATAATGATAAAAACGGTCTTCCAGGCCCGTGTGCATGGACCCCATGATGACGCGGTTGCGCAAGGTGGTGAAGCCCAGGTCGAGCGGGGCCAGCAAATGGGGATAGGCAGTCATGGTCGGTCCGATAGAAGATGGTATGCAGGCCGTACGGTAACAAGCATTGCTGGCCGCCGCAGCGTATTTCTCTAGACCGGGAGTTCTAAATCGCCCGGCGCACTCGCCGGCGATGGGTACAGCTTGTGCCGGGCGCAAGTTTCCCGTAGGCTAGGTAGCATGACGCGCCTCTTCCTCTGCCTGCTGATGCTGTGCACCGTTGCCACCCCGGCGGCAGCACAAGCGCAGATGCAGGTGCTGCGCCTGGACAGGTTGAAGGTCGACGTCAAGCGCATCGAGGTCGACGGGCAACGCATGTATGAAGTCGATGCCAGCGGCAGCGTGCAGGCGCCGCTGGCGTCCGTCTGGAAGACGCTGACCACCTACGAGCGCATGAGCGAATTCGTGCCCGACCTCAGTTCCTGCCGCGTGCTGTCGCGCAACGGCAATGAAGTCATCATCGAGCAGCAGGGCATGGCGCGCTTCCTGTTCATGAACCACGCCATCCACCTGGTGGTGCGGGCCACGGAAACGCCGTTCACGGCCATCGACATCGCCCTCATTTCGGGCGACATGCGGCATTACGAATCGCGCTGGAATTTGTATCCCATCCCCGAGACGGGCGGCACGCGCATCGTCTTCAGCAGCCGGCTGATGCCGGGCTTCTATGTGCCCGGCATGCTGGGCACGACCATGATACGCGGCGATATCGAGCGCATGATGGCGGCCGTGCTGGCCCGCATCGACAGCCAGCATGCCGATAAATCCTGATAAATCAGGCTAAATACGTATCGCGGTCGCGCAGCTCCGCGAAATTTTCCAGGCTGCCCAGTTTTACCGTGACGGGGTTCAAACTGGCCTGCGGCTGCATCGAGCGCCAGGCGAACAGCCATTCCTGCTCGGGCGCTTCGGCGCGCGTCTTGGTGAAGGCGGCGCCCAGGGCCGCGCGCTGGCCATATTCGACGATGCCGTCGATGCCGGCCCAGCTGGGCAAGGTGCGCTGCACGGCGCGGTGCAGGCGTTCGCCGAATTCTTCCGTATTGTGGATGATCAAACAGGCGTCGGCCGGGGCGAACAGGTCGAACAGTTGCTTGTCCCACACTTGCGAAAAACTGAGGGTCAGGCAATTGCCCGCCGGCTCCAGGCGGAACTGACCCAGGCTCAAGGCCAATTCGAGCTCGCTGCGCTGGCCGTAGCGGTGCAGGGTGGGGGGGCGTTTGTAATCGTGCATGCTTGACTCGTTCTTAATATGGAAGGTAAAACCGGCGCGGCCCGCCTAGCGGGGTGGGCGGATATGGCGCCGGATGCGCTGGGCGGTGGCGGCCAGGTAAATCTCGCGCAGCAGATAGGTGAAACAACCGATCAGGCAGATCACGGCCAGCACGAAGAACACGGCGATGTATTTATCCAGCGTCAGGTTCATAATATCGCCCAGAAACAGCATGGCGATGATGATGCAGACAAAGAAACCGCACGCCGTGCTCAGGGAGATCGAATAATTGATCAAATGGGTACGCGTATAGAGCGTATCTAACTCATCCATGTAGAAATCGTTGTAGCCGATGTCGAGCCGGTCTTCCAGCACGCGCGTGCGGTCGATGATGCGGCCCAGGCGGTTGGTCAGCACGACCAGCATGGTGCCAATACCTGTCAGCAGGAAGACCGGCGCAATCGCCAGCTGGATGATATGGCCGATGTCGCCGATCTGTATGTTCATGGGTAAAAAAAGGTAAGGTCGCACTGCCGCCCGCGGAAGGCGGCGGCACAGGCGCTAGTGTAGCAGGTGGCGCACGCCGGCAGGCCGCTTTGCCGCCAGGCAGACCCTGCCGTCATGCGAAGCCGCGCCCCGGGGCGAAGCGTTCGGTGGCGCGCACCAGCGCCGAAGCGATGCCGTGCTCGAGCGCGCCATGGCCCGCGTCCGGGATCATGTCCAGCTGCGCGCCGGGCCAGGCCTTGTGCAGGCGGTAGGCCGACAGCGGTGGGCAAATGGCGTCGTAGCGTCCCTGCACGATGACGGCCGGCAAATGCGCGATGCGCCCCATGTTGCGGATCAGCTGGTCTTCCTCGAAGAAACCGAGATTGGCCATGTAATGCGATTCGAGCCGGCCTACGCCCAGGTCCAGCGCATCGTTCGGCGCATCTTCCGGCTGCGGCATCAGGTACACGCGGCGCCCCTCGAAGCGGCTCCAGGCGCGCGCGGCGGGCCAGTACACGGCGGGGTCGCTGCTGAGGATGCGTTGCACATAGGCGGCCAGCAGGTCGCCCCGTTCCTCTGGCGGAATGGGGGCGGCAAATTCTTCGTACAGTTCCGGATAAAACCAGCGCACGCCGTCGATGAACCAGTCGATCTCCGCCTGCGTGCAGAGGAAAATGCCACGCAGCACGAAACCGAGGCAAGCTTCGGGATGCGCCTGGCCATACGCCAGCGCCAGGGTCGAGCCCCAGGAGCCGCCAAACACCAGCCATTGGGCGATGCCGAACTGGGCGCGCAGCACTTCGATATCGTCGATCAGCAGCTGCGTCGTGTTGTTGCGCCATTCGCCCAGCGGCGTGGACTTGCCCGCACCGCGCTGGTCGAACAGGATCACGCGGTAGCGTTGCGGATCGAAGAAGCGGCGGTGCTGCGGCGACAGGCCCGCGCCGGGGCCGCCATGCAGGAACAGCACGGGAATGCCATCGGGATTGCCACACTCTTCCCAGTAAATGGTGTGGATGTCATCGACCGCCAGCATGCCGTGCCGGTTCGGCGACAGGACGGGAAACAGGGGCGACAGGGAATCGGGCATGGCGGTCCTCGTAGACGGTCTGAAAACCAGGCGGCGGATGCCTGGCAAAGACCCAATTATAGTGCGATAGTGCGCCCCCGGCGCCTCAGGCCAGCGGCAAGGGCAGGCGGTTCGACGACTTGATTTCGCGCATCGACAGGCTGGACTGGATTTCCGCCACGCCGGGCAGGCGGCGCAGCACGGTCGAAACGAATTCGCCATACGCTTCCAGGTCGCGCGCCACTACTTGCAGGAAATAATCGGCTTCGCCCGCCACATTGTGGCACGACAATATCTCGGGAATCGTGGCGATGGCTTGCTCGAACTGCGAGGGCTGCTCGCCGCCATGGTTGGCAAACACGACCCGTACAAACGCCACCAGGCCGATGCCCAGCTTCTTGCGATTGAGCAAAGCCTGGTAGCCGGTGATGAAACCTTCTTCTTCCAGGCGGCGCAAGCGGCGCCAGACGGGGGTTTCGCTGAGCTTCAAGCGCTCGGCCAGGCGCGCGTTGGACAGCCGTCCTTCATCCTGCAACAGCCTGAGTATCTGCAAATCGGTGGCATCGAGGCTAACTTCTGAAATTTTCATCTATTTTTTGTTTTTATAGGAGTGGAATCTACCCGAATACTAGGGCATGCAGGGCAGGAAAAGCAAGCACATTTCATCACAGCAAGAACATAATGGGGCCCGGCGAGCAGGCTGCACCGTGCGCCTGCTCCCGTTTTCTTTTCGACTGACTGCATGTCCGATTCTACCTTCCTGATGTACCTGCTGGCACTGGCCGGCGCCTTTTTATTACCGGGTCCCGACATGGCGCTGGTGCTGGCGACAGGCGCCGCGCGCGGCGTGGCCACGGCGCTGGTGACGGCCCTGGGCATCGCCGGTGCGCGCGCGGTGCACGTGGCGCTGTCGGGCGCGGGCCTGGCGGCGCTGATGGTGACGCATCCGCAAGCCCTGCAGTGGGTCAAATGGGCGGGTGCCGCGTATCTGTTGTACCTGGCGCTGCGCTTGCTGCAGTCGGCCCTGTCGAAAAAAACGGCACAGGAAGAAGCCGCCCCCGCTACGGCGCACAGCCCCCGCGCCAGTCTGGTGCGCGGCTTCCTGACCAATCTGCTCAATCCGAAGGCACTGCTGTTTTGCAGCATGTTCCTGCCGCAATTCGTCACCGGCAGCGACAGCGTCGGCATGCAATACCTGCGCCTGGGCGCCGTCCTGGTGCTGGTGGGCCTGCTGTTCGACGCCGTGTACGCCGTGCTGGCCGCGCGCCTGGCGCGCCGCCTGCGCGGCAAACCTTCGCCTTACGGCAAGTTCGTGCTGCCTTCCGTCTTCGTGCTGCTGGCCGGACGGCTGGTGCTGGGCTGAACTTTCGGCTGAACCGGCGCGCCATCGGTAAAGAAGGCGGGATAGTCACTCAGCAGGTCGCGCTCAAGATTGTTGACCTTGCGAAATTGCCGCAGCGACGACGCCATGGCCCGGCCCGCATCCCAGCTGCGCCAGGCGTTCGGCGCATCAAATTGTGCCAGCAAGGCGTCACCCAGGTCCTGGTACACGGCCGCCATCTGCGGTTTTGCCTGCAGCACTTGCAGATACAGCGCAGTCGCTTCCGGCCATTGCCCCAGCTTGGCGCGCAAATTCCCTTCGAACAAGGCCAATACGGGCTGATCCCGCCCCGCTTGCGTCCTTAACTCCTGCACCGTCACCAGCGCGGCCGCGATGCCGGCCTGGTCCTTGACCAGCAGGCCCCGCGTCAAGTCATGGATGGGCTCGCACTCCTGCATGGCCATTTGCTGCTGGGGCGTGAGTTTGTCGACCAGCGCGCCCGTGGAAAAATGGTCTTCCAGCATGCTCAAAAAAGCCTCGAAGGGCTTCTCTGCCGCAAACAGGCGTTCCGCTTCGGCCCGCAGTGCCGGATGCGCCTGGGCTCCCAGCGGCGGCAACAGCGCCGCCTGCGCCAGCACTCTGTCGAGTGGGGACGCATCGGCCGCCAGCGGACGTGGCCGGTACGCGGCCAGGGAATACGTGGCAGGCGCGTCCATGACAAGCCGGTTGATGCGGAAATGGCGCGTGACCTTGCCGCCCACTTCCTGGTAGTGCAAGGTGAAGTCGGCGGGAATGCGCTTGCCATCGGCCAGCATCTTCAGCACCAGCGGATGGCCGCCCCAGGTGTAGCGCAAGTACTGGGCAAACGCCGCGGCATCGTCGCCGCTGGCGGGGCTGCCAGCAATCCCCAGGCGCAGCAGCGGCTGCTCGTCGAGCGACCACAGCACGGCGCCGTCGAGCACCTGCGGCGCCAGTGCGCCGCGCCGCCTTGCCGCCGGCACGGACAGCGATTGCTCCTCATACACGCGCGGCGTGACGTGGGCCTGCAGGCCGCCAGCCTGGAGCGCGCCAGCCATACCCTTGCGGTGCCCGATCTCGATATGCCGAAAGCCCGCCACGTCGAACAGCGAATACGTGTCGTAGGTGGACGCCGCCGTATTGATCATGTAGCGACGGCGCGTGGCAAAATCGAGCACGGACAAGCTCTTGCCCTCACGCACGCTCAGGTAATGCGGGCCCAGCACGACATCGCTGTCCTGCGTATCGCGCGCGGGCAGGCTGGTGTTCACGCCGGGCTTGTTGACGCGCTCGGTAATCACAGTGACGTGGAACGCGACGCTGGCCTGGGCCGCGCTGGCGCCCAGGAAAAGGATGGCGGCCACGCTGGCGCGACGCAAGGCAGGAAAGAGGGTCATGGGGATAATGCCGTGGAGAAATGCTGATTCTAAGGCAAAGCATGCACCCCGCCTGTTTTGCTTGCCAGTATAAAAAAAGACAGCCGCAGCTGTCTCTCTGTTGTACCTCAATACCGATTACGACATGTGCTGGCCGCCGTTGATCGAGATATTCGCGCCCGTGACGAACGCTGCCTCATCGGAAGCCAGGTAGGCTACCAGGCCAGCCACTTCTTCCGGCTTGCCCAGGCGCGCCATCGGAATTTGCGGGATGATTTTGCTGTCGAGCACTTCCTGCGGAATCGCCATGACCATCTTGGTGCCGATGTAGCCTGGCGAAATGGTATTGACGGTGACGTTCTTGCGCGCCACTTCCAGCGCCAGCGACTTGGTGAAACCGTGCATGCCGGCTTTCGCGGCCGAATAGTTGGTCTGGCCGAAAGCGCCCTTCTGACCATTCACGGACGAAATATTGATGATGCGGCCCCAGCCGCGTTCCACCATGCCGTCGCAGACGGGCTTGGTCATGTTGAAGACGGAATCGAGGTTGGTGCTCATCACGGCATCCCAGTTCGGCTTGTCCATCTTCTTGAACGTCATGTCGCGCGTGATGCCGGCGTTATTCACCAGCACGTCGACAGGACCGATTTCCGCTTCCACGGCAGCCACACAGGCAGCCGCCGAATCGTAGTCGGCCACGTCGCACGGATACGCCTTGAAGTCATAGCCCATGTCCTTGGTCGTCGCCAGCCATTCCGCGACCTTCGGATTGCCTGGAGAATAGGTCGTGACCACGCGATAGCCGAGCGCCGCCAGCTTGAAACAGACTGCTTCGCCCAGACCACCCATGCCACCAGTTACCAATGCAACTCTTGCCATTTTCATCCCCTCAGTGTCGTTCTGCTGCTAAAAAGTTAATTATTTAATGGAAGTTATCCAAAACTGCCGCGTGACGGCGGTGAACCGCAGCGAACCCCGCTGTCACGCACTGCGCGCGACAGCCCGGGTTCGGCGCTAGCGATTAGTCCCGCTCAATCGCCAGGGCGACGCCCATGCCGCCGCCGATGCACAATGCGGCCAAGCCTTTCTTGGCGTCGCGGCGGATCATTTCGTGGATCAGGGTGACCAGGATGCGCGCGCCGGAGGCGCCGATCGGGTGGCCGATGGCAATCGCGCCGCCGTTCACGTTGATCTTGCTGGTATCCCAACCCATTTCCTTGTTGACGGCAATCGCTTGCGCGGCAAACGCTTCGTTGATTTCCATCAAGTCCAGCTCTTCATGCGTCCAGCCGGCTTTTTTCAGGCACAAACGCGAGGCGGAGACAGGGCCCATGCCCATGACGGCCGGGTCCAGGCCCGACGAGGCGTAAGCCTTGATGCGCGCCAGCGGCTTCAAGCCCAGTTCCTTCGCTTGCGAAGCGGACATCATGATGACGGCGGCGGCGCCATCGTTCAGGCCCGAGGCGTTGCCGGCCGTGACGGTGCCGTCCTTGGCGAACGCGGGGCGCAGGCCGGTCAGCGATTCCAGGGTCGAACCGGGCTTGATGTATTCGTCGCTGTCGAAGACCACGGTGCCTTTTTTGTTGGCGATTTCCAGCGGCAGGATTTCATCCTTGAACTTGCCCGCCTTTTGCGCCGCTTCCGCCTTCAATTGCGACTGCAGCGCGAATTCATCCTGCTCGGCGCGCGTCACTTCGTATTTCTTGGCGACGTTTTCCGCCGTGATGCCCATGTGGTACTGGTTGTACACGTCCCACAGGCCGTCGACGATCATGGTGTCGATCATCTTGAAGTCGCCCATGCGGAAACCGTCGCGCGAGCCGTTCATGGCGTGCGGCGATGCGCTCATGTTTTCCTGGCCGCCGGCGATGATGATGTTGGCGTCGCCGCACTTGATCGCTTGCGCCGCCAGATGCGTAGCCTTCAGGCCGCTGCCGCATACCTTGTTGATGGTGAATGCCGGGATGGAGCTGGGCAGGCCTGCCTTGATGACAGCCTGGCGCGCGGCGTTCTGGCCGACGGCAGCCGTCAGCACCTGACCCAGGATCGCTTCGCCGATCAGGTTCGGGTCGATGCCGGTTTGTGCCAGCAAGCCCTTGATTACGTGCGCGCCCAGTTCGGACGCAGGAATCTTGGCCAGACTGCCACCGAATTTTCCGACTGCGGTACGGCCGGCGGCCACGATTACGACATCATCCATTTATTTCTCCGATATGCAGGCCACGAAGGCCAAGGTCAAGGTCAAGGTGTTAATAGAATCCAATGAATCCGAATTCGGGAAGACACAGCAAGCTGTGTTTCATTCTAGCGTGGCATGCGCCACAGTTCCAGCACCGCACCGCAGACGGCAGCGATGGCAGTCTACCCTGCGATGGCGGCAGGCGGCCCGGCGCGGCGGATAGCCGCTGCCGGGCCGCAACGCGCCTACGTTTGACGAACGGGACGCGTGTTTTTATTTTTATCATACCCTTCATCGGCGCCGCCGAAAGTGGTTTTTAGAAAATTATTGAAGGGAATAATCAGGGGCACGGGCGTTTGCTTTACCACCTGCAACAGCTCGCCAAATTTTTGACGCGATGCAGCAAACTCACCCTTTGTCACAGTGTCGAATTTCTCATGGGTTTCTTGAGCAACATCCTTTGCCTGGCGGCCATATGCACCGATGCGTTCGATGGCCAGTTGCGACTGCGTGCGCGACAGTTGCAGCAGCGCTTGCGTATCCTTCACGGACAGCAGCTGATTGCCCGCCACCGTAGCGGCCGCCAGCGCCGCACGGCCCGCATCGATCTGCCAATCGAGCACGCTGGCACCGCTGTCGACCGCAGCCTGGAGATACGCTTGCGCACTGCTCAACTGTGCTTCCACCACGGCCTTGCCGGCGCGTGCCCATTGTTCCGAAAATGAAAACATATCGTTCCTCTCCAAAGAGTAGGCGGCGCCATGTTGCGCCGCACAGTGCTCAACTGTAAGCGGTGGTTCATTGCTAAACCTTGATATTTATCAAGCTTTCCTGTTGGTTTGTTTCCAAGTCAACGTTGATCAGGACAACAACTTGATACCGTCGAGCGAGGCCGCGCACTGTTCGCGTATCACGCTGACGAAATCGCGCACATACGCCTTATCCTGCAACGGCTCCGGCACGGACACGTACAAATCGCTCCACAAGCCGTGCTCACCCACCGGGCGCGCCACCACATAATCGTAATCGACGTAGTTCTTGATGGCCCAGTTCGGCAAGGCGGCGATGCCGCGCCGGCTCGCCACCAGCTGCAGCACGGCCACCGTCAGCTCGGCCGTGCGGCGTTCAAACTGGATGCCGGCGGGCCGCAGCACTTCGCGGATCAGATCGATGCGCTCTTCCGGCACGGGATAGGTGATCAGGGTCTCGCCCGTAAAGTCGGCCGCCACCAGCCGGCGCTGCGCCTGCAGCCGGTGCTTCTGCGCCATCACCACCAGCATTTCAAAGCGGAACAAGGGAAACACGGTGAAATCGGGGCCATACGGCGAGCCGATCACCAGATCGGCCTCGCCCGAGCGCAGCAGCTCCGCCGGTTCGCTGTGAAAGCCCGACACCAGGTCGATTTCCACCTCAGGCCAGCGCTGGCGGAACGCATCCATCACGGGCATCAGCCAGTCGAAGCAGGTATGGCATTCGAGCGCCACGCGCAGCTGCCCCTTGTCGCCCTGCGACAGGCGCGCCACGTCGCGCTCGGCCAACTCGATCTCGGGCAGCAGCTTGTCGGCCAGCTCCAGCAGCCGGCTGCCCGTGGCCGTAAAGGCGATCGGCATCGACTTGCGCTCGAACAAGGGCGCCTTGTAGCGCTCTTCCAGCAAACGGATCTGGTGCGACAGGGCCGACTGGGTCAAATTGAGCAGCTGCGCAGCGCGCACCAGGCTGCCGGAGGAACGCAAGGCACTCAGGGTGCGCAGGTGACGGATTTCTAGCATCGGGAAAATGGGTGATGTGCGTGAATTATTTTCATGTTATTCGTCAAAAGGTTTCGTTTTGATTATAGACCAAGTTGCCGCACACTCTAGCGCATTCACATTAAATCTCGATGACATCATGACCATTCGTACCCACATCCTTGGCTTTCCCCGTATCGGCGCCGCGCGTGAACTGAAATTGGCGCTGGAAAGCCACTGGCGTGGCGAGGTGTCCGAGGCCGCCCTGGAAGCCACGGGCCAGCAACTGCGGGCGCGCCACTGGGCGCTGCAACGCGACGCCGGGCTGGCCTACGTTACCGTGGGCGACTTCGCCCTGTACGACCAGGTGGCCAACCATATCCAGCTGCTGGGCTGCGAACCGGCGCGTTTCAATTTCGCGCCAGAGCAGTCGCCCCTGTCGCGCTATTTCACGATGGCGCGCGGCAACGACAACCATGCCGAACACGCCGCTTGCAGCCACGGCCACACCAACGGCCATGAGCAGCATGAACACGCCGCCGGCAACCACGCGCTGGAAATGACCAAGTGGTTTGACACCAACTACCATTACCTGGTGCCCGAATTGTCGCCGCAGACCCAATTTTCGCTGGCCTGCGAGCGCCTGCTGGCGGAAGTGGCCGAAGCGCAGGCGCTGGGCCACCAGGTCAAGGCGGCCCTGATCGGCCCCCTCACATTCCTCTGGCTGGGCAAGGAAAAGACGCCGGGCTTCGACCGTCTGGCCCTGCTGGAACAATTGCTGCCCGTCTACGGCGCCCTGCTCGACCGCCTCAAGCAGCAAGGCGTGAGCTGGGTGCAGCTCGATGAACCGATCCTGGGCCTGGACTTGCCCAACACCTGGCGCAGCGCCTTCGAAAGCACGTACTGGCAGCTGAACCAGGTGGGCGTGAATATCCTGCTGGCCACGTATTTCTCGCCGTTGGAAGAAAACCTCAGCCTGACCTGCCGCCTGCCCGTGGCCGGCCTGCACGTGGATGGCATCCGCGCGCCGCACGAGCTGATCAGCGTGACCGACTGGCTGCCCGCGCATAAAGTCTTGTCGATCGGCATCGTCGACGGACGCAATATCTGGCGCACCGACCTCGACGCAGCCCTCGCCGTGCTGCAGCCGCTGGCGGCCAAGCGCAACGGCCACCTGTGGCTGGCGCCCTCATGCTCGCTGCTGCACGCACCGTTCAGCCTGGAAGCCGAAACAGATCTCGATGGCGAAATCCGGACCTGGCTGGCGTTTGCCACGGAGAAACTGACGGAAATTTCGCTGCTGAAGGACGCGCTGGCCGGCCATTCCGACGACGACGCGCTGGCAATGTCTCGTCTGGCCATCGCAGGGCGGCGCGCCAGCCCCCGCGTCCACCGTGCATCGGTCACGCAGCGCCTGCAAGCGCTCACGCCCAGCGTGGACCGCCGCGATTCCAGCTTCCCGCAGCGCCAGAGCGTGCAGCGCGCACGCCTGCGCTTGCCCGACTTCCCGACGACGACCATCGGCTCCTTCCCGCAGACGGCGGCCATCCGCGCCGCCCGCGCCCGCCATAAACGGGGCGAACTGGCCAGCGCCGAGTATGAAAACCAGATGCGCGCCGAAATCGCCCACGCCGTGGAGCGCCAGGAAGCGCTGGGCCTGGACGTGCTGGTGCATGGCGAGGCGGAACGCAACGACATGGTCGAATACTTCGGCGAACAATTGGACGGGTTCATCTTCACGCGCCTGGGCTGGGTGCAATCGTACGGCTCGCGCTGCGTCAAGCCGCCCATCATCTACGGCGACGTGCAGCGCCCGGCCGCCATGACGGTGGCCTGGACGGTGCACGCGCAAAGCCTGACGAATAAACCCATGAAGGGCATGCTGACGGGCCCCGTCACGATCCTGCAATGGTCGTTCGTGCGCGACGACCAGCCGCGCGCCAGCACGGCGCTGCAGCTGGCCCTGGCCATCCGCGATGAAGTCTTGGACCTGGAAACGGCCGGCATCGGCATCATCCAGATCGACGAGCCGGCCATCCGCGAAGGCTTGCCGCTGCGCCGCGGCCAGTGGGATGCCTATCTGAACTGGGCCACGCGCACCTTCCGCATCGCCGCTTCCGTGGTCAAGGACACGACGCAGATCCACACGCACATGTGCTATGCGGAGTTCAATGACATCCTGCCGCACATCGCCGCCATGGACGCCGATGTGATCACGATAGAAACGAGCCGCTCGGACATGGAACTGCTGACGGGCTTTGGCCGGTTCCAGTATCCGAACGAAATCGGCCCCGGCGTGTACGACATCCACTCGCCGCGCATCCCCTCGACGCCCGACATGGTGAAATTGCTGAAAAAAGCCAGCACCGTGATTCCATCGGCCAACTTATGGGTGAACCCGGACTGCGGCTTGAAGACGCGGGGCTGGGCGGAAACGGAAACGGCGTTGCGCAATATGGTCGCGGCGGCACAGCAGATGCGCGCGGCTTGATCCAGGACAGCGCCGTCAGGGCGCATGTCCGGCTGCTTGCGGGGCGGTGCACCGGTTTTCCGGGGCGCCGCCCTTGTTTTTTGACAAGAAGTCACTGTTGCCCTGCGGAATAGCACACTCCAGGTCCCTGACGGTGATTTTTTTGCAGTAGAATGCAAGAAATTTACTGCTCCCCATTGTTGCCGTACGGAACAGTTGGCCTGCCGCAGTTTCACTTTGATAAATGTTTATGTCCAAAAGCCCGTCGCAGAAGCCTATCGAAATCAAGATTTCCACCGTCGTTGCTGTCTCCGCCATTATGCATAGCGCCGATACGCAGGCACTCGATGCCGCCTTGCGCGACATGACGGGGGGCGTGGCGGACTTTTTCGAGGACGACCTGGCCGTGCTGGACGTGGCTGCCTTGCCGCCCGGCAGCATGCCCATCGACTGGGCCGCCCTCGTGGCCCTGCTGAAAAAATACCGCTTGAATGCCGTGGCCGTGCGCAATGCGCCGGCCGAGATGCATGACGCCATCCTGGCGCAAGGCTTGAGCCTCGACAGCGGCAAGACGCGCGACGATGCGCCACCCAAGGATGGCCCGAAGGATAGCGCCACGGCGGCCGCCCAGGCGGGAGCCGAAGCGCAAGTGATGGTGATCGACACGCCCGTGCGGGCCGGCCAGCGCATTTACGCGCGCGGCTGCGACCTGATCATCACGGCTGTCGTCAACAATGGCGCCGAAATCATCGCCGACGGCAGCATCCACGTGTATTCCTCGCTGTATGGCCGCGCGCTGGCCGGCGCCTCGGGCAATGCCCAGGCGCGCATCTTTGCGCTGGCCATGGAACCGGAACTGGTCTCGATCGCCGGCGTATACCGCACGTTCGAGGATGGTTTCCCCGCAGAAATGGCGCGCGGACCCGCGCAAATTCGTTTGGCTGGAGACAGAATCGATATACACTCTGTCAATCCGGTCACTCCCGTGAACCGCTCTTAAGCTGCACAATTCAAGAGATATCTGAAAAGGATTATTTGTGGCAAGAATTATTGTTGTGACGTCCGGCAAGGGCGGTGTCGGCAAGACGACCTCTAGCGCCAGTTTTTCCACTGGCCTGGCCATGCGCGGCCACAAGACAGCCGTGCTCGACTTCGACGTGGGCCTGCGTAACCTCGACCTGATCATGGGTTGCGAGCGCCGCGTCGTCTACGACCTGATCAATGTGATCAACAAGGAAGCAACGCTGAACCAGGCCTTGATCAAGGACAAGCACTGCGACAACCTGTTCATCCTGCCCGCCTCGCAAACGCGCGACAAGGATGCCCTGTCGGAAGAAGGCGTGGAACGCGTGTTGAACGACCTGATCAACATGGGCTTCGAGTTCATCATCTGCGATTCGCCGGCCGGTATCGAGCATGGCGCGCTGATGGCGCTGACGTTTGCCGACGAAGCCATCATCGTCACCAACCCGGAAGTGTCATCGGTGCGCGATTCGGACCGCATCCTGGGCATCCTGCAAGCCAAGTCGCGCCGCGCGCAGACGGGCGGCGAGCCGGTCAAGGAACATTTGCTGATTACCCGCTACTCGCCAAAACGCGTGGAATCGGATGAAATGCTGTCCTACCAGGACGTGCAGGAAATCCTGCGCATCCCGCTGGTGGGCATCATTCCGGAATCGGAACAAGTGCTGGCCGCCTCGAACCAGGGCAATCCCGCCATCCATTTCAAGGGGACGGACGTGGCGCAAGCCTATGAAGACGTGGTCTCGCGTTTCCTCGGCGAAGATGTCGAGTTGCGCTTTACCAACTATGAAAAGCCTGGATTACTCCAGCGCATTTTTGGGGCGAAGTGATATGGCCTTGCTTTCTTTCCTGTTCCCCCCCAAGCCGAAGACGGCCACCGCAGCCAAGGAACGCCTGCAGATCATCATCGCCCGCGAACGCAGCGGCCGCGGTGGTCCGGACTTCCTGCCCGCCCTGCACAAGGAATTGATCGCCGTCATTTCCAAGTACACCAAGGTCAATGCCGACGACATCAAGATCTCGCTGGACCGCCAGGGCAACCTGGAGGTGCTCGACGTCAACGTCGTGCTGCCGGACGCGTAAAGCCTGATCCGGTCTAATCCGGCCTCACCGCAAGCAATTCCTGCGCCACCGCGGCGCAGGCATTCACGTGCTGGTTGCCGATCTGGCGGAACACGGCGTAGCCGATGGCTGCCGCCACCGCCTGGCCGGCAAACGGCACGAAGCGCGCCACCTGCTTGGTGGCAATCTTGACGCCACTGCGCTTGAGCAGGTGGAGGATCAGTTCGCGCGATACCAGCTTCCCTACCAGCATGCCTCCCATGCCCACTGCCGCGCGGTAGGCCATCATTTTGAACTGCGGGTTGAGGCGCTCGATCTGTTCGGGCGTGAGGCCGAATTCGTGGTTGATATCATTGATCAGCATGGAAAACAGCCCGACATCCGACATCAGGTCGATGCCGGGAATGGGGATGGCCGAGGCGCCCGCCGACATCATGGCACGCCGCTGCACCAGGCGCCGGCAACGCTCGCGCACTTGCTCGATTTCGGCACGACTGGCCGGTATCAGGGTCCAATCGGTGCTGCTCTTGTCTGCCATGCGCATTTCTCCACTAGTAGGGATAGATGAACAAGTGTAACGTAAAGAATGTGGCTGCTGATTTCACTGGACACAGTTGCAATCTCTGTTATATTTCACTTGAGCATTCCTTAACATTACGATAAGCAGAGCGGACCGTCTGTTTGTTGCTACACATTCCAGCCCATTATGCGAATTGCCGTACTCGATAGCGATCATAGTCAGGCAGAACTGATCTGCCAGGTGCTCACCGCCGCCGGCCACGCTTGCCACGAGTTTCAGAGTGGCAAGGAAATGCTGGGGCAATTGCGCAAGGACAGTTGCGACATGCTCATCCTCGACTGGCATGTGAGCGATCTGGATGGCGCGGAAGTATTGCGCCGTGCCCGGGAAAAACTGGCGCCGAAGGCGCCCGTGTTGTTTATGACCAACAGCTCGGGCGAAGACGATGTGGTGGCCGGCATGACGGCGGGCGCCGACGACTACATGATCAAGCCCTTGCGGCGCAGTGAGCTGACCTTGCGCACCCAGGCGCTGCTGCGTGTGGCCTACCCGGCGCAGAATGGCGCCGAGTACTTGCAATTCGGTCAGTACACATTTGAAACCCGCCCCGGCCGCCTGCTGCGCGACGGCGAAGTGCTGGACGTAACGCACAAGGAATTCGCCCTGGCGCTGCTGTTTTTCCGCAACCTGGGCCGTCCCCTGTCGCGCGCCTACATCCATGAATCCGTGTGGCAGCGCGACACGGCCCTGCCCTCGCGCACCATGGATACCCACGTCTCGCGCGTGCGCAACAAGCTGCAGCTGAAACCCGAACACGGCTACCGCCTGGTGCCCGTCTACAGTTATGGTTATCGCCTGGAAAAACTGGGCGGGTGACGTCCACGCATCCGGACGAAAACAGACGAACTGCTCAAAGAGCGGGCACAAGGCGCTATAATGTCGGCATAAGAATTCCCAACAGCCCTGAAATGCAACTGCTCGCCGTCGGCCTCAACCATACCACCGCCCCAGTGTCGCTCCGCGAACAGCTGGCGTTTGCGCCTGAGCATCTGGGTCAGGCGGTGATGGCGGCGCGTACCTGGTTCCAGCGCATCGACCTGCGCGACAACGACGAAGCGGCCATCCTCTCGACGTGCAACCGCACCGAGCTGTATGCGGCCAGCCATGTACCCAATCCGCTCGACGCGGGTGCGCATTTCCTGGCCGATTATCACAAGCTCAACTACAGCGAGCTACGCCCCCATTTGTATATGTTGCCGCAGCACGATGCCGTGCGCCACACCTTCCGCGTCGCCTCCGGGCTGGACTCGATGGTGCTGGGCGAAACGCAGATCCTGGGGCAAATCAAGGATGCCATCCGCACGGCCGACGAGGCCGGCGGCCTGGGCACGTATCTGCACCAGTTGTTCCAGCGCAGCTTTTCCGTCGCCAAGGAAGTGCGCAGCAGTACGGAAATCGGCGCCCACAGCGTTTCCATGGCGGCCGCCGCCGTGCGCCTGTCGCAGCGCATCTTCGACAAGATCGCCGAGCAGAACGTGCTGTTCATCGGCGCCGGCGAAATGATTGAATTGTGCGCCACGCACTTTGCGGCGCAAAACCCGAAAAGCATCACCATTGCCAACCGCACCATGGAGCGGGGCGAAGAGCTGGCGCACCGCTTCAATGGCAAGGCCATCCGCCTGGCCGACCTGCCAGAAATGCTGCACCAGTTCGACATCGTCATCTCGTGCACGGCGTCATCCTTGCCGCTGCTGGGCCTGGGCCTGGTCGAGCGCGCCATCAAGGCACGCCGCCACAAGCCCATGTTCATGGTCGACCTGGCCGTGCCGCGCGACATCGAATCGGAAGTGGGCCGCCTGAACGACGTCTTCCTGTACACGGTCGACGACCTGGGCAAGGTCGTGCAGACGGGCCTGGAAAGCCGCCAGGCGGCCGTGGCGCAAGCCGAGGTCATCATCGAGACGCGCGTGCAGTCCTTCATGAGCTGGGTCGACGACCGTGCCATGGTGCCCGTCATCCAGCATTTGCATGAGAACAGCGAAGCGCTGCGCCTGATGGAAGTGGAACGGGCGCGCAAGATGCTGGCCAAGGGCGCCGACATCGATGCCGTGCTGGAAGCGCTGTCGAAAGGCTTGACGGCCAAGTTCCTGCACGGTCCACAGCAGGCGCTGCACCATGCGCAGGGCGACGAGCGCAAGCAGCTGGTCACCCTGCTGCCGAAACTGTTCCGCCCCCGCCGTTAGCGCAGCCCCGCTGGCCGCCCGCGCGGCCGCCCCCTGCCCGTCTGCCGGGCCGGCCGGACCCGCACCATCCCTACACTCTTTTACCGCGAATCGCTATGAAACCATCCATGCTGGGCAAACTCGATCAACTGGCGAACCGCCTGGTCGAACTTGACGAACTGTTGATGCACCCGGACGCCACGTCGAACATGGATAGCTACCGCAAGATGACGCGCGAGCATGCCGAACTGGGCCCGCTGGTGGCCCTGTACCATTCCTACCAGGAAGCGGGCAACGATATCGCCACGGCGCAAGAGATGCTGGGCGACCCGGACATGAAGGAATTCGCACAGGAAGAGATCGAGGCGGCGAAAACCACCATGGCGCGCCTGGAACGCGAATTGCAAACCATGCTGCTGCCGAAGGATGTCAATGACGAGCGCAATATCTTCCTGGAAATTCGCGCCGGCACGGGCGGCGATGAATCCGCCCTGTTCGCCGGCGACCTGCTGCGCATGTACTCGCGCTTTGCCGAGCGCAACCGCTGGCAAGTGGAGCTGGTGTCGTCGTCCGACTCCGACCTGGGCGGCTACCGCGAAGTGATCGTGCGCGTGGTCGGCAACGGCGCGTATTCAAAGCTGAAATTCGAGTCGGGCGGCCACCGCGTGCAGCGCGTGCCGGCCACGGAAACGCAAGGCCGCATCCACACCTCCGCCTGCACGGTGGCCGTGATGCCGGAAGCGGACGAAGTGGAAGACGTCAACATCAACCCGGCCGACCTGCGCATCGACACCTACCGCGCCTCGGGCGCGGGCGGACAGCACATCAACAAGACGGATTCGGCCGTGCGCATTACCCACTTGCCCACCGGCATCGTCGTCGAATGCCAGGATGACCGCAGCCAGCACAAGAACAAGGCGCAAGCGATGAAAGTGCTGGCCGCCCGCATCAAGGACGTGCAATTGCGCGAGCAGCAGTCAAAGGAAGCGGCCACGCGCAAGAGCCTGATCGGCTCGGGCGACCGCAGCGAGCGCATCCGTACTTATAATTTCCCGCAAGGCCGGCTGACGGATCACCGCATCAATTTGACCTTGTATAAACTGGACTTCATCATGGATGGGGATTTGATGGACTTGACGAATGCGCTGGCGGCTGAACACCAGGCCGAGCTTTTAGCCGCGCTGGGCGATTAACGGCTGGGGTCAGACCCTCTCCACCGCTGACGGCAGATCAAGCGTCGGCGCAAGCGGGGGTCTGACCCCGGGGCTTAAGTAGCGGCTAAGCAATAAAAATCCGGCCTTGTGCGAAAATGGCCAGCTCGATTCCATCCACCTTACCGTGTCGCCCATGAAAAATTCACGCACCGTCCTCCTGTTGATCGCCGCCCTGTGTTTCCTGATGCTGGGCGTGGCCATGTATTTGCAGCATGCCATGAACATGGCGCCGTGCCCGCTGTGCGTGATCCAGCGCTACCTGTTCCTCGCCATCGGCATCGCCTGCCTGGCTGGCGCGGCGGCCAACCGGCCGAAAATCGGCGCCGGCATCGGTGTGTTGGCAGCCTTGGGCGGCCTGGGCGTGGGCGCCAAGCATTTATACGTACTGGCGCACCCCGGCTTCTCGTGCGGCATCGACCCGGTGGAAACGGCGCTGAACAAGATTTTCACGGCGCAAGTCATGCCCTTCATGTTTGAATCGTATGGCGCCTGCGAAAACGCCGGCGTGCCGTTTTTCGGCCTGTCCATTCCACAATGGGCGTTCATCTGGTTTGCCATTTTTAGCGTCGGCCTGCTGTGGACCTTGCTGCGCCGTCAGAAATAATTGAAAGCACCATGCCAGAAACACTGATCCCCGCCGGCAGCACTGTCGGCGCCCTGCAAATCCGTCCGCTGCTCGACCCGCTCGACAACCGCATCCTGCTGGGCCACGCGCTGGGCTTGTCGCGCGTCTCGCTGATCACACAATCGGAGCGTGTGCTCACTAACGAAGAAGCCGAGCGCTTATCCGCCTTGCTGGCACGCCGCCTGCAAGGCGAGCCGATCGCCTATATCGTCGGCCAACGCGAATTTTTCGGCCTGCCGTTCGAAGTCAACGACGCCGTGCTGATTCCCCGCCCCGACACGGAAGTGCTGGTGGAACTGGCGCTCGAGCGCCTGCCGCCCGGCGGACGCGTGCTCGACATGGGCACGGGCAGCGGCGCCATCGCCGTCGCGCTGGCGTACACGCGCCCCGACGCCGTCGTCACGGCCCTGGATGTGAGCAGCGCGGCGCTGGCCGTGGCGCGCCGCAACGCCAGCGCCAACGGCGTCAACATCACCTTCATGGCCAGCGACTGGTTCGAAGCGCTGGGCACGGAAAAGTTTGACCTGATCGTCTCGAATCCCCCCTACATCGCCAGCGGCGACCGCCACCTGGCCGAAGGCGATTTGCGCTTCGAGCCGGCCGGTGCGTTGACCGACCACGCCGATGGCCTGTCGGCCCTGCACACCATCGTCTCCGGCGCCGCGCGCCACCTGGCGTCAGGCGCCTGGCTGCTGATGGAACACGGCCATGACCAGGCGACATCCGTGCGCGGCTTGCTGGCCGATGCCGGCTACAGCAAAGTGCAGAGCTGGCGCGACCTGGCCGGCATCGAGCGCGTCAGCGGCGCCCGCCTCGGCTGAGCACGACAAGCTGCGCAAAGCTTGACCCGGCGGCGCGCCAGATGCTCCGCAGTTTGTTAAAATATCAAGCGAATTCCTGACCGAAGCGCCGCCCCCATTCCCTGGGGCGGACGCTGGCGACGCGGCGTTTTTTGGGCCGGCGCCGACGCATTTGCCAAAATTCGGTTAATCTCAGCACAAATTATTTATCTGCTGCACAAGAAAGGAAGCTCAAATTGCCCAACCTGTTGACTCGCCGCCTGGCATTGCTGACCGAAGATGCCAACCGCGCGCTGCTGGGCGGCTTGCGCGGCATCGAGCGTGAAACCCTGCGCGTCGACCATGCCGGCCATCTGGCTTCCACGCCCCACCCCGCCGCCCTGGGCTCGGCGCTGACGCACCCTGAAATCACCACCGACTACGCCGAAGCGCTGCTCGAATTCATCACCCCGGCCGAACAAGACATCGCCGTCACGCTCGACAAGCTCGATACCGTGCACCGCCACGCCTACAGCCGCTTGGGCGACGAGTTGCTGTGGAGCCAGTCGATGCCCTGCCAGCTGCCGCCTGAAGCGGACATAGCGATCGCCAACTACGGCAGCTCGAACATGGGCATGCTCAAACACGTCTACCGGCGCGGCCTGGCCTTGCGCTACGGCAAGGCCATGCAATGCATCGCCGGCATCCATTACAACTATTCGCTCGACGAACAGCTGTGGCAAGTGCTGGCCAGCCATCCGGACACCAGCGCCAGCCCGACGCAGGCAGCTGCCTCGCCGAAAGACGTGCAGTCGGAAAGCTACCTGGCGACGATCCGCAATTTCCGCCGCTACAGTTGGCTCCTGATGTACCTGTTCGGCGCCTCGCCGGCCCTGTCCACCGGTTTCCTGCGCGGCCGCGCGCACAAGCTCGACACCTTGTCCGACGACACCCTGTTCCTGCCGTATGCCACCAGCCTGCGCATGAGCGACCTCGGTTACCAGAACGATGCCCAGTCCGGCCTGCGCCCGCACGAAAACAGCCTCGATGATTACGTCAACGCCCTGACGCACGCCGTCAACGACCCGTATCCGCCGTATGCGGCGCTGGGCACGAAAAAAGATGGCGAGTGGATTCAATTGTCCACCAACGTGCTGCAGATCGAAAATGAATACTATTCGACCATCCGCCCGAAGCGCGTGATCCGCACTGGCGAGCGCCCCATCCAGGCCCTGTGCCTGCGCGGCGTGCAATACATCGAAGTGCGCTGCATGGATGTCGATCCGTTTGAACCGGTCGGCATCAGCCTGGAAACGGGTCGCTTCCTCGACGCCTTTTTGCTGTTCTGCGCGCTCGACGACAGCGCGCCCATCTCGGCCGAGCAAAGCGCCTGCTACACGCACAATTTTGCCCGCACCGTCAAGGAAGGCCGCACGCCGGGCCTGATCCTGCGCCGTGACGGCGAAGAAATCACCCTGCAGGCGTGGGGCGAGGAACTGCTGGCGCGCATCGCCCCCGTGGCGGCCCTGCTCGACGCGCGCCAGGGCGGCACGGCACATGCGGACAGCCTGGCGGCGCAGGCGGCCAAGCTGGCCGACCCGGATGCGACGCCATCGGCGAAGGTATTGGCCGAGCTGCGCGCCAACGGCGGCTCCTTTGCCGCCTTCGGCCTGCGCCAAAGCGAGCGTCACGCCGACTACTTCCGCGCGCAGCCGCCCACATCCGAGCAAAGCGCGTACTTCGACGGGCTGGCCGCCAGCTCGCTGGCCGAGCAGCGCGCCATGGAAGCAGCGCCCGCCGGCAGCTTCGACGATTTCGTCGCCGCCTACCGCGCCAGCACCCTGTGTTCGCACACCTGACCTTGCGCAAAATGCCCCGATGCTGACCTTCTACAATGAATTGCACAGCCAGCACCGGGGCCGCTTCGAAATGTTTCGCGGCACCATGGTGCCCTGCTTCGAGACGCCCGAGCGGGCCGACATGGTGGTGGCCGAACTGGGACGGCGCAACCTGGGCCGCATCGTCACGCCGCACGGCGTTCCCCTGACGTCACTGGAGCGCATCCACACGCCCCGCTACCTGCATTTTTTGCGCCACGCCTGGCACGACTGGCTGGCGCTCGATCCCGACAACGCGGGCAAGGACGCGCTGCCATCCGTGTGGCCCGTGCGCACCTTGCGCAGCGACATCGAACCGGACGACTTCACGGCCAAGCTGGGACTGTACTCGATGGACAACGGCACGCCGCTGACCGCCGGCACCTGGACGGCGGCCAAGACGGGCGCCGACTGCGCCGTCAATGCGGCCCATGCGCTGCGGCTGGGCGAACGGGCGACGTTTGCCCTGACGCGCCCACCGGGCCACCATGCGGGCAGCGATTTCTTTGGCGGCTACTGCTTCCTCAACAACGCGGCCCTGGCCGCGCAGCATTTGCTCGACGACGGCGCGCGCAAGGTCGCCATCCTCGATATCGATTACCACCACGGCAACGGCACGCAAAGCATTTTCTATGCGCGCAACGACGTGCTGTTCTCCTCCATCCACGCCGATCCGCGCAGCGAATATCCGTTTTATCTGGGACACGCCGATGAAACGGGCAGCGGCGCCGGCACGGGCTACAACGTCAACCTGCCGCTGCCGGCCGGCAGTTCCACGGCCAGCTGGTTCGCCGCGCTGGAAACGGCCTGCCTGCGCATCAATATGTACGCGCCCGACGCGCTGGTGGTGTCGCTTGGCGTCGACACCTTCGTTGGCGATCCCCTTTCGCACTTCGCCCTGCAAAGCGGCGACTACCTGCGCGTGGGCGAACGCCTGGCGCATCTGAACCTGCCTACCGCCTTCATCCTCGAAGGCGGCTATGCGGTGAAGGAGCTGGGCATCAATGTGGTGAATGTCCTCGAAGGTTTTGAAACCGCGGAGTAACTAGTGGGGTCAGACCCTCAACACCGCTAACGTCAAGCTCAGTGCCAACACAAACGGGGGTCTGACCCCGGCTCTACATATTGCGAAACAAGCTCATGAACGGCTGGCTCACGGCCAGGGTTTCCGGCCGCGTTTTCAGGCGCAAGACGCCGCGTCCCACCTCGTCGCGCGTGACCGCCGCCACCATCTTCATGTTGACGATGGTGGAACGGTGAATCTGTTTGAAAATGGCTGGGTCTAGCACGTCGAGCAATTCGCGTATCGGCTTGCGCAGCAACGCCTCGCCGTCCGCCGTCATGACGGCCGTGTACTTGGTATCGGACTGAAAATAGGCGATGTCTTCCACCATGATCAGGCGCGTATCCTTGCCGCTGCTGGCCGTCAGCCACACCAGCGGCGGCGACTTGGCGGCCGCTGGCAAGGCGCTGCTCAATCGCTGCAGCAGGCCGGCCAACGCGCCGTCGCCCGCCTGGGCCTTGCCGGCGCGCGCCTGCAGGCGCTGCAAGGT
The DNA here is from genome assembly GCF_051380665.1 of Janthinobacterium lyxosi. Classification (NCBI taxonomy): domain Bacteria; kingdom Pseudomonadati; phylum Pseudomonadota; class Betaproteobacteria; order Burkholderiales; family Oxalobacteraceae; genus Janthinobacterium; species Janthinobacterium lyxosi. Next base: position 189,342 of record NZ_JBNYXM010000001.1, read on the forward strand.
CGCTTGCAAGCGCTCACGGGCTATGGGTTTCAATAAGTAATCGACGGCGCCGTTGTCGAAGGCATCGATCGCGTACTGGTCGTAGGCGGTGACGAACACCACCTGGGTGCCGGGACTGGCCTCGAGCGCACCGGCCGCCACTTCCAGCCCCGTCAAGCCCGGCATGCGGATATCCAGGAAGGCGACGTCGGGTCGCAGGGTGGCGATGGCGTCGAGCGCCGTGCCGCCGTCGTCGCAGGCGGCGACGATGCGCAGTGCCGGCCACTCTTCAGCCAGCAAGGCCACCAGCGCATCGCGCAGCAGGGTTTCGTCTTCGGCGATGACGCAGCTCATCTCAGGCTGATGCATACGAGGCTCCTTGCGCCGTGCTGTCAGGCACCGTGATGGTGGCCGTCACGCCATCGGGGAAATTGGCGACAATGGCAAACGCGGCGGCATTGCCGTAGGTCAGGCGCAGGCGTTCGCGCACATTGCGCAAGCCAATCCCGGTGCCGGCGCCGTCGTCACTGAAGCCCTTGCCGTCGTCGGCCACCGTGACGATCACCGTGCCATCGCCGCTGCGCGCCATGATCCAGATGGTGCCGCCGCCACTCTTCGGCTCCAGGCCGTGCTTGATGGCGTTTTCCACCAGGGTTTGCAGCATCATCGGCGGCAGCTCCGCCTGGCGCAGGTATTGCGGTACCTCAATCTGCAGGTTCAGGCGCGCGCCCATGCGGATTTTCAGGATATCGAGATAGGCGCGCGCCCGTTCCAGCTCCGTGCCCAGGGTCGACATGGCTTGCTCCGTGCGTGGCAGCGAATGGCGCAGATACAAAATCAGGTTGCCCAGCATTTCGTCGGCGCGCACGGGATCGCTGCGCGTGAGCAGCTGCGCGCTGGCCAGGGTGTTGTACAGGAAGTGCGGCTCCACCTGCGCATGCAACAGGCTCAGCTTGGCCACCGTGAGTTCCTTTTCCGTCACCGTCTGGCGCGCCTCGGCCTGCTCGCCGCGCCGGCGCTGCGCCACGCGGCGCGTCATCGCCCGCGTCACCGCTTCCGCGTTTTCCAGATTGCTGCCATGGTCGACGAGGAACCAGTCGGTCCAGGCATTGCGCGCCGGTTCGCAGATCAGCGTCACGCTGCCCGCTTCGCCATTCGGCGTGACGGTGGCGAGGATCTGGTTCGGCCGCGGCTCCAGAAAACCCAGCAGGCGCATGCGGGGCAAGCCCGTGTGCGTGTAGGGCGCCGCACGGCGCACTCTAGCCTGCACCTGCAGGCTGTCGCGCGCGCTTTCGACCACTTCGCTACCCGGCAGTTCGCGGATGGCCGCGTCGATCATGTCGAACGCCTCGCCCGCCTCGAACGGGATCTCGATCTGGCGCCGCTGACGGCTCGACAGGGTGCTGGCATTGACGGCGCCGGCGATCAGGCGCACGCGCCGCACATGCGAAAACGCATTCGTGATGACGGCGCTGGCCAGCAGCGCGCCGACGATGACAAAGAAGCCTTCCGTATGCCCGAAAATAAACCGCAGGAAGTTCTCGACCAGGAGGACGGTGGCGATGATGTACGTGAGCATCGTGGCCAAGGTGAGGCGCAGGATAAAGAAGAAGCTAGTCATGATTTTTCCCTGGAACGTAGAAGTGGGCCAAGAATAGCAATCGGCGCCAGCGGCGGTGGCCATTATGCGATGGAAGGGCAATACTGGCGACAAAGGCAAGAAAATAAAGCATAAATATGCGTCGCCTCAAAATAAAATCGCTTGCAATCAAATAGCGCGCGATATATATTGAGCGCATGGACGCCGGCAATCGCTTCTTCAGACGGGCATCCTGGGGTTCCGGCCCACGAAACAAGTAGCACACTATTTAGTAGTCATCTATTTATCCATACCAAGGAAACCATCATGTCGATCAAACAAGTCCTGTACCGCGCTGTAGCTACCGCCACCGGAGGCCGCGAAGGCCGTGCCGTATCGTCCGACAATGTGCTGGACGTCAAGCTGAGCACGCCAAAAGAACTGGGCGGCAATGGCGCCATCGGTACCAATCCGGAACAACTGTTCGCCGCCGGCTACTCGGCCTGCTTCATCGGCGCCATGAAATTCGTCGGCGGCCGCGACAAGATCGCCCTGCCGGCGGACCTGTCCATCGAAGGTAAGGTCGGCATCGGCGCCATCGAGACGGGCTTCGGCATCGAAGTGGAGCTGACAATTTCGCTGCCAGGCATGGAACGCACCGCCGCCGAAGCGCTGGTCGCCGCCGCCCACATCGTGTGCCCGTACTCGAACGCCACGCGCGGCAACATCGACGTCACCCTGACGCTCGTCTGAGCACACCTGACATAGGCTGCTGCACGTCGCGCTTTGCCATCAAAACCGCACTGCCATGAAGGCAGCGCGGTTTTTTTTCACGTGTACCTTTAGAATGGCGCTCTTTTCCTGATTTTTCCGGAGTACGCATGATCGCCTGGCAATGGAACACGTTCGACGAACTCGGTCCCCACGATTTGTACCAGGTGCTGGCCTTGCGCCAGCGCGTGTTCGTCATCGAACAGCAGTGTATTTACCCGGACCTCGATGGCCATGACCAGCAAGCCATGCACTTGCTGGGCTGGCAAATGGTCGATGGCCAGCGCCAGCTGGCCGCGTACCTGCGCGTGCTGGCACCCGGCGCCAAATACGTGGAAATGTCGCTGGGCCGCGTGCTGACGGCGCCCGAAGCGCGCACCACGGGTGCCGGCAAGCAGCTGCTGGCGGAAGGCATCGCGCGCGCCGAACGCCAGCATCCTGGCCACGCCATTCGCATCGGTGCGCAGCAGTACCTGGAGCGCTTCTACCAGTCGTTCGATTTTGTCACCGTCAGCACCCCTTACGACGAAGACGGCATACAGCACATCGACATGCTGCGCGCGGCGGAGACGGCAGCATGACGACGGCCCTCATTTCCTGGAGCGGCGGCAAGGATTCCTGCCTGGCCCTGTGGCGCGCGCGCAACGCAGGCATGCGCGTGCCGCTGCTGATCACGGCCATGGATGAAGATGGCCGAAAATCGCGCTCGCACGGCGTGCCGCCGGAATTGCTCGAAGCGCAGGCGGCCAGCCTGGGGGCGCGCCTGCAGCGCTATCACGCCAGTTGGGCCAGCTACGAGGAAAAATTCATCGCCATGCTGCGCGCGGCGAAAGACGATGGCATCGATCACGCCTTGTTTGGCGACATCGACCTGCAGCCGCACCGCGACTGGGAAGAAAAAGTCTGCGCCAGCGCCGGCCTGACGGCGCACCTGCCCCTGTGGGGCGAAGCGCGGTGCGCGCTGGTCGACGAATTTCTCGCCGCCGGCTTCAAGGCCATCGTCGTGTGCATCAATGGCCAGCACCTGGCGCGCGAATTTTGCGGACGCGAGTTCGACGCCGCCTTTTTGGCCGACCTGCCGCCCGGCGTCGACGCCTGCGGCGAAAACGGCGAATTCCACACCTTCGTCTACGATGGTCCCGCCTTCAGCGCACCGGTGGCGCTGCGCCGCACGCAGGTGCTGCAATATGACGCGCCGGCCACGCTGGGCGGCGCCACCTATTACTTCCAGGAACTGGCGCCAGCCTGACGGAGACAGGGCCCGCAAAGCAAAAAGGGGCGATTCCGTGGAATCGCCCCTGGTATTGGCTGCCCTGCGCGTGACTACTTTTTCTCCACGCCGATCAACTTGACTTCAAACAGCAAGCCCGCGTAGCCGGGAATCGACGGCAGCTTGCCCGCCTTGCCATAGCCCAGGTCATACGGAATGGACAGGATGCGGGTGCCGCCAACCTTCATGCCGACCAGGCCGCGGTCCCAACCCAGGATGACCTGGCCGACACCCAGAGGGAAAGAGAAACCGGCGCCCGCCTGGTTCGCATCGAACTGCTTGCCCTTGTTATCCGGCTTGCTTGCGTCATACAGCCAGCCCGTGTAAAGCACGGTCAGGGTATCGCCCGCTACTGCCGCCGTGCCAGTGCCAACCACCACGTCGGGGAAGGTGAGATCCTTCACCTGCGTATTCGGGTCGAGCACGACCGGCTTTTCCGTGTTGGCAGCAGCGCCGCAGGCGGTCAGGGCCACGGCGCAAGCGAGCGTGGCGATCAATTGAAATACCGATTTCATGGTTTCCCTTTAAATATTGGTGTGTGACTGAGGCCCGTACGGTGCGGACCGGTACGGGCTGGAGTTTAACAGGTGTCGCCGGCCCCATTTGTAAGCAGACGTAAGCACGGCGCTGAATGGTGCGCCGATGCAACGTTACAAAAATGGCCATAATATCTAGATTTCCACCTGCGTGCCCAGTTCGATCACCCGGTTGCTGGGGATCTGATAGTAGTCGGCCGCCGTGCGCGCATTGCGCGACATGGTGACGAACAGGTGCTCGCGCCATGGCATCATGCCGGCCCCCGGCGTCGAGATGATGGTCTGGCGCGCGATGAAGAACGACGTTTCCATCATCTCGAAATCCATTCCCTGCTCGGCGCATTGCGCCAGCGCAGCCGGAATATCCGGTTCATCCTTGAAGCCGTAATGCACATTGACCTGGTAGCACTGGTGGCCCAGCTCCACCACGCGCACGCGCTCGGATGGCGCCACCCACGGCTCTTCATGCATGAAGACGGTCAGGAAAATCACCCGCTCGTGCAACACTTTGTTGTGCAACAAGTTATGCAACAGCGCATGCGGCACGCCATCCGTTTCGCCGCGCAGGAAGATGGCCGTGCCGGGCACGCGCAGCGGCGGCGCGATGAACAGCGACGAGAGGAATTCGTTGAGCGGGATCGCATGTTTTTCCAGATTCAGGAAGACCAGCTGGCGGCCCCGTTTCCAGGTCAGCATGATGATGAACAGGATGGCGCCCAGCAGCAGCGGGAACCAGCCGCCGTGGAACAGTTTCAGGGAACTGGCCGCGAACAGGTTCACATCGATGATCAGGAAGAAACCGGTGGCAGCCCAGCACAGCAGCAAATTCATCTTCCAGCGGTAGCGGATGACGAAGAAGGTCAGGATGGTGGTCGCCAGCATGGTGGCCGTGACGGCGATGCCGTAGGCGGCGGCCAGCTTTTCCGACGAGCCAAAACCGACGACGGCCATCAGCACGACGGCCAGCTGCAGCCAGTTCACGGCAGGAATGTAAATCTGGCCGATTTCGCTTTCCGACGTGTGGCGCACGCGCATGCGCGGCAAGAAGCCCAGCGCGATGGCTTGCTTGGTCATCGAGAAGGTGCCGGAAATGGTCGCCTGCGAGGCGATCACGGTGGCCATGGTCGACAAAATCACCAGCGGATACACGCTCCACGCGCCCAGCTGCTGGTAGAACGGATTGGAAATGGCTTCCGGATGCGCCAGCAGCAGCCCGCCCTGGCCCAGGTAATTCAGCGCCAGCGCGGGGAAGGCGATCAGGAACCAGGCCATGCGGATCGGCTTCTTGCCGAAATGGCCCATGTCGGCGTACAGCGCCTCGGCGCCCGTCAGTGCCAGCACCACGGCGCCCAGCGACAGGAAGGCGATGCGGCCATTGTCCAACAGGAAAGCCACCGCGTGCAGGGGATTGACGGCGGCCAGGATGGCTGGCGACTTGATGATGTTGACCACGCCCATGCAGGCGAGCGCGACAAACCATATCACCATGATGGGAGCGAAGAAACGGCCGATGCCGGCCGTACCGTGCGACTGCACCGAATACAGCGCCACCAGCACGGCGATCGTCAGCCACACCACATATGGGCTGAAGGCAGGCGTGGCCACTTCCAGACCTTCGATCGCCGACAGCACCGAAATGGCCGGCGTGATCACGCTGTCGCCATAGAACAGGGTGGCGCCAAAGACACCGATCACCATCAGCGGCACATGCCAGCGCGACGACTTGCTGACGGATGACAGCACCAGCGCCATCAGGGCCATGATGCCGCCCTCGCCGCGGTTGTCGGCACGCAGCACCAGGGTCACGTACTTGAGCGAGACGATCAGGGTCAGGCCCCAGAAAATCAGCGAGACGATGCCCAGCAGATTGTTATGCGTGACCGCCAGGCCATGGGCAGGATCAAACACCGTCTTCAGGGTGTACAGCGGACTGGTGCCGATATCGCCATAGACGATGCCGACAGCAGCCAATGTCAGGCCGACCAGGCTGCTTTTTTTATGTTCCGACGTCAAGATTGCACCCGTTTTTGTTTTGTTGCATCGCACAATATGATAGGTATTAGCAAATAGCAAGAGTATTTTTGCATGGTTCCGCAGCTGCCCCAAAGTCGTTGTTTTGTGCCGCTCCGCCTTGCTGCGCGGGCTCGCGGTCATAGATTTGTTGCCATTCTACGCCTCGCCGGCGGCGCCGGGCAGCCCCCGCTGTTTTCATCCATAATGACAGACCGTCTACTCTCCAGCGTACCTCATTATGAATCCAGGCATGCTCTACGCTTCCCTCGCCTTCCTGTGCTGGGGCCTGTTCCCCCTGTATTTCCATGCCATCGACGAGATCGCACCGCAGGAAATCCTGGCACACCGCATGGTCTGGTCGCTGTTGTTTCTCGGCATCGTGCTGACCGTGCGCCGCCAGTGGAGCTGGCTGGGCAGCCTGAAAGCGCAGCCCAGGGTCGTGGCCAGCTTCGTCGCCAGTGCGTTTTTACTGTCCGCCAACTGGTTCATCTATATCTGGGCCGTCAACAACGGCCACGTGGTCGACGCCAGCCTCGGCTATTTCATTACGCCCCTGATCAATGTCATGCTGGGCTTCTTGCTGCTGCACGAGCGCCTGCGCCGCCTGCAATGGCTGGCCATCGGCCTGGCCGCCTGCGGCGTGGCCTGGCTCACATGGCAGGCGGGGCAGGTGCCGTGGATCGCCCTGCTGCTGGCAGCCACCTTCGGCGGCTATGGCTTGCTGCGCAAGACGGCCGCGCTGGGCGCGCTGGAAGGCCTGTCGTTTGAAACATTGATTTTATTCCCCCTGGCACTGGCCTACATGCTGTGGCTGGGCTGGCATGGCCAGAGCGGCTTCGTCAATACTGACTCGTCCGCCACGCGCGCGCTGCTGCTGGCGTCCGGCCCTATCACGGCCATTCCCCTGCTGCTGTTTGCCGCCGGCGCGCGCCGCCTGCCGCTGGCCGTGCTGGGTTTGCTGCAATATATTGCCCCCACGGGCCAGCTCCTCATCGGCGTGTGGGTCTTCCACGAGTCGTTCACGCGCGAGCGCATGCTGGGCTTCCTCGTCATCTGGACGGCGCTGGGCCTGTATGCGGCCGAAGGCCTGTGGAGCAGCCGCCGCGCGCGCAGCGCCGCCTAGTCTTACCCCTGGCGTCCGTTTCCGCAGCGCGCAGCGCTGGCCGGAAGCGGGCGTTTACCGTATCCTGTCCGTCTTTGTATATCACCCGAGATTTCTAATGGCAAATTACGTCTACACCATGAATCGCGTGGGCAAAATCGTCCCGCCCAAGCGCCAGATTCTGAAAGATATTTCCCTCTCCTTCTTCCCAGGCGCGAAGATCGGCGTGCTGGGCCTGAACGGCTCCGGCAAATCGACCCTGCTGAAAATCATGGCAGGCATCGACACCGACATCCAGGGCGAAGCCGTGCCGATGCCGGGCCTGAACATCGGCTACCTGCCGCAGGAACCGCAGCTGGACCCGGAAAAAACCGTGCGCCAGGAAGTCGAGTCGGGCCTGGGCGAAGTATTTGAAGCACAAGCCAAGCTGGAAGCCGTGTACGCCGCGTATGCCGAGGAAGACGCCGATTTCGACGCCCTGGCCACGGAACAGGCGCGCCTGGAAGCGATCATCTCGACTTCCGATGGCGGCAATTTGAATTTGCAGCTGGAAATGGCCGCTGACGCGCTGCGCCTGCCGCCATGGGATGCCACCATCGGCGTGCTGTCCGGCGGTGAAAAGCGCCGCGTGGCGCTGTGCAAGCTGCTGCTGTCCAAGCCCGACATGCTGCTGCTCGACGAGCCGACCAACCATCTGGATGCAGAATCGGTCGACTGGCTGGAACAATTCCTGCTGCGCTTCCCCGGCACCGTGGTGGCCATCACCCATGACCGCTACTTCCTCGACAATGCAGCCGAGTGGATCCTGGAGCTGGACCGCGGCAGCGGCATTCCATGGAAAGGCAATTACTCGACCTGGCTGGAGCAGAAGCAAGCCCGCCTGAAGCAGGAAGAATCGACGGAATCGGCGCGCCAGAAGGCGCTGCAGAAGGAATTGGAATGGTCGCGCCAGAACCCGAAAGCGCGCCAGGCCAAGTCGAAGGCCCGCCTGGCCCGCTTCAACGAGCTGTCCGAGCACGAATACCAGAAGCGCAACGAGACGCAGGAAATCTTCATTCCCGTGGCCGAACGCCTGGGCAATGAGGTCATCGAGTTCAAGAATGTGTCGAAAGCGTTCGGCGACCGCCTGCTGATCGACGACCTGAGCTTCACGATCCCGGCCGGCGCCATCGTCGGCATCATCGGCCCCAACGGCGCCGGCAAGTCGACCCTGTTCAAGATGATCACGGGCCAGGAACAACCGGACAGCGGCGAAGTGGCCATCGGCCAGACGGCGCGCGTCTCCATCGTCGACCAGAACCGCGGCGACTCGCTGTCGGACAGCAAGACCGTCTTCCAGGATGTGTGCGGCGGTGCCGACATGCTGACCGTGGGCCGCTTTGAGATGCCGTCGCGCGCCTACCTGGGCCGTTTCAACTTCAAGGGCGGCGACCAGCAAAAAATCGTCGGCAATTTGTCGGGCGGTGAACGTGGACGTTTACACCTGGCAAAAACCTTGCTGGCGGGCGGCAACGTCCTGCTGCTTGATGAACCGTCGAACGATCTGGACGTGGAAACCTTGCGCGCACTGGAAGACGCCCTGCTGGAATTTGCCGGCAGCGTGATGGTCATTTCGCATGATCGCTGGTTCCTCGACCGTATCGCCACGCACATCCTGGCATTCGAAGGCAACTCGCAAGTGAGTTTCTTTGACGGCAACTATCAAGAGTACGAAGCGGACAAGAAAAAACGCCTGGGCGAAGAAGGTGCGAAACCAAAACGTATTCGCTACAAGCCTCTGACAACGTAATTGACGTCTGACCATGCAAAAAGGCAGTTACCTCACGGTAACTGCCTTTTTTTCAACCCATTTCCAAGTGATTAGAAATTGTAGCGTGCGCCTAAAGCCAGGCCCGTAGCCTTGCGGCCCTGGTCGGCACTCTTGCCGAAGTGTTCCACTTCCGCCGTCAGCGAGACTTTCTCGTTGATCGCGTACTGGGCACCGACGGAAGCGTACACGCCCGTCTTGTCGTTGCCGCTGATGCCGGTCGACAGGCCGGTGCCGCTCAAGCTATTCTTGACCTTGGCCACACCGAGCTTACCGAACACGCCGATCTTGTCGGTCACCGGCATGGTAGCCTTGCCGGCCAGATAGTAGCCATGCGAGTCGCTTTTCACGGAACCGTTACCGGCACCGGTGACATAGCTGTAATCCTTGCTGCCGAAATCGGCATAGCCGCCCTCTACCGCCCAGGTTTTATCGAAATCGTAACCGGCGAAGATCTTGGCACCGGCCTTGTAGCCGCTGTGATTATCGGCGCTGGTGGCGCCAGGAATATCAAAATTGTAGCGGTTGCCCGTGATGCCGGCACCCACATAGGCGCCTTCAGCGTGTGCGGCGCTCATGCCGGTCAGTGCGGTAACGGAAGCGATCATTGCAAACAGGATTTTCTTTTTCATCATGTTCTCTCTCTCTCAATTAATTAATGTTCCTAGATTCGTGCCTGGATTCGCAGTTCAGCGAAGTGCGATGACTACACAATAACAGCCGAAAAAAGCTACGTCTTTCTCCATTCCGTAAGAACTGTGACAAGATGTAAGCTGACATTGCAAACTGACAATAACGGCAAAATACGCCCTGTTAAGCGAACTTAATATAGACTTAAGAGCATTGGCGATTTTCAGCCCAAGAGGAGAGGTACATGCACAAACGCCAGTTTCTCGCCGCCGCCATGGCGGCCACTGCCCTGCCCACCCTGGGCCGGGCGGCGCCCGCCACTCTGCGCGGTCCGGCCCTGCTGACCATCACAGGCAGCATAGCCAAGCCCAACCGGGGTCCGTTCGACGCCGTGCGCGACCAGATGATGCACAAGCAGAAAGTCAGTTTTGAGCGGGCGCGGGCATTCGACTTTGCGGCGCTGACGAACTTGCCGGCGCGCACCATCTACCCCACCCTGGAATACGATGGCAAGGCGCACGCCCTGCGCGGACCGCTGCTGGTCGATGTCTTGAAGGCGGCGGGCACGCCGGAGGAAGATGAGGTGCGCCTGCTGCTGCGCGCCGTGGACGGCTATGCGGCAGCGCTGACCGTGGCGCAGGCGCGCGCACAGCGTTTTATTGTCGCCACCCACCTGGACGGACAGGCGATGGCGCTGGGCGGCCTGGGGCCGCTATGGGCGATCCATGATGCCGACCGCATCGCGGCCGTGGCGGCACTGCCCCTGGCCGAACGATTCGCCAGCTGCCCGTGGGCGCTGTATCACATCGGCGTGGAGACAGGTTGAAGCTACTTAAAACGCCAAACAAAACCGTAGCGAGCGGAAGAGAGGCTCGGCGCCCCCGTTGGCTCGAGAAGCGCAACTGTACGGAGGTACGGGGACGCCGAGGCAGTGAGCATCGGAGGCCGCAAATCACGACGCGCAGTAGGTTTTGATAGGCGTTTAGGCGTAGGCTTCGGCCATCGACATGACACGTGGCGCGATGGTGATGCCGTGCTCCTCGAACAGGGCCGTGATGGCCACCAGGTTGTGCGTGCACTCCTCGGTTTTCCAGCCCTTGAAGATATCCGTGCCATCCTTCTGGAAATGCAGGTCCAGCACCTTGCCCTGATCCTTGTGCAGGTAGGGCGAACTATAGGTGTTCTCGTAGCCGAGCGCCTTCAATTGCCCCAGCAAGGCATGTGGTGGATGATCGGGATCGGTGGCGAGGAAAATGCCAAAGGTCTTGCCCGGTGGTTTGGCGGCGATGTCGACTTCATAAATGCCGGGGGCCTTGCTGACAGACGTACTCTTTAAAAATAACATACAACACTCCCTGCGCGTGGTGTCCTGCGCCGAAAACGGGCGGCAAGACAGGGGCGGTGCGCAATGATTCCCCTCGTCAAATCTTATTGCTAATTTGCATCTTTGTCGACAAATCGGCACTTTTATTTAGTAAGTCGTGGTTATCTTGTCGTGTACACCAGCGTAAATTATCAATAAAGCCAGTTATCATTGCGCCAATATCCGGCCTGCTGCATACTTTTGGCTTGCGTAAAGATTGCCCCCGGCCTCGCGGCCTGAGCCAAGATCCACGCGCCCTGGCCTGCCTACCCTCGTACCCATGCGCCTTCTGTCGATCAAGTACCGCCTGCTCATCCTCCTGACCCTGATCCTGGGGGCGGGCTTCATAGCCACCAGCCTGGCCAGCTACCTGGCGTCGCGCCAGGCCATCGAGCATGGCATCGCCGACCAGACCTTGCCTTTGACGGGCAACAATATTTATTCCGAAATCCAGAAGGACATGCTGCGCCCCGTCTTCATCTCGTCGCTGATGGCGCACGACACCTTCGTGCGCGACTGGATACTCGCCGGCGAAAACAAGCCGGAACAGATCGTGCGCTACCTGGCCGAGGTCAAGAAGAAGTACGGCGCCATCACCAGCTTCCTCGTCACGGACAAGAGCAGCAAATATTATTACGCGGAAGGCACCCTGAAATCCGTCAACCCGCAAGCGACGCGCGACATCTGGTATTACCGCGTGCGCGCCATGGACAGCAGCGATTATGAAACCAATGTCGACGTGGACATGGCCAACCGCGACAGCATGACCATTTTCATCAACCACCGCGTGGTCGATTACAACGGCCAGTTCATCGGCGCCACCGGCATCGGCCTGACCCTGGACACCATGAGCCACATCATTGATCGCTACCAGGTACGTTTCCACCGCAACATCTATTTTGTCGACGGCGCCGGCACCCTGGTGCTGGCGGGCAAGACCAAGCGCAACGGGCACGGCAACATCCGCAACTTGCCCGGCGTGAGCAGCATTGCCGAGCAAATCATCAACCGCCGGAGCGAACCGACGCATCTGTCGTACCAGCTGGGCCGTGCGCAAATCCTCGTCAACTCGCGTTTCATTCCCGAACTGGGCTGGTACCTGGTGGTCGAGCAGAATGTCAGCGACGAAGTCAAGTCGCTGCAGCGCGTATTCATCCTCAACCTGGCCATCAGCTTTGGCGTCACCCTGCTGGTACTGCTGCTGACCTTGCTGACGGTGAACCGCTACCAGCGCCGCATCGAACGCATCGCCTCGACGGATGCGCTGACGGGTTTGCTGAACCGCCAGTCGCTGGAATTGCTGTTCCAGCGCGCCATGCTCTTGTCCAAGCGCAATGCACAACCCATGTCGGCCATCCTGTTCGACATCGATTTCTTCAAGCGCGTCAACGATACCCACGGCCATCTGTGGGGCGACAAGGTCATCCGTGGCGTGGCCGACGTGGCGCACGCCACCGTGCGCGAAAGCGATGTCATCACGCGCTGGGGCGGCGAGGAATATCTGGTGCTGCTGAATAACTGCAGCCTGGCCAAAGCAGAGGAGGTGGCGGAAAACCTGCGCGCCGCCGTCGAACGGCACGATTTCGGCCTGCCCGCGCCGCAGCTACCCGTGACGATCAGTCTGGGCGTGGCCGAATACCGGCCCGACGAAAGCGAGTCAGCGTTCTTTTCGCGCGCCGACAGCGCCTTGTATCAGGCCAAGCAGCGCGGACGCAACGGCGTGCACGCCGCCTGACTCATCCCCCGCGCTTGCGTCTGGCCAGATCCTGCGTGGGCGCCACCAGCGCCCGGTACAACTCGCCCGTGGCGGCATCCCAGCTTTGCACGGCCAGCTGTTGGCGTTGCACGGTGGCCGCATCGCCCCGTGCGATGGGTCCGGAGAGCGCGGGTGCGGCGCCCAGGCGGAACACATTCGCCACCGCTTCCGTCACCAAAGGCTGGGCCAGTTCGCGCGCCACCGGCTCGGGAATGCCAGCCGCCTGGTAGGCGCGCAGCGCGGCATCGAGCACCGTCACCAGGTAATTGCTGGCAAACACGGCAGCGGCGTGATACAGGGTCTTGGCGGCCGGATCGATGGGCACGGGACGCGCACCGATGGCATGCAAGGCTGGCGTGAGGAAGGCCAGCGCCAGCGGATCGCCTTCGACGCCGCAAAACGTGCCGTCAAAGGTGACTGCCACCTGCTGCGGGTCGGCAAAGCTGCGGATCGGGTGGGCGCTGGCGACAAAAGCGCCGGCCTGCGTGGCCGCCAGCAGCACGTTGGAAGCCAGCGCGCCGCTGCAGTGGAACACGATGGCGCCCGCCTGGCGTCCTTCGGCCACCAGCGCCGCGCAGGCCGGGTCGATCTGGTCGTCCGCCACGGCCAGCATGGTGACGTCGGCGCGCCGCAAGGCCGCATAGCTGGCGACGGGGGTGCCGGCGCCCATGAAATCCACGGCCGTCTGCGCCGACGCCATCGAGCGCGTCAGCACGTCCTGCACCACGACGCCATCCACGCCGGCGAACAGACGGCCCAGCACACGGCCCACATGGCCGGCGCCGATGATATTCAGGGTGACGTCCATGGCTGCCTAGAAACTGGAACCGGGCTGGCGCAGAAATTCCACCTCTTCCGGCGTAGAGGGCCGGCCGAGAATGGCGTTACGGTGGGGGAAGCGGCCAAAGCGGGCGATCACTTCCTGGTGCCGCTGCGCATAATCGAGCATGCCGTCAAAACCGGGCTGCGCCTGCGACAGCAGCTGGAACAGCTCGACGGCGCGCGCCTGCATGGCCAGGTCTTCCGCGTGTTCGAACGGCAGGTAGGCGAAGGCGCGCAGCATCGGCGGCAGCTGCCGCTCTTGCCCTGCGTCCGTCAAGGCGACGGCCAGCGCCAACGCCAGGGCGTCGCCGGCAAAGGCGCGCGGCGTGCCGCGGTACACATTGCGCGTAAACTGATCAAGCACGATGAGGCGCGCCAGTGCGCAGTGCGGCGTCGCGTCCCACGCGCGCAAGCCGCCCTCGATGGCGGTATCGATCAGCGCGCCGAAACGCGCGCGTATCTGCGCGTCGAAGCCGTCATCCTTGCGGAACCATTCCACGCGCGATTGGCCATAGTCAGGGTTATCCGGCGGCAGGAACCAGAAATCGAGTACATCTTGGGCCTGTGCATCCATGTCCATCCTCTCAGCATCCGTATCAATTACGGGCATGCGACAGCTGGAAGCCGGCGATGCCTTCGAAGGCGGCCAGTTCGGCCGACATGGCCGACAGGCTGGCGCCCGTGTTCTTGCCATGCGCGATGGCGACAAAGCGCCATTCCTGCATACCGTCGGTGCTGCCGATGGTCAGGGAGCCGCCGGCGATGTCGTAGCCGCGCTTGGCCGCCATGCGCCGCAGCGCATCTTCGCGCGGAACAAACCCTTGCTTGAAGCGCATGGTGATGGCCACTGCGTGGCGCGACGGTAGCCAGTTTTCCAATTTTGACAGAAAAATCATCGCCATCGCGCACATGAAGGCCAGACCCATGGCCGACAGATAAAAGCCGATGCCCACCATGATGCCGATCACGGACGAGGCCCAGATCGAGGCGGCCGTCGTCAAGCCGCTGATATTGAAGCCTTCGCGCATGATGACGCCTGCGCCGAGGAAACCCACGCCCGTGACGATACCCTGGATGATACGCGTGGGGTCGCTGCCGATGATGTTGCCATGGCCGCCGTACCAGAACTCCGGATAGCCGCCCAGCACCGTCAGCGCGGCCGAGGCCATGCATACCAGGCCATACGTGCGCATGCCGGCGGCGCGCCCGTGATATGAGCGCTCATAGCCCACCAGCAAGCCCAGCAGCAACGCGCCAAGCAAGTTCAGCAGGATCACGCCATTCGTCGCCAGCTCGGCCGGCGACCAATAGGCGCGCAGGAAGTCGATGGTCGGCATTTAGGGCTTTTTCGTCAGCTGCTTTTCAAACGCCACATCGAGCTTGCTGACGCGGCGCGCCTTTTGCGGCCCCAGTCCATTGACGAAGGCGACAAAGGCATCCAGTTCCAGCGGCGGGCACAGGGGCGGCAAGCCGGGACCTTCCGTCAGGAAAAACAGTTCATCGCCCGTGCGCGCCATCGTGTAGAGGCGGTGGCCGGTGCGTTCCTTGAGCCGCTCGATGGCGGAGGTGGCGCGGGTCGAACGCATCAGATGGCTCCCGTGCGCTGTTCCAGCCACGCCAGCGCGTCGCCCGCCACGTGCGGCGCCAGGCGTGCGCGCACGGTGGCGTGATAGTCGTTGAGCCAAGCCGCCTCGTCGTCGCGCAGCAGCGCACGCTCGACGCAGCGCGTGTCGATCGGGCACAGGGTCAGAGTTTCAAAGCGCAAGAATTCCCCGAACTGCGTCGTCCCCGCAGGGACCGCTGGTACATTCAGCACCAGGTTCTCGATGCGGATACCCCACTGGCCGGGACGGTAGATACCCGGTTCGATGGAGGTGATCATGCCTATCTCCATGGCTGTCTGCGGCTCCGGCATGGCGGACTGGGAAATCGATTGCGGGCCTTCATGGACGTTCAGGAAAAAGCCCACGCCGTGCCCCGTGCCATGGCCAAAGTCGATGCCCTCGGCCCACAGCGGCGCGCGGGCAATCGCATCGAGCATGGGCGACTTCACGCCGCGCGGGAACTGCGCGCGCGACAGGGCGATCATGCTGCGCAAGACCAGGGTGAAATCGCGCTTGTGCTCGGCCGTGATCCTGCCGACGGGGACGACGCGCGTGATATCCGTGGTGCCGCCCAAATACTGGCCGCCCGAGTCGATCAGCAGCAAGCCGTCGCCTTCGATGGTCGCTTCCGTGCCCGCATGGGCGTGGTAATGCATGATCGCGCCGTGCGCGTTGAAGCCTGCGATGGTGCCGAAACTGGGGCTCACAAAATGCGCACGGCGTGCGCGGCATGCCGTCAGGTGTTCGTCGACGCCGATTTCCGTCAAGGGCGCGCGCTGCGGGTCGGCCAGGGTGCTATCTAACCAGCTGAAAAATTCGCACAGGGCGGCGCCATCCTGCTGCATGGCGGCGCGCACGTGCGCCGCTTCGCTCTCCGTCTTGCGCGACTTGGCCAGGGTGGTCGGGTTGATCGCTTCGACCACGCGCACGCCCTCGGCCACGGCCTGGCGCGTGCCGAACGTAATGCGGCGCGGGTCCAGCAGCAAGGTGGCGCTATCAGGCAGGGCGCCCAGTGCGGTGCCGGCACGGTCATACGCGGCCACGTCCACGCCTTGGCTCTCCAGCGTGGCGCGCAGCGCGGCGGGAAGTTTGCCGTCGGCGACGAACAGGGTGGCGCGCTCCGGGCCCACCAGCGCATGCGCGAGGAAGACGGGGTTGTAGTTCACGTCGGCGCCGCGCAGATTGAACAGCCAGGCGATATCATCAAGGGTGGAAATCACATGGTGGCTCGCGCCGTGCGACGCCATGCTGGCGCGCAAGGCCGCCAGTTTTTCCATGCGCGCCAGGGCCGGATACGCCGCCGCATGTTCCACCACGGGCGCAGCGGGCATGGCCGGACGCTGCGGCCACACGGCTTGCAGCAGGTCGGCATCGGTGCGCAGGGTCACTTGCGCGCCCAGCGCCTGCTGCAGCAGGCGCGCATTGGCCAGGCCCAGCACGGCGCCATCGACGGCCACCGTCTGCCCCGGCTGCATGGTCTCGCCCAGCCAGTCGATATATAGCACGCTGGCGCCGGACGGGATTTTTTTCAGAACGATGCCGCTGCCGGACAGTTCGTCTTCCGCCTGCTCCCAGTAGCGGCCATCGGTCCACACGCCGGCGAAATCCTGCGTCACGACCAGGGTGCCGACCGAACCCGTAAAGCCCGACAGCCACTCGCGGCCCTGCCAGCGGGCCGGCAGGTACTCGGACAAATGCGGGTCGGCCGATGGCACGATGCAGGCGTCGATGTGCTGCGCGCGCATGGCACTGCGCAGCTGCGACAAACGGGAGGCGGGAGTGGCTTGGTCAGGTGTCTGCATGGGAGCGAAAATGGAGCGGTGCTGGGAAGTGCCTATGATACCGCGATTAGCCCGGGGAGGGCACTGCGCGCCGGCAGGAACGATTGATCGTGCTGTTCCGTCAGGTGCCGCACGTCGTCCATCGATACATCATTCGCCATCATCGGCCTCGTAGCGGCGCAAGCCTTCCAGGTCCAGCACGCGGATGCCGCCATAATCGAGGCGCAGCAAGCCCTTTTTTTCCAGCACCTGCAGAGCCTGGTTGGCGCGCTGGCGCGAGGAACCCGACAGCAGGCCAATCTCTTCCTGCGACAGCTGCACCAAGGTATCCACGCCAGGGTACAGGTGCGAGTTGAACATCGAGGCCAGGCAGCGCGCCACGCGCGTGTTCAGGTCCAGCAGACGCTCGTTTTCCACCATGCCGATGAACTGGCCCAGGCGCTCATTGAGCTGCATCAGCAAGAAGCGCGTGAATGGCAGGCTCGTTTCCAGCAGCCAGTGAAAGGTGGCGCCGGGCAGGCGCGCCACGCGCGTGTCGCGCAGCGCCATGGTGTCGTATTTGCGGATTTCATTCTTCAGCAATGAACCTTCGCCGAACCAGCTGCCGGGCGGCACGCCGATGAAGGTCATGGCCTTGCCCGAGGCGGAAAAATTATTCATCTTGACCATGCCGCTGATGACGCCGATCCAGTTGTCCACCGGCTCGCCCTTGCGGCAGACAAAACCGCCTTTCGGCACGAAGGTTTCAAACACATCCGCCTCGACCCGGGCAAGTTGAACGGGGTCGAGCAGTTGCGCCCAGTGGGCCGCGCGCACGGCATCCTTCAGACGGATATCAGGGTAGGTCATTGTGCAATGCACCATCGAAAAGTGGGTAAATGTCCCCGAAAAGACAACTCGGCAAACTAACGCAAGCTACTATCATTGCACAAACGCCTTACACATAAAAACACAGAGCGCCATCCAACGAGGTGGCACCTGAGACAAGCAACAGGGAGACACTGGTGCAAACGACTACCACAGCAACAATGCCGACTTTTCCGCGGCGCTTATTGCAACACGGGACAGTACGATCCGACAAGCCCGCATTCCGCGAAAAACACCTGGGCATCTGGCAAACCTGGACCTGGCTTGAGGTCAACGAGGAGGTGCGCGCTCTGGCCTGCGGACTGGCTGCCATCGGCTTCCAGCGCGGCATGAACCTGGCCATCATCGGCGACAACCGTCCCCGCCTGTACTGGGCCATGCTGGCCGCACAAAGCCTGGGCGGCGTGCCGGTGCCACTGTATCAGGACGCGCCGGCCGCCGACATGGCCTATGTGCTGCAAGATGCGGAAATCCGCTACGCCATCGTCGAAGACCAGGAGCAGGTCGACAAGCTGCTCGAACTCAAGGCCCTGTATCCGCACATCGCCCACATCGCCTACGACGATGAACGGGGCATGCGCCATTACCGCCAGCCGGAACTGATGTCCTTTGCCGCCCTGCAGGTGCTGGGCAGGGCCTATGACCGCGAGCATCCGGGCTTCTTCGACGCTGCGGTGGCAGCCGGTGCTGGCCACGACTCGGCCGTGATCCTGTACACCTCGGGCACCACGGGCAAGCCGAAGGGCGTGTGCCAGAGCCACACGGCGCTGCTGGCAGCCGGCGAAGGCGGCGTGGGCTTCGACAAACTCACCGACGACGAAGACATCCTGTCCTACCTGCCCATGGCGTGGGTGGGCGACTGCCTGTTTTCGCTGGCGCAGGCCATGGTGGCCGGCTTCACCGTGAATTGCCCCGAATCGGGCGACACGGTGATGATCGACATGCGCGAAATCGGCCCCACCTGTTACTTTGCCCCGCCGCGCGTGTTCGAGAACATGCTCACCAGCGTGATGATACGCATGGAAGACGCCAGCAGCATCAAGCGCCACATGTTCAGCCACTTCATGGACGTGGCCAAGCGCTGCGGCGCGCAGATTTTGGATGGCAAGCCCGTGTCGCTGGCGGATCGCCTCAGCTACAAGCTGGGCGAGCTGCTGGTCTACGGCCCCCTGAAAAACGTGTTGGGGCTGTCGCGCGTGCGCGTCGCCTATACGGCCGGCGCCGCCATTGGCCCCGACCTGTTCCGCTTCTACCGTTCCATCGGCGTCAACCTCAAGCAGCTGTACGGCTCCACTGAAACCTGCGCCTATGTGTGTCTGCAGCCGGACGGCAATATCAAGTTCGACAGCGTGGGCTTGCCGGCGCCGGGCGTGGAAGTCAAGCTGGCGGCCAATGGCGAAGTGCTGGTGAAGTCGCCGGCCACCATGAGCGGCTACTTCAAACGTCCCGATGCCACCGCCGAAGTGATCGATGCCGACGGCTTCTTTCATACGGGCGACGCGGGCGTGTTCGACAGCGAAGGCCATCTGAAAATCATCGACCGCGCGGCCGATGTCGGCAAGCTGACGTGCGGCGCCATCTTCGCGCCCAACTACATCGAAAACAAGCTCAAGTTCTTCCCTTTCATCAAGGAAGTGGTGGCCTTCGGCCATGCGCGCGACCAGGTGTGCGCCTTCATCAATATCGATATCGAAGCGGTGGGCAACTGGTCGGAACGGCGCGGCATCGCGTATGCCGGCTACACCGACCTGGCGGCGCGCGCCGAAACCTACGGCTTGATCCGCGACTGCATCGAGCAGGTCAACGCGGAACTGGCGACCGATCCGCTGATGGACCACACGCAGATCCACCGCTTCCTGGTGCTGCACAAGGAACTCGACCCGGACGACGACGAGCTGACGCGCACGCGCAAGGTACGCCGCAAATTCATCGCCGAAAAGTACGCGGTGCTCATTTCCGCCCTGTATGAGGGCAAGGCAACGCAATACATCGAGACCCAGGTGAAATTCGAGGATGGCCGCACCGGTTCGACCAGCGCCGACCTGCAGATCTGGGACAGCAAAACGTATCGGCCCCAGGGCCTGGCCGCATGATGGAGCACAGCACGATGCAAATGAACGAACCCGACGCCCATTTCGGCACGGCCCGCAAGACCGGTCCCGTGATCCTCGACCTGAAGAACATCTCGCTGTCGTTCGGCGGCGTGAAAGCGCTGACCGACATCTCGTTTGACGTCAAACAGCATGAAATCCGCGCCATCATCGGCCCGAACGGCGCGGGCAAAAGCTCGATGCTGAACGTGATCAATGGCGTGTACCGTCCGCAGCAGGGCGAGATCATTTATCGGGGCGAACACCGGCGCGGCATGGATTGCTACGCGGCCGCCAAGTCCGGCATCGCGCGCACCTTCCAGAACATCGCCCTGTTTAAAGGCATGACGGTGCTCGATAACATCATGACGGGGCGCAACCTGAAGATGAAGTCGAATTTTCTCTTGCAAGCCCTGTATTGGGGCCCGGCGCGGCGCGAGGAAATCGAGCACCGCAAGAAGGCCGAGGAGATCATCGACTTCCTGGAAATCCAGGCCATCCGCAAGACACCTGTGGGGCGCCTGCCCTACGGTTTGCAAAAGCGCGTGGAGCTCGGTCGCGCGCTGGTGGCCGAACCGGAAATTCTACTGCTGGACGAACCGATGGCCGGCATGAACGTGGAAGAAAAGCAGGACATGTGCCGCTTCATCCTCGACGTCAACGACCAACTGGGCACGACGATCGTGCTGATCGAGCACGACATGGGCGTGGTGATGGATATCTCCGACCGCGTGGTGGTACTCGACTACGGCAAGAAGATCGGCGACGGCACGCCCGACGAGGTGCGCAGCAACCAGGATGTCATCAACGCCTACTTAGGTGTGGCGCATTAGACAAGGGATGGAAATGAACATTAATTTTTTCTTTGAAGTGCTGATCGGCGGCCTGCTGTCAGGCGTCATGTACGCGCTGGTGGCGATCGGTTTTGTCTTGATCTACAAGGCCTCGGGCGTGTTCAACTTCGCCCAGGGAGCGATGGTGTTTTTCGCCGCCCTCACCTGCGTCGGCATCATGGACAAGTTCGGCCTGTCGCTATGGCTGGCCATCCCGCTGACGATGCTCACCATGATCGTGCTGGGCATGGCGATTGAAAGGGTGGTCTTGCGCCCCCTCGTCAACCAGCCGGAAATCACGCTCTTCATGGCCACCATCGGCCTGACCTTTTTCATCGAAGGCCTGGCGCAGCTGATGTGGGGCTCGCAAGTGCACAAGCTGGACCTGCCCATCGAAGACGTGCCGATGCAGTTTTTGATGGACCGCTTCGACATCAACATCTCACAGTTCGATCTGATGGCGGCCGGCATTTGCGCGCTGCTGGTGATTTGCCTGGCCTTGCTGTTCTCGAAAACCAAGGTCGGCCGCGCCCTGCGCGCCGTCGCCGACGACCACCAGGCGGCGCTGGCTGTCGGCATTCCGCTGCAGCGCATCTGGGCCGTGGTGTGGGGTGTGGCAGGCCTGGTGGCCATGGTGGCCGGCTTGCTGTGGGGCGCGCGCAACGGCGTGCAGTTCGCACTCACCTTCATCGCCTTGAAGGCGCTACCGGTGCTGATCCTCGGCGGCTTTACGTCGGTGCCCGGTGCCATCGTCGGTGGCTTGATCATCGGCGCGTCGGAAAAGCTGGCCGAAGTCTACCTCGGTCCCATGGTGGGCGGCGGCATCGAAGGCTGGTTCCCGTATGTGCTGGCCCTGCTGTTCCTGCTGGTGCGCCCGGAAGGCCTGTTCGGCGAGAAGATCATCCGGCGCATCTGACACCGCACCATGCACATGACGCACAACGCTACCGCTCCATCGCAAAGGACACGCCATGATTTACCGTGAAGCAGGACAATTCAAGACCAGCTACCAGGCTGACAACCAGATTTTCCCGATCAGGCAAGACCGCCTGGCGCTGACGGCCACACTCCTCGTCGCCGTCTTCCTCCTGCCGTATTTTGCCTCGCCCTACATGTTGTCGGCGATCCTGATTCCCTTCCTGATCTTCGCCCTGGCAGCACTGGGCCTGAACATCCTGACCGGTTACGCAGGCCAGCTGTCGCTGGGTACGGCCGCCTTCATGGCCGTGGGCGCCTTTGCCTCGTATAACTTCATGGCCCGCCTGCCCGGCTTGCCGCTGCTGGTGTCGTTCATCCTGGGCGGCCTGTGCGCGGCCATGGTGGGCATCGCCTTCGGCCTGCCCTCCTTGCGCATTCGTGGCTTTTACCTGGCCGCCTCCACGCTGGCGACGCAGTTTTTTGTCGTCTGGTGCCTGACCAAGATCCCGTACCTGACCAACTACAGCTCCTCGGGCGTGATTACGGTGCAGAAAATGACCATCCTCGGCTACCAGTTCGATACGCCGCAAAGCAAATACCTGCTGGTGCTGGCGATTGTCGCCGGCATGGCCCTGCTGGCGAAGAACATGATCCGCTCGAACGTGGGCCGCTCGTGGATGGCCGTGCGCGACATGGACATGGCCGCCGAGGTAATCGGTTTTCGCCTGATGCGCACCAAGCTGCTGGCGTTTGCCGTCAGCTCGTTCTACTGCGGCGTGGCCGGCGCCCTGTATGCGTATGCCTACCTGGGCACGGTGGAACCGGAAGCGTACAACCTGGACCTGTCCTTCCGCATCCTCTTCATGATCATCATCGGCGGCGTCGGTTCCATCCTCGGCTCCTTCCTCGGCGCGGCCTTCATCGTGCTGCTGCCCGTCTTCCTGAACACCATCGCGCATGGCCTGGCATTGCCGACCAGCGTGGCCTCGAACCTGGAACTGATGGTGTTCGGCGCGCTGATCATCTTCTTCCTGATCGTCGAGCCGCACGGCCTGGCCAGGCTGTGGCAGATCGCGAAAGAAAAATTACGCCTCTGGCCTTTCCCGCACTAACGGTTTTACTTCGCAGTCCGATGTCGGTTCACTTGAATACCAAATAAAACAAGAGGAGACACAATGAAACACATCAAATCGCTCATGCTGGCAGCCGCCATCGCCAGTGCCACGCTCACCATGGCCGGCAGCGCGCAGGCGCAAGACAAGGAACAGTACATCGCCCTGCCGTCCTACCGCGTAGGCCCTTACGCGGCCGGCGGCTCCGGTTTCTACGGCGGCATCATCGACTACTTCAACCTGGTCAACCAGGCCGGCGGTGTGAATGGCGTCAAGATCAGCTGGGAAGAATGCGAAACCGAATACAACCCGTCGCGCGGCGTCGAATGCTATGAGCGCCTGAAAACCAAGCAGGGCGGCGCCACCCTGGTCGAAACCCTCTCCACGGGCGTCGCCTACGGCATTCTGGACCGCGTGGCGCAGGACAAGATCCCCATGACGATGATCGGCTACGGCCGCTCGGACGCCGCCAACGGCAAGGTCTTCCCGTATGTGTATCCGCTCATCTCCAGCTACTGGAGCCAGGCCGCCGCCATGATCAAATACCTGGGCGACAAGAATGGCGGCATGGACAAGCTGAAAGGCAAGAAGATCGTCCACCTGTACCACGATTCGGCCTTCGGCAAGGAGCCGCTGCCCGTCCTGGAAGCCCTGTCGAAACAGTACGGCTTTGAACTGGTGAAAATTCCCGTCGCGCCGCCTGGCAGCGAACAGCAATCGCAATGGCTGCAGATCCGCCAGGCCAAGCCGGACCACGTGATCCTGTGGGGCTGGGGCGTGATGAACTCGGTCGCCATCAAGACGGCGCAGCGCAACGGCTTCCCGCGCGAAAAAATGCTGGGCGTGTGGTGGGCCGGCTCCGAGGAAGACACGATTCCATCGGGCGATGCGGCCAAGGGCTATTCCGCCATGAGCTTCAATACGCCGGGCAACTACCCCGTGCTGGACGACATCCGCAAAAAACTCTACGCGTCCGGCAAGGGCAACCTGTCCGATCAGTCGCGCATCGGCTCCGTCTACCACATGCGCGGCGTGACGGCCGGCATCCTGTGGGTGGAAGCGATCCGCGTGGCGCAGGAAAAATTCGGCAAGGGCAAGCCCGTCACGGGCGAGCAGATGCGCTGGGGCCTGGAAAACCTGAACGTCGACGATGCGCGCCAGAAGGCCGTCGGCGCGCTGGGCATGTTCCCCACCGTGAAGACCAGCTGCGACGACCATGAAGGCTCGGGCGCCGTGAAGGTGCAGCAGTGGGATGGCAAGAAATGGACCGCCATCACGCCGAAATGGATCGTCGGCGACAAAGCCCTGGTGCGCAAGCTGGTCGAGGAATCGTCAGGCAAGTACGCCGAAGAGAAGAAGATCACGCCGGCGTGCATGAAATAAGCAACTAGAACCGGACCGGTGCCAGCGCGCCGGTCCCGTGTTTAACATTTTAAAGAAGCAGCCATGACCCACACTGCCACGCAATCCCCGATCCAGGCGGAAACGCCGCCGCCCTATCTGTCGGTGAACAATATCGAAGTCATCTACGACCACGTGATCCTGGTCCTGAAGGGTGTGTCGCTGCAGGTCCCGCAGGGCAAGATCGTGGCGCTATTGGGCGCCAACGGCGCCGGCAAGTCGACCACGCTGAAAACCATCTCGACCCTGCTGCGCGGCGAACGCGGCGACGTCACCAAGGGCGAGGTCCAGTTCAAGGGCGAGCGCGTGGATCAATTGACGCCCAATGAACTGGTGAAGCGGGGCCTGTCGCAAGTGATGGAAGGGCGCCATTGTTTCGGCCACCTCACCATCGAGGAGAACCTCCTGACGGGGGCCTACACGCGCAGCCTGTCGCGCGGCGAGCTGAAAGACGCGCTGGAGAAGGTGTATCACTATTTCCCGCGCCTGAAAACGCGGCGCAGCAGCCAGGCCGGCTATACCTCGGGCGGCGAACAGCAGATGTGCGCCATCGGCCGCGCGCTGATGGCAAAGCCCTCGATGATTTTATTGGACGAACCCTCGATGGGCATCGCGCCGCAGATCGTCGAAGAGATCTTCGGCATCGTCAAGGACCTGAACCACAAGGAAAACGTGTCTTTCCTGCTGGCCGAGCAAAACACCAACGTGGCGCTGCGCTACGCCGACTTCGGCTACATCCTGGAAAACGGACGGGTCGTGATGGAAGGACAAGCCCAGGAACTGGCCAGCAACGAAGACGTCAAAGAGTTTTATCTGGGCGTCTCCAGCGCCGGGCGCAAGAGCTTCCGCGACATGAAGTTCTACCGCCGCCGCAAGCGCTGGCTGGCCTGACACGGGAGCAGCCTTCATGGACCTGGAACGAGCCAAGCAGGTGTGCCGCGGCTTTCCCGGCGCGGCAGAAGACATCAAATGGACGAACGTGCTGGCGTTTTGCGTCGGCGGCAAGATGTTCGCGCTGTGCGGCGCGGAAGCGCACAGCACGCGCGGCATGAGCTTCAAGGTCGATGCGGAACGCTTCCTGGAATTGACGGACCGCCCCGGCATCCGCCCGGCGCCCTACCTGGCGCGGGCCAAATGGGTGCTGGTCGCCAGCCCCGACGCCCTTGACGATGCCGAGATGGCGACCCTGCTGCACCGCTCATACAGCCTGATTTTTGCCAGGCTGACGAAAAAACTGCAACGTGACATTGGAGAATCAGCAACATGACCGATACGCTCGACAGTCTGGAAGCACGCGCCCCCGAAGAGCGCGAACGCGAATTGATGGCCGGCCTGCCGCAGCTGATCGCGCGCGCGCAGGCGGCGCCTGGCTGGGCCCGCATCCTTGATGGCGTCAACGCGGCCGACATCACCAGCCGCGCCGCGCTGGCGCAACTGCCCGTCACGCGCAAGTCCGACCTCAAGCAATTGCAGCACGGCGCGCTGCCGTTCGGCGGCTTGAACACGACGCCGAAACACGCCCTGTCGCGCGTGTTCGTCTCGCCCGGCCCCATCTTCGATCCGGAAGGCCGCGGCCCCGACTGGTGGCGCTTCGCGCGCCCCATGTATGCGGCCGGCGTGCGCGCCGGCGGCTTGCTGCAGAACTGCTTTTCGTATCACTTCACGCCGGCCGCCTTCATGGTCGAAGGGGGCGCCGCACGCATCGGCTGCACCGTCATCCCGGCCGGCATCGGCCAGACGGAAATGCAGGTGCAGGCGATGGTCGACCTGAAGCCGGACACGTATATCGGCACGCCGTCATTCCTGAAACTGATCATCGAGAAGGCGTGCGAGATGGGCGCCGACATCAGCAGCGTCACCAAGGCAGTGATGGGCGCGGAAGCCTTGCCCGAATCCTTGCGTACCTGGTTTGCCGAGAATGGCGTGCCGCACGTGTTCCAGACCTATGCCTCGGCCGATATCGGCAGCATCGCCTATGAAACGGCCAGCAATGGCAAGCTCAATCCGGGCATGGTCGTCGACGAAAACGTGCTGCTCGAAATCGTCCACCCGGGCAGCGGCATTCCCGTCGCACCGGGCGAGGTGGGAGAAGTCATCGTGACCGTCTTCAATGCCGACTACCCGCTGATCCGCTTCGCCACGGGCGATTTATCGGCCGTGCTGATGGACGCGGCGGATTCGCCGTGCGGGCGCACGAATACGCGCATCCGCGGCTGGATGGGACGCGCCGACCAGACCACCAAGGTGCGCGCCATGTTCGTGCATCCGTCGCAGGTGCATGAAATAGCGCGCCGCCATCCGCAGATCAAGAAGGCGCGGCTGGTGGTCTCGGGACGCATGGCCAACGACGAGATGGCTTTGCATTGCGAAGTCGACGATCCGCTTGACGCCAGCGGTACCGAGGCCATCATCGGCTCGATCCGCGAACTGACCAAGCTGCGCGGCGACGTGGTGCTGGTGGCCGTGGGCAGCCTGGCACAAGACGGCAAGGTCATCGACGACATGCGCGATTACAAATAAGGCCGATTTGCGGGATAATACCGGCATTGACCATCAGCCCTACTCATCGCCATGCAAGAGTCCATGCAAGAATTTCATCACAATCGTGCCCGTGACCTGATCAAGAACGCGGAGCTGCTGTTCGACCAAGATACCGTGCAGGCGTCGATCACGCGCATGGCCGATGTGCTCAACACGCGCTTCAACGCCGAGGACTCGAAAGAGTTCCCGCTGGTGCTGGGCGTGATGGGCGGCGCCGTCGTGTTTACGGGCAACCTGCTGCCGCAGCTGAGCTTTCCGCTCGAATTCGACTACATCCATGTGAGCCGCTACGGCGACGACGACAAGGGTGGCGAAGTG
This sequence comes from Janthinobacterium lyxosi, assembly GCF_051380665.1. Taxonomy (NCBI): domain Bacteria; kingdom Pseudomonadati; phylum Pseudomonadota; class Betaproteobacteria; order Burkholderiales; family Oxalobacteraceae; genus Janthinobacterium; species Janthinobacterium lyxosi. Next base: position 216,435 of record NZ_JBNYXM010000001.1, read on the forward strand.
GTGTGGAAAGTCATCCCCCGCTCGAACGTAGCGGGCCGCACCGTCATCGTGCTCGACGATATTCTGGACGAAGGCGAAACCCTGGCGCACGTCAAGCAGCGCCTGCTGGACATGGGCGCGTCCGAAGTGATCCTGGCCGTGTTTGCCGACAAGGCCATCGGCAAGAAGAAGCCCGTGCAGGCGGACATCGTCGGCCTGGTGATTCCGAACCGCTTCGTCGTCGGCTTCGGCATGGATGCGTATGGCTATTGGCGCAACCTGCCGGGCCTGTGGGCCATCAAGCCCGAGGATTTGAAGCAGGAGTAAGGATGGCTCGGCTGACGCGACATGCCGCGTCAGCCGGCACTACCAGCGTTACAGCTTCAGGCGCGCACGCGCCGCATCGTATTCGGCCTTCAGGCGCGCCACCATCTCGGCCACGCTCGGCACGTCATCCATCAAGCCCACGCCCTGGCCGGCGCCCCAGATGTCGCGCCAGGCCTTGGCGCTGCCGGAACCGAAATTCATCGCGCTCTTGTCCGCTTCGGGCAAGGCTTCCGGATCGAGTCCCGCCGCGACAATCGATTTTTTCAGGTAATTGCCGTGCACACCCGTAAACAGGTTCGTGTAGACGATGTCCGATGCCGCAGATTCGACGATGGCGTCGCGGTAGCCATCGCTGACGTTCGACTCCTTGGTCGCCAGCCAGCGCGAGCCGATGTAGGCAAAGTCGGCGCCCATGGCTTGCGCGGCCAGCACGGCGTCGCCGGTGGCGATGGAGCCCGACAGCGCCAGCGGGCCGTCGAAGAATTTGCGCACTTCGCCCACCAGCGCGAACGGCGACAGGGTGCCCGCGTGGCCGCCGGCGCCGCTGGCGACCAGGATCAAGCCATCGACACCCGCTTCCAGCGCCTTTTTCGCATGACGTATCGAGATCACGTCATGCAGCACGATGCCGCCATAGCTGTGGATGGCGTCGAGCATTTCCTTGGGCGGCGCGCGCAGCGAGGAAATGATGATGGGAATCCGGTGTTTCACGCACACTTCCACATCGTGCGCCAGGCGGTCGTTCGACTGGTGCACGATCTGGTTGACGGCGATCGGCCCCACTTTTTTATCGGGATTGGCGGCCTGGAAGGCGGCCAGCTCGGCCTGCAGCTCAGTGAGCCAGGTATCGAGCAATGCGGCGGGACGCGCGTTCAGGGCCGGGAAGGAACCGACGATGCCGGCCTTGCACTGCGCCGCGACGAGAGCCGGGCCGCTGGCAATGAACATCGGCGAGGCGATAACGGGTAAGGAGAGGTTTTGCAACGCAACAGGCAATGCCATGGCGGACTCGCTGGAAAGTTGATCGGGATGAGAGACACACTGAACGTTGATTATAGTGCAGAAAAAGTACGGTCGTGCTGAATTTATCACCTGTCCGTTTCAGCCTTCGTTGAACAAGTACTCACCCTCGACGCGTGCCGCTGCAGCTCTCACCAGCTGCGAGACGGCCCACTCGGCCAGCGCGACCGCCTCCTGGCGCAGGAAGCGCCGGTTAGCCTCTACGAAGACGGGCATGCCGCGCAACAAGGCCGGTATGTCGGCGATGGCGATGCGCTGACGCTCCAGCAGCAAAAATTTCAGCAGCACCTTGACGGCATTCTGCGCATTGCGCACGGGGTCCGACGACAGGTAATCAAGACGCGAATACGCGCGCTGCAGGGCGTCAGCGGCGTCCTGGAAGGGTCGTCCATGGCCGGGAATCACCACGCGCACGTCCAGGCTGGCGATCAGGTCCAGCGTGGCGCGCGCCTCAAGAAAGCCGGAGCCGCCATCGAGTTCGGGGAAGATCACGCCAAAGCCGTTTTCCCACAGGGCGTCGGCGGAAATGAGGATGCCCTCGTCGGCGCAGTAAAAAATCAGGGAGTGCGGGTCGTGGCCCGGTGCGCCCAGCGCCTGCCAGGCCATGTCGGCCAGAGTAAACGTGTCGCCGGGCGAGACGGTGGCGTCAAAGCCGAAGCGCGGACATTGCTGGCCAGTGGCTTGGAAACTCAAGGCATCCACATCCCACGCTCGCACCTTGTCCGCTTCCGATACGGGAATGGCCGTCTGGCAGCCATATTCGGCTTGCAGCAGCGCGTTGCCGCCGCAATGGTCGGAGTGCAGATGGGTGTTGAACAAGCGGTGCAGCGGTCGCCCTTGCAAGCTATGGCGCAGCAAGGCCAATGTTTGCGACGCATGCGTGACATAGCCGCTGTCGATCAGGGCCGCGTCATCCTTGCCCTTGAACAGAATGTTGTTCGACGACAGCCAGCCACGTTCGAACACCTGCATGGAATCGGGGAACAGCGCTGGCGATCGCGGCATGGGCTTCCTCAGTAGTCGGACTCGAAATCGAGCAAAGATTCGCGGCCTGGCAATTCGGCCCACACGGCGCGCTTGAAGTCGTCGTCGGCCTTGCTCCAGGCGATGATCTCGTCGAGCGTGCGCAAGCAGCCTTCGCACAAGCCGCTGTTGCGGTTCATCTTGCACAGGCTGACACAAGGCGACGGCACCGGCGACGGCAAGGGGAGCGGAACGGCTGGCGGAGGTGGGGTAGCGACCATCATGGAGCGGCATCGGTAAACGTGTAGGCTTTCATTATGCCGCGAAACCGTGCCGGCGAGGCGGCGGCGTCGCCATGCAATGTTTCTGTGAGTATATTTTCAAGCGAAAGCATGCTCAAAAAAGCATCTTCTGGAAATTTATTTTGCAGCCGGTTTTCACTCTGCGGGTGCCCGTCCTACAACAGAATCAGGCCAGATCCTGCTTGACTTGAGATCTTTCACAACTATACTACCATCCATGCAGATGGCAATTGGATGCCACGTGGAGTTTATGGAGATATATGGCCAAGCAAGACAGCAAGCCCAAAATTGGGGAATCCGAAAAAATCACGATCAACCTCGGCTTGATCGACCTGGGGCAGATCGATCTGCTGGTCCAGGAGGGATTTTATTCCAACCGCACGGATCTGATCCGTACGGCCATACGCAACCAGCTGGGTATCCACGCCGACGTGGTGAAACAAACCGTCGCCCGTAAAAGCCTGGTATTGGGCATGCAGCATTATTCGCGCGCCGACCTGGAAGCGATCCAGGCAGCCGGCCAGCGCCTGCAGATCCAGGTCCTGGGACTGGCCAGCATCGCCAGCGACGTTTCCGTGGAACTGGCACTGGCCACCATCGAGTCGATTTTCGTATTAGGTGCCCTGCATGCCAGCACTGTCGTCAAGACGGCGCTTGCAGGGCGAATTCACTAGCGTATTGGTTCGCGGCGATAACCCGGCTGATGCGCGGCACCGTTAAGGATGGTCATGAAACTACCTCTCAACATGTTGGCGCACATGCGCGCCGCAACCCGCAATCTGATGGGCCAAGGTCCTGCCGCCGCCACCGAAGCCATCCAGCAGGCGCTGGCCGCGGCCGGCCTGGCGCCGCAGGCAGCGTCCACGCAGCAGCAGCCACCGCAGGCCATGCGCGACATAAATCAGCCACCTGCGCCACCACCTGCGCAGGCCCGAGCCGAGCAGCCTGCCGCCGCGCCGGAAGCGGCACCTGTGCCGCCCACGCCCGCGCAGGCGGCACAGGATTTCGCGCAGGATTTCATGGCGCGCCTGGGCGTGCCTGTCGGCCTGGGGCAGCACAGCTTCGACATGCCCAGCTTCGAGATGCCGAATTTCCATCCGCCCGGCTTCAACGCGCCGGCCGCCACGCCAGCGCAGATGCCCGCTGGTGCGCAGTTCATCGACGGCGTGTACCGCAACCATGCGGGCACGCGTTCGTACAAGCTGTATATCCCCAGCAGCTATCACGGCCAGGCCATGCCGCTGATCGTGATGCTGCACGGCTGTACGCAAAATCCCGACGATTTCGCCGCCGGCACGCAAATGAATGCGCTGGCCGAAGAAAAGGAGTGTTTTGTCGTCTACCCGGCGCAAACACAGGGTGCCAACAGTTCGCGCTGCTGGAACTGGTTCAATGCCATCGACCAGCAGCGCGACCAGGGCGAACCGTCGCTGATCGCCGGCATCACGCGGCAAGTCATCGACGACTACCCGGTGAATGAACGCGAAGTGTTCGTCGCCGGCCTGTCGGCGGGCGGCGCCATGGCCGTCATTGTCGGCACCTTGTACCCGGATTTGTTTGCCGCCGTCGGCGTGCATTCGGGCCTGCCGTTCGCCTCGGCAAAGGACTTGCCGTCGGCACTGGCCGCCATGAAGGGCGGCGCCATGCCCAATGCCCAGCGCCAGGCGCCGGCAGGTGGCGTGCCCATCATCGTTTTCCATGGTGACCGCGACACCACCGTCAACCCGCGCAATGGCGATGAACTGATTGCCCAGGGCGTGCGCAGCCAGGCGGGCGGCAAGGCTGCCAAGGCGGCTTCCATGGATGGCAGCGTACCGAATGGCCACCGCTACACGCGCACCACGCACAGCCAGGCCGATGGCTCGCCGCTGGGCGAACACTGGGTCATCCACGGCGCAGGTCATGCCTGGTCCGGCGGCAGCGGGGACGGCAGCTATACCGACGGCAAGGGCCCGGACGCCAGCCGAGAGATGCTGCGCTTCTTCAAGACCGTCAGCTGATGTTTTCGGTGTATGGCGCGATCTGCCGCTGCTTGTCGGCGATCTCGCACACGCCATCGGCATAGCGGTTGGAGATGGCAATGAACTGCTCCTGGATCTCCAGGAAGGCGTCGACGATCTCGGCGTCGAAGTGCGAACCGCGCCCCTCGACGATGATCTGCACGGCCTGCGCATGGTCCATGCCCTGCTTGTAGATGCGCCGGCTGATCAGGGCGTCATATACGTCGGCCAGCGCCATCAGGCGCGCCGAAATCGGGATGGCTTCGCCAGCCAGGCCTTGCGGGTAGCCGCTGCCATCCCATTTTTCATGGTGGCTGTAGGCGATCTCCTTGGCGTACTTGAGGAAATCGACTTCGATACCCAACTCGTGTTCGGCTGCCAGGATGGCGTCGCGCCCCAAGGTGGTGTGCGTCTTCATGATGGCCATTTCGTGTGGTTCGAAACGCCCCGGCTTGAGCAGGATATGGTCGGGGATGCCCACCTTGCCGATGTCATGCAGCGGCGCCGTCTTGAACAGCAGTTCAATATTCTTGTCCGTCAAAAAATCACGGAAACGCGGCAGGCCGCGTACTTTCTCGGCCAGCGCCTTCAGGTAGTGCGAGGTGCGGCGGATATGGTTGCCCGTCTCGCTGTCGCGCGTCTCGGCCAGCGAAGCCATGGCGTGAATGGTGACGTCCTGCAGCGCCGCCACTTCCTGCACGCGGCGCTCCACTTCCGTTTCCAGGTAATGATTCTGGTCGCGCAAAAAATCCTGCATCTGCTTCATCGCCAGTTGCGTCCTGATGCGCGCCAGCACGATGGGCGCCGAAATCGGCTTGGTGATGTAGTCGACGGCGCCCAGGGCCAGGCCCAGCTGCTCGTCGGCCACTTCGCTCATGGCGGTCACAAAAATCACGGGTATACCGGCCGTGGCGGGATCGGCCTTCAGCGCGCGGCACACATCATAGCCACTCATGCCCGGCATCATGATGTCGAGCAGGATCAGGTCGGGCTGGTCGCTGCCGGCCGCGATCTTCAGGGCGCGTTCGCCATTGACGGCGATCTTGGTCCGGTAATCATCTTCCAGCACCGCGCGCAACAGATCGATATTGTCTGGCGTGTCGTCGACTACCAGGATGGTTGGCTTGCCTGCTGGCGCTCTCATACCCGTCCTTCGTTCTGCATAGTTATCCTTGTCACAGTGTCAGCTCCAGCGCATCGGCCACCTCGCCCAGCTGCGCCAGCGCACCTTCGAAATCGTATTGTCCCAGCATGCGCTTCAACTGGCGCGCATGTTCCGCCTGCCCGGCCGCGACCAGCACGGGACCGATGCCGTCGAGATGCTTGACGGCCTGCGCGTCGTCCTGCTGCAGCAACTGCGACAGTTCACGCAAGCCCGCCTCCAGGTATGCCCGGTCCACCGGTGCCACCACGGCGGTGCCCGGCTCGACCACATTGCTGCGCGACTGCATGGCCAGCACGATCTTCGGCACCAGTTCATCGAGCGCCAGGGTGCAGGCGGCCAGCGCCTGCGGCAAACCGTCATGCGATCCCAGGATGAGCAAATGCTCGACCCGCGCCGCGCTGTCGGCCAGGCCACCGGCGCCAATATTGCCGGCCAGGCCCTTCAGGGTATGCGCTTCGCGGATTGCCGTCTCGAGCTGGTTGTTTTCGATAGCGGCGACGATGCGCTGCATGGCATCGAACTGGGTTTCCACAAAACGGTCCAGCAATTTTCGCATCAAAGTGGCATTGCCGCCCACGCGGCGCATGGCCTCCGCCATTTTCAGGCCGGCGATCACGGGCAGCTCCGCTTCCGGCTGCGCCACCACCACCGTCATTTCCTGCGGCGTGGCCGGTGCGATCCAGCGTGCCAGGGTACCGAACAGCTGCGCCACGTCGATCGGCTTGGCGATGAAATCGTTCATACCGGCGTCCAGGCATTTTTCCTTGTCACCGACCATGGCATTGGCCGTCATGGCGATCACCGGCAAATTCGAATAACGCGGATCCTGGCGCAGCTTGCGGGTAGCCTGGTAGCCGTCCATCACAGGCATCTGGCAATCCATCAGCACGCCGTCATAGGCGTTTTCCTCGATCTTCGCCAGCGCGATGGCACCATTGCTCGCGATATCGACGCGGATGCCGGCGTCGTTGAGAATATGCTGCGCCACTTCCTGGTTCACTTCATTATCCTCCACCAGCAGCAGCCAGGCGCCGCGCAGGGCGCGTTCGTCGTCGCGGTAGCTGCTCTGGCGCTGCGTCTTGCGGCTCTGCCCCGTCACGCCGCCAAACACGAACGATATCTGGTCGAGCAGGGTCGAGGCGCTGACCGGCTTGTTCAATACGCCGTCGAGCGGCAAGTCCCGCTGGCGCGCCGCCTCCAGCAGCGCTTCGCGATGGAAGGCCGTGACCATGATGCAGGCCGGCGTCGCATCGATGCCGGCGGCATCGGCGCGGATGCCGGCCAGGGTATCGAGACCGTTCATGCCCGGCATTTTCCAGTCCATCAGCAGCAGGCCGTACGGGCGCCCCTCGGTGCGCGCCTGCGCCACGGCGCCGATGGCCAGCACGCCGCCAAACACGGCACGCGCCTCGAAACCCAGCGCCGTCAGCATGCTGACGAAGATTTCACGCGCGCTGGGGTTGTCGTCAACCACCAGCACGCGCAGGCCCTGGAACTGCGGCGGTACTGGCAGGCTGTCGCGCGGCACGGCGGCCAGGCCGAATCGGGCCGTAAAGAAAAAGGTACTGCCCACACCCGCTTCGCTGACCAGGTCAATCTCGCCTTCCATCATTTCCACCAGGCGCTTGCTGATGCTCAGCCCCAGGCCGGTGCCGCCATGGTGGCGCGTGGTCGACGTGTCGGCCTGGGTAAATGCCTGGAACAATTTGCTGCGCTGGGGCGGCGTCAGGCCGATGCCCGTGTCGCGCACGTCCACGCGCAAGACGGCCGCATGTTCCTCGAACTGCTGCAGGCGGATGCTGACGACAATCTCGCCCTTGTCCGTGAATTTGATGGCATTGTTGGTCAGGTTGATCAGCACCTGGCCCAGGCGCAGCGGGTCGCCCTGCAATGCGTTCGGCACGTCGGGGCCGATGTCGAACAGCAGTTCGAGCCCCTTGTCTTGCGCGCGCATCACGGACAGGTCGGCGATCTGCGCCAGCACGTCCTCGAGGAAAAAATCGACTTTTTCAAAGGCCATCTTGCCCGCCTCGATCTTCGAGAAATCGAGGATGTCGTCGATGATGGCCAGCAGGTTCTTCGACGCCGACTCCACCTTCTCCAGGTAGTTGCGCTGAGTCGACGTGAGTTCCGTCTGCAGCGCCAGGTGGGTCATGCCGATGATGCCGTTCATCGGCGTGCGGATTTCGTGCGACATGTTGGCCAGGAAGTCCGACTTCATCTTGGTCGCATCCTCGGCCACTTCGACGGCGTGGCGCAGGTCCTGCTCGACGGCCAGGCTGGTACTCATGTTTTTCAGCGCCTGCAGCAATTCGCCCGTCTCGTCGCGCGATGTCACTTCGATGACGGAACTGAGGTCGCCATTGGCCACGCGCGTGGCGATCGCCACCGCCTCGCCCAGCGGACGCGTGATCGAGCGCGCCGACCAGGCAAAGGCCAGGCCAGTCAGCAGGGCTGCCAGGCCGATACCGCCCATCAGCAGCAGCGACGTGTCGATGTCGTTGCGTATCCTGGCCGCGCTGTCGCGGATCTGCTGCTGCTGCAAGTCATCGAGCTGGCCCACATACAGCAGCACTTTTTCCAGCACCGGCAAAGTCTGCGTCTGCATGGCCTGCTCCGCGCCAGCATCCTCGCCGCGCTCGACCAGTGCGAGCATGGCCTGCAGGGACGCGTAATAGCCGGCGCGTGCAAGGTGCATCTGTGCCAGCAGGCGCCGTTCGTCGGGCCGCGCATCGAGACCGTCGAGGATGCGCACCTGCTCATCGATGCCTTGCCTGATCGCTTCCAGGCGCGCCTGATTCGCCTGGCGCAGCGCCAGCTTGGGCTGGTTCGGCAGGCTGCCGATGCGCGTGGCCGCCTCGCGCGCCAGCCCATTGATCTTGCTGGTCGCCTTGGCGGCGACCCAGTCGCGCTGCAGGATATCGTCGGTCTCGGCGCGGATGGCATAGATGCGGCTGCCCGCCAGGACGATGACGACCAGCATCAGCACGATCAAAATGGCATAACCGGCATTGATGCGCACGCCGATCCGGATATCCCTGAAGCGCATGACTTTCCTATTAGAAATTCTTGAAAATCGAAGTCTGAACGTATTCCCCTACAAAACGCAAGGTCTTTTGCAAAGGAAAAAGCGCGCCGGGGCTCTTATTTGGCCGGCGTTGCTGCCGGGGGCGTCAAGGCGGCGATGCGCTCTTGCAGGCAGGCGGGGCACCAGCAGCTCACGGCGGCGCTGCCGGGCACGGGAACGGCCGGCGGCAAGGCGATGCACCAGCAGGGCTTCTTGGCGTCCGGGTCGAGCTGGCCACACTGGAAGGTGGCGCCGCAAAGGCTGCACTGGCTCATGGCTGTGTCTGAATTGGCAAGTGTGTGTCATGCTGCACCGTGGTGCGACGCAGATGTAACTGGCAGTAAAAGGGCTGGCTGGAGGACATATCGGACCAGACTATAGGATCATCAGGGAAAATACAACAAGATCGCCCTATAATGCCTCCAAGATTTTCTTCTTCCCTGTAAAATCTCACCAATCTATTTTCCGGACTCGCCATGAATCAAATAGCTAACTTGAACCTGGACATGAATGACGACTTGACGGCGGTGCCGCCACAAATCAAGGCGCAGATTCTGGCCGAGGCCCTTCCCTATATTCGCAATTTCCATGGCAAGACCATCGTCATCAAATACGGTGGCAATGCCATGACGGACGAACGCCTGAAGCACGGCTTCGCGCGCGACGTCATCCTGCTCAAGCTGGTTGGCATGAACCCGGTCGTGGTGCACGGCGGCGGACCGCAGATCGACAACGCGCTGAAAAAAATCGGCAAGCAAGGCACCTTCGTGCAAGGCATGCGCATCACCGATGAAGAAACCATGGAAGTGGTGGAGTGGGTGCTGGGCGGCGAAGTGCAGCAGGATATCGTCATGCTGATCAACCATTACGGCGGCCAGGCTGTCGGCCTGACGGGCAAGGATGGCGGCTTGATCCGCGCGCGCAAGATGCAGATGCCGGACCGCGAACATCCGGGTGAATTCCTCGACATCGGCTTTGTGGGCGAGATCGACGCGATCAACCCGGCCGTCGTCAAGGCGCTGCAGGACGATGCCTTCATTCCCATCATCTCGCCGATCGGTTTCGGCCAGGATGGCCAGGCCTACAACATCAACGCCGACGTGGTAGCCGGCAAGATCGCGGAAATCCTGAAAGCGGAAAAGCTGATCATGATGACCAACATCGCCGGCGTGCAGGACAAGCAGGGCAACCTGGTGACCGACCTGTCCGCGCGTGAAATCGACGAGATGTTCGCCGATGGCACGATCTCGGGCGGCATGCTGCCAAAGATCTCGTCCGCGCTCGACGCCGCCAAGTCCGGCGTGAACACGGTGCACATCATCGATGGCCGCATCGAACACTCATTATTGCTGGAAGTGTTGACCGAGCAGGCTTTTGGTACTATGATCCGTTCGCACTAAAAACTAATTCGGCGCAATTCACCCAGCGCCGATTTTTTATGCCCTTGTAGCTCAGTGGTAGAGCACTCCCTTGGTAAGGGAGAGGCCACGTGTTCGATCCACGTCAAGGGCACCATCGATTTATCCCCGTATCTGAAAAATGTCCATGGCTGCGTTGCCTCGCCTCGCCATACATGCGTACTGTCTTCGGCTCGGCGCCTTGCCCTGAACATTTTTCATCTACTCTGCCGTCATCTCCCCATAGTAAAAATGCCCATGGCGGTGTTGTACTTCCTCGCCGTACTAGCGTACTGTCTTCGTCAGTACGCCTTGCCCTGAACATTTTTCCATCTGCTCTGCTATCTGTAGCCCGCATCTACTGCGCGTTTCAATACACCCGCTCGACCTTCAAGCCCCTTTGACGCAGCAAATCCGGCACGCTTTTCGTTCCGACCAGATGCAGCACGCCGATGGCGGCCAGGCTGTGCTTTTCGCGCGCCAGCAGTTTGGCGATGCCGTCGGCCAGGGCCGGGTTACGGCCGTCGAGCAGCACTTTTTGCACGAACTGCGCGGCGAACGAGGGGTCTTGCGCCGCCTTTGCCGCCAGCTTGTCGAAGGCCGCCGCATCGGCCGTGCGCCAGGCGTTGGCGATCTCGCGCGCTTCCTGGCTTTGTTCCTGGTCCTCGATCGATGCCACGCCGTCTTCCAGGAAGCGGCACTGGTCGACCGGCGACATCGCGCCAAACAGCGCCATCTGGCCTTCCATCGATTCGAGTTCCAGCACGGGGATCTTGCGCGCCTTGGCCTGCTGCGACAGATAATTGTCCACCGCCAGGTCGGAGCGGTAGCCCAGGGTGGAAAATTCGCCGATGGCCAGCATGCTGGCCAGCATCCACGGCTTCATCGGCGCCACCGATTCGGCTGGAATGCCGTATTTTTGCAACAACGGCGCCAGGCGCGGGGCCAGGGTCTGGCGGCAGTCGGCCGGTACTTTGCTGCCCGGCGCCTCCATGCCGTATTTCAGCACGGCGCTCAAGGCGGCGCGCGGATCGGCGCCAGGATCGATCTCCAGCGCCAGCACCCCGGCGCCTTCCAATGCCTGCGTCACCGTCGGCTCCAGCGGATAAAAATCAGGGGCGCCGACGTGAATGGTGCCGAACAGATACAGGGTATGGCTGGCGTCCTGCACCTTGAACAGGGCACCCCGGTTTTGCGCCACGGGCGGCGCGTCGGCAAGGGCAGCCTGCAACGGCAGCAAGAAAAATCCGCAAAACATCACTATAATCTGGCGTCGCATGGTTTTCCTGTTTGTTGAATTTTTCATCTTTGCTTAAAGACTCTCGTGCCTGTGTCCCATCTTAACCGCTCGTCGCCGGTCTGGCTGTTTGACCTCGACAACACGCTGCACAATGCCTCGCACGCCATCTTCCCCACCATCACGGCCAATATGAACACGTATATTGCCCGCGTGCTAGGTGATGGCGTGACGCCGGCCGACGACGCCATCGTCAATGCGGCGCGCGCGGCCTACTGGCGCCGCTATGGCGCCACCTTGCTGGGCATGGTCAAGCACCATCAGGTGCAGGCAGCGCATTTCTTGCACGAGACGCATACCTTCGACGATTTGCGCGCCATGATACGCGCCGAACGGGGGCTGGTGGCTTTACTCAAACGCCTGCCTGGCCGTAAAATTTTACTCACCAACGCGCCGCTGCGCTATTCGAGCGACGTGATGCGCCACCTGGGCCTGCGCCAGCATTTTTCGCAGCATATCGCCATCGAGGCGATGCATGTGCACCGCCAGCTGCGGCCCAAGCCATCGACCCTGATGCTGCGCAAACTGATGCGCAAGCACCAGATCCGCCCTGGCCGCTGCATCCTGGTGGAAGACACCCTGGCCAACCTGAAGGGTGCGAAAAAACTGGGCCTGCGCACGGCCTGGATCACGCAATACCTGAAAATGGCCGATCCGATCGGCGTGGCGAAGCTCCCCAGAGCGTTAAATCGCCCCGCTTACGTCGATGTCAAAGTAAAATCTGTCCGGCATTTGGCACGCCGCCTTCACCGTCTGCGCTGAAGGGGACTCCTGGGCTTCCGGTTGACGCCGGAAGCCGCACCGCTAGCGGCGGTGACGGACCTCCCCATCAAGGCAGCATTTTTTTAACGACAAGAGAAAATATGGCAAGCACACCGCCGGGCCAACGCAGGCTACAAATTCTTCAGGCCCTCGCCGCAATGCTGGAGCAGCCGAAAGGCGAAAAGATCACCACTGCCGCACTGGCCGCCAGACTGGCCGTCTCGGAAGCGGCCCTGTACCGCCATTTCGCCAGCAAGGCGCAAATGTTCGAAGGGCTGATCGAATTCATCGAGTCGAGCGTCTTCGGCCTGATCAACCAGATCGCGGAAAAGCACAGCGACGGCATGACGCAGACACGCGACATCGTCGGCATGCTACTCAATTTCGCCATCAGCAATCCGGGCATGACGCGCGTGCTGATCGGCGACGCGCTGGTCAATGAGGACGAGCGCCTGCAATTGCGCATGAACCAGTTCTACGACCGCGTGGAACTGGCGCTCAAGCAGGCCTTGCGCGTGGCCGCCGCCGAAGGCCATGGCAAGGAAAGCGAAGTGGCAGCGCGCGCCACCTTGATCGTCAGCTTCGTCATCGGGCGCTGGCACCGCTACGCCAAGAGCGGCTTCAAGATCAATCCTTCCCAGGAAGCGGCGCTGCAAATCGCCATGCTGCTGGGGTAAGTCACCTCAGCAGCTGTCCCCATGCATACCGACTGTTTCGCCCTGCTCGACGACGCCAGCACGCCAGGCGCCGGTTCGCGCCTGTACACGGGCCTGGCGGCAGTTTTGCAGTGCACCGAGGGCACCGGGTGGCCAGCCCTGCTCGAAGGGCTGCAAGCGGTTTTAAAACGCGGCCAGTACGCCGTCAGCGTGTGCAGCTACGAGCTGGGGGCGCACTTGCTGGCCATGCCGCCGCGCGCGGCCGGCATCGACGCGCCGCCGCTGGCGCAGGTGCTCGTCTTTGACCATTGCACGCAGCTGTCGCAGGACGCCGTGGCGCAGTGGCTGGACGAACGTGTCGACGCGGACACCGCGCCGGCCGGCGTGGCCGATATACACACGAATGTGGACCAGGCGCAATTTACGCAGGCGCTGCACCGCATCCACGACTACATCGTGGCCGGCGACACCTATCAAGTCAACTACACCTATCGTTTGCGCTTCGACGCCTTTGGCTCGCCCCCGGCCCTGTATGCGCGGCTGCGCGCGCGCCAACCGGTGCCGTATGGCGCACTGGTGATGCTGCCCGACGGCGGCGCACTGCTGTCGCTGTCGCCTGAGCTGTTCGTACGCCATGCGCAAGGCGAGTTGATGGCACGCCCCATGAAAGGCACGGCGCCGGCCGCCCCGCCTGAGCAAATGGAAGAAAACGTGCGCCGCGCCGCCGCCTTGGCCAACGATCCGAAAAACCGCGCGGAAAACCTGATGATCGTCGACCTGCTGCGCAACGACATCGGCCGCATCGCCGCCACGGGCTCCGTCAAGGTGCCGGCCCTGTTCCAGGTGACGCGCTATAGTAGCGTGCTGCAAATGACCTCCACCGTGCAAGCGCGCCTGCGCGGCGACGCCAGCCTGGCCGACATCTTCCAGGCCTTGTATCCATGCGGCTCGATCACGGGCGCGCCCAAGCGGCGCACCATGGAAATCATCGCCGAACTGGAAGGGGCGCCGCGCGGCATCTACACGGGCGCCATCGGCTGGTTCGATCCGCCGGCCGTCGTTGCTGCCCACGCGGTGGGCGACTTCTGCATGTCCGTGCCGATCCGCACACTGGCCCTGCAGCCGCTTGGCCCTGGCGGCATCCGGCGCGGCGAAATGGGCGTGGGCGCCGGCATTGTGCTCGATAGCGATCCGCAGGAGGAATTTGCGGAATGCCAGCTCAAGGCCCGCTTCCTGACGGGCCTGACCAACGACTTCGAACTGTTCGAGACGCTGCACGCCGGCCGCGACTATGGCTGCCGCCAGCAAGAGCGCCATCTGGCGCGCCTGGCCGCTTCCAGCGCCTACTTCGGTTTTGCCTGGAATGCAGACTCTGCCCGCGCCGCGCTGCAGGCGGCCTGCGCGGCGCGCCCCGACGATGCCCCCTTCCGCCTGCGCCTGGCGCTGCGCCAGGATGGCCAGTTCACGGTGCAAAGCGGTGCGCTCACCGCCTTGCCGGACACGGTAAAAATCATGCTGGCGCCCGACGCCACCACAGCGGACGACCTGTTCCTGCGCCACAAGAGCAGCGTGCGCGCGCGCTACGACGCGGCCTGGCGCGCGGCCGAGGCACAAGGCGGCTTCGACCTGCTGTTCTTTAACGAGCGGGGTGAGCTGACGGAAGGCGGGCGCAGCAATGTCTTCGTCCAGCTCGATGGCTGCTGGCATACGCCCCCCCTGTCCTGCGGCTTGCTGCCGGGCGTGCAGCGCGCTGCCATGCTGGCCGATCCCGCCTGGAATGCGCAGGAAACCATCATCACGCGCGCCATGCTGGCGCAAGCGGAAGCCATCGTCGTGTGCAATGCCCTGCGCGGCGCGATGCCGGCCAAGCTCATCCTGTAAACCGGTAGCACCTGAAACCGTTCAGGGCAAGGCGCATTGCCGAAGGCAGTGCGAACGCACGGCGAGGCACTGCAACGCCGCCATGGACTGTTTCAGGGGTTACAGGTCGATGCGCATTTCATAACCGCCATAGATCATCCGCTTGCCATCGAACGGCAGCTTGGCCGGATCCATCATCTCGGCCAGGCGCGGGTCTTTCATGACCTTGTCGTTGATTTCATCACGCTTGGCGCGCGATTCGAACACGATCCAGGAAAACACCACCACTTCGCCATCCTGCAAGTCCACCGCCTGCGGGAACGAGGTCAGCTTACCCGGCTTGACATCGTCACCCACGCATTCGCGAAATTCCTGCGCGCCATATTCGCGCCAGACAGCGCCGCAGGCGCGCGACATGGCCAGATAGGTATCGAGCTTGGCCTTCGGTACGGGAACCACAAATCCATCGACATACGCCATGATGCTCTCCTTTATGAAGACAAACGCGAACAACCAGCTTAGGACAATGACGGCAAGACGACAAGCACAACATTAAAAAAAAACAGGCGCGCAGGCCTGCTTGTATATTGGCAACTTACATCGCCAGCGCTTTTTCCACCGCGCCCACCAGTTTCCTGTCGTCCGGCGTCACCTTGCTGGGGAAGCTTTCCACCACTTTACCGTGGCGGTCGATCAGGTATTTATGGAAATTCCAGGCCGGCGTCTTGCCCGTCTGCTTGATCAAATCAACGTACAGCGGATTCGGCGTGGGGCCGGAGACCACCGATTTGGCAAACATGGGGAACTTCACGCCGTAGGTGTTGTAGCAAAAATCGGCGATTTCCTTGCTGTTGCCGGGCTCCTGCTTGCCAAAATCATTCGACGGGAAGCCCAGCACCACCAGGCCCTTGCTGCCGTACTTGGCATACAGCGCCTCGATCCCTTCGTATTGATTGGTAAAACCACAATAACTGGCCGTATTCACCACCAGCACGACCTTACCCGCGTACTGGCACAGGTTTTGCGGCACTTCATCCTGCAGGCGCTTGAACGTCTGCTTGAGGATGGCCGGACAGGCTGCTGGCGCGGCGGCAGCTGTGGCGGTTTCAGCGGCATGGGCCGGCATGGCCAGGCTGGCGCCGGCGGCAAGGGTGGTGAGCGCAAACAGCTGGGCAAGGGTCTTGGACATGAAGGGCACCATGGTCGAAAAGGAAAAAAACCATTCTATGCCAAACGCCGCGCACGCGTGTGAAGGCCACAACAACAGCAATTGCTTGACCGATATCAAGGACGGTGCAGTACTTGCCCAACGCACAGTTTTTTTACCTATGCTCGGCCTTCCTGCCCTTGTCCTGTGGAGTTGCCATGCCCTTCCCGCACCTGACCGCATTACCCACCGCCCTGCTGGCCGCCAGCCTGCTTATCCTGGTGCCAGGCGGCGCGCACGCCGCCACGGCTGCCAAAGCCGCCAAGCCCGCCGCGACCAAGGACGCCCCCGCCCTGCCCGCCTACCAGGCCGACCTGAGCCAGACCACCGTATCGGGCCTGTCTTCGGGCGGCTTCATGGCGGCGCAATTTGCCGTCGCCTACTCGGCCACTGTCGCAGGCGCCGGCATCATCGCCGGTGGCCCGTATTTCTGCTCGGGTCAGCCGGGCCGCTTCCCCTATATTCCCTACTTGACGAATGCCCTGACCACCTGCATGAATCCGGGCAGCGCGCAAGTGGCGCCGCCCGTGGCCAGCGAATTGCTGCGCGCGGCGAACGATTTTGCGCGCGCCCGTCTCATCGACGATACGGCCAACCTGAAACGCCAGCGCGTATATCTGTTCAGCGGAACGAAAGATCAGACCGTGACGCGGCCGGTGGTGGAGCAGGTGGAAAAATTCTATCAACTGGCGGGCACGCCGGCGGCGCAAATCCGCTTCGTCGATACGGTCGGCGCGGGCCATGCCATCATCACAGACAACAATCAGGACAAACCCTGCGCCGTGACGGAATCGCCGTTCATCAATGACTGCGACTTCGTGCAGGCGCGCGACATCCTGCAGCACCTGTACCCGGACCTGCAGCCCTCGTCGACCACCCTGACGGGCAAACTGATCGCCTTCAACCAGCGCAGCTTCATCCAGAGCGCGTACTCCAGCATGAACAATACGGGCTACGCCTACATCCCGAAAGCCTGCGACAGCGAGAGCTGCCGCGTGCACGTGGTCTTCCACGGCTGTCTGCAAACGACGCAAGCCATCGGCAACCGCTTCTACACCACCACCGGCTACAACCAGGTGGCGGACGCCAACAAGATCATCGTGCTGTATCCGCAGGCCGAACCGAGCCCCGTCTACCCGTACAACCCGAAAGGCTGCTGGGATTTCTGGGGCTACACCAGCGTCAATCCGATCGACCCGGATTTTTACCGCAAGAGCGGCACGCAGATGCATGCGGTCAAGGGCATGCTAGACCGTTTGGCTGCGCGCCGCGGCTCACGCTAACCCTTAGATACCGCCCATGCAGATGTACTTAATAACAAGATAGTCTTCGATACCGTAGGTCGACCCTTCACGGCCCAGGCCCGATTGCTTGACGCCGCCGAAGGGTGCGATCTCGTTCGAGATCAGGCCCGTGTTGACGCCAACCATGCCCGTTTCCAGGCCTTCTGCCACGCGCCAGATGCGGCCGATGTCGCGCGAATAGAAATAGGCGGCCAGGCCGAATTCCGTGTCGTTGGCCAGGGCGATCACTTCATCATCGGTCTTGAAGCGGAACAGCGGCGCCAGCGGGCCGAAGGTTTCTTCCGTGGCCACGCGCATGTCGTTCGTCACGTCGGCGATGATGGTCGGCTCGAAGAAGCCGTTGCCCAGCGCATGGCGCTTGCCGCCGGCCAGCAGGCGCCCGCCCTTGGCCAATGCATCGGCCACGTGCTCTTCCACCTTGGCGACGGCCTTGGCGTCGATCAGCGGGCCTTGCGTGACGCCCGCCTCGATGCCATTGCCCACCTTCAGCTTGGCCACCGCGGCCACCAGCTTCTCGGCGAAGGCGTCATATACGCTGTCCTGCACGTACAGGCGGTTGGCGCAGACGCAGGTCTGGCCAGCATTGCGGTATTTCGAGGCGATGGCGCCTTCCACTGCCGCATCCAGGTCGGCGTCGTCGAAGACGATGAACGGCGCGTTGCCGCCCAGTTCCAGCGAGAGTTTCTTGATCGTTGGCGCGCATTGCTCGGCCAGCAAACGGCCCACCTGGGTCGAGCCAGTAAACGTCAGCTTGCGCACGATGGGGTTCGAGGTCATTTCGCCGCCGATGTCTTTCGGCGCACCCGTGACGATGCTGAACACGCCTGCAGGCACGCCCGCGCGCTCGGCCAGCACGGCCAGCGCCAGCGCGGAAAACGGTGTTGCTTCGGCAGGTTTCAAGACCATCGGGCAGCCGGCGGCCAGGGCCGGGCCGACTTTGCGGGTGATCATGGCGGCGGGAAAATTCCATGGCGTGATGGCTGCGCACACGCCGATCGGCTCCTTGGTGATGACCAGGCGGCGGTCCGGCCACGGCGATTGCAGGGTATCGCCCGCGATGCGCTTGCCTTCTTCGGCAAACCACTCGATGAACGAGGCGCCGAACTGCACTTCGCCCTTCGCTTCCGGCAAGGGCTTGCCCTGCTCGGTGGTCATGATCAGCGCCAGGTCGTCGGCGTTTTCCAGGATCAAGTCATGCCAGCGGCGCAGCACGGCCGCGCGTTCCTTGGCCGTCTTCTTGCGCCAGGCAGGCCAGGCGGCATTGGCCGCCTCGATGGCGCGGCGCGTCTCGGCTGCGCCCATCAGGGGCACCGTGCCGATATGCTCGCCGGTGGCGGGATTGCTCACATTAATCGTCTGGCCACCATCGGCATCAGCCCAGGCTCCATTCACGTAAGCCTGGTGACGCAACAAGGTAGGATCTTTCAACTGCAGCATATGCATCTCCGGTCTGGTTTGAATTATCGACGAGGGATACTATGCCACAGCGCGGCCGATTCCGCAGGCGCAGCGCTGAACTGCACCAAGCTCTACTCGACCTTGAAAGACGACAGTTTCGGGTCCGGTGCCGGGTACTCCAGCTTCATGCCCTGCAGGGTTTCCAGCAGCAGGGAAGCGACTACCAGGTTGCGCTGGGTCTTGGAGTTCGACGGCACCACGTACCACGGCGCGTGATCGGCATCGGTCTCGCGGATTGCCGTTTCATAGGCGCGCTGGTAGCCATCCCACTTCTTGCGCTGGGCGATATCGTTGGGATCGAACTTCCACTGGCGGTCGGGATCATCGAGCCGCTCCTGCAGCCGTCCGCGTTGCTCGTCCTTCGAGATATGCAGGAAGACTTTCAGGATGACGGTGCCCGTTTCGCTCAGCATGCGTTCGAAATCGCGGATCTGCGCGTAGCGGCGCTGGCATTCGGCCTTGTCGATCATGTCCTGCACGCGCGTGATCAGCACATCTTCATAATGGCTGCGGTTGAAGATGGCAATCTCGCCCTTGACGGGCACGTGCTGGTGCACGCGCCACAGGTAATCGTGCGCCAGTTCGATATCGGTGGGGCCCTTGAACGCCACGGCGCGTATGCCCATCGGGTTGATATTGCTGAAGATGGCCTTGACCGTGCCATCCTTGCCCGAGGTATCCATGCCCTGCAAGACCAGCAGCACTTTTTTCTTGTGCTGCGCATACAGCATGCTCTGGCACTCGGCGATCTGCGCCGTCAGCGCCACGGTTTCCTCGCGGTCCAGGGCCTTGCACTGGGCCGCCGTCAGCTTTTTGTTCGCCGCCTTGGTGGCTGCGCCCAGCAGGCGCTTGCCGGCGAATTCCTCGTTCAGGTCAAAACCCTGGCCGGCACGCAATTGCGTGCGCGCCTTCATGCCGTCACCGCCAGCTTGCGGTGCTCGATTTTTGTGCAATGGTCCATCACCACGTCCAGACCCGCCGCCCGCGCCAGCTGCGCCGCCGCCTCGTTGATGATATCGAGCTGCAGCCACAAACAGCCCACCTTGACGGCGATGGCTTCCTCTGCGATGGGCAGAATATCTGCCGACTTGCGGAAGCAGTCGACGATATCGATGCGCGCCGGCGCCACGGCAGCCGCAGCCTGCGTCAGGGTGGCATAGGCGCGCTGCCCCAGCACGTCGCGCCCGACGAGGGCCGGATTGACGGGCAACACGCGGTAGCCATGCTGCAGCAGGTAATCGGCCACCTCGTGGCTGGCGCGTTCGGGCTTGTCGGACATGCCGACGATGGCGATGATGCGGCTCTCTTGCAGGATGCGGGCGATGTTGGGCATATTCGGGTCTATGAGGCGTGCGACATTGCCCGCCTAGCGTAGCAGATTCCCGCCCCGCCGGGAGCTAGCCAGAAGACTTAGCCTTACGCACGGCCGCCATCTTCGCCACGAAAGCCTGCGCGCGCGCCGTCACGGCCGCATAGTCGCCCGTGGCGCCCGGACCACTCAGGCTGCTGCCAATACCCACGGCTACGGCGCCGCTGGCAAACCATGCATGCAGGTTTTCCACCGTCACCCCGCCCGTGGGCATCAACGGCGCTTGCGGCAAGGGCGCGCGCAGGGCCTTGATGTAGGCGGGGCCGAACATCTCGGCGGGGAAAACCTTGACGATGTCGGCGCCTGCCTGCAGGGCGGTGACGATCTCCGTCGGCGTCATCGCGCCCGGCATGGCCAGCACCTGGTAGCGCTGGCACAGCGCGATGGTTTCCACGTTCACGCCGGGCGAGATGATGAACTGCGCGCCGGCCAGAATGGCGGCGCGCGCCGTCTCGGTATCGAGCACCGTGCCCGCGCCCAGCAGCACGTCATGACCATGGCGTTCGCGCAGGGTGCGCAGCACGCCCAGGGTATCGGGCGTGGTAAACGCCACTTCCAGCGCCGTGATGCCGCCGGCGATGCACGCCTCGGCGATCTGCACGGCCGCCTGCGCCGAAGGGGCGCGCACGATACCGACCATGCCCCGTTCGAGGATGCCCTCGAAAACCGTGTGTTTTTGCATATGCTCTCTCCTGTCACACCGGCAGGGCGCCAAAGCGCACTTCCGGCAAGCCGCGCAAGCCAGGCTGGCGCGCATGAAACAATCCCCCGGCCAGCGGTTCGCTCGCCAGCTGGGCCGGGCTCAGGCTCTCCTGGGCCGTGGTGACGAACAATTCGTCGTAGTGCGGCCCACCCAGGCTCACGCAACTGGGCTGGGATACGGGCAAGGTGATCGCGCGCTCGACGCTGCCGTCCGGCGCGAAGCGCAAGACCCTGCCGCCCCCCCACTGCGCGCTCCACAGGTAGTCATCCGCATCGATGGTGGCGCCGTCGGCGGCGCCCGGCCCCGGATCGAGCGCGGCAAACACGCGCACCCGGCTGGCGTCGCCCCCCAGGTAATCATCCCAGCGGTAGATCGCCTTCTTCATCGAGTCGCAAAAATACATGGCCGTGCCATCGACGCTGAAGCAGATGCTGTTCGAGATGGCGATCTGCGGCAGCGGCAATCGCTCCAGGGTCAAATCCAGGTTGAGGCGGTAAAAGCTGGCGATGGCATCGCGGCACGGGCGCTCATCGAGCGTACCGAAGACAAAGCGCCCCTGGCGGTCGCAGCGGCCATCGTTCAGGCGCGTCATGGGCAAGTCCCCCTCCACCGTGTGCAAGGGCGTGACGGCCCCGCTGCGCGCGTCAAACCAGGCCAGGCGCGAGGCCAGTCCCAGCAGCAGCATATCGTCGCTGTCCGTCAGCGCGAAGCAGGCCAGGCGCTCGGGCATGGCCCAGCTCTGGCGTTCGCCCGTGGCCAGCACCAGCGCATGCAGCTGGCAGCCTTCGATATTCGTCCAGAAAACGCGGCCGCTGCGTTCGCACCAGCGCACGCCCTCGCCCAGGAAGTTCTGCGCATCGACCAGTAATTGGGCCCGTGTCCCCATATCTGTTCCTTCTTTCAATGTGATTCGCGCGGCACGGCAGAACCCCGGCAGCCGACGAGAAAATCCAGGTCCGCGCCTTCGTCGGCCTGCATCACGTGCTTGATATACATAGCCTGGTAGCCGCCTTTCATGGCCGGCTCGGGGGCGCACCACTGCGCGCGCCGGCGCGCCAGCTCGGCATCGTCGACGTCCAGGTGCAAGCGCCGTCCCGCCACGTCCAGTTCAATCATGTCGCCATCGCGCACCAGCGCCAGCGGCCCGCCGACAGCCGCTTCCGGCACCACGTGCAGCACCACCGTGCCGTAGGCCGTGCCGCTCATGCGCGCATCCGAGATGCGCACCATGTCGCGCACGCCCTGCTCCAGCAGTTTTTTCGGCAGTCCCATATTGCCTACTTCGGCCATGCCCGGATAGCCCTGCGGGCCGCAATTTTGCAGCACCATCACGCAGCTGGCATCGATATCGAGGGCGGGATCGTCGACGCGCTTTTTATAATGCTCGATGCTGTTGAAGACGACGGCGCGGCCACGGTGCTGCATCAGTTCCGGCGAGGCGGCGGAAGGCTTGATGACGGCGCCGCGCGGGGCCAGGTTGCCATGCAGGACGGCGATGCCGCCCTCTTCCTTGAATGGCTGCGCCAGCGGCGTGATCACCTCGGGATTGAAATTTTCCGCTTCGGCCACGTTGACGGCCATGCTGGCGCCCGTGACGGTGAGCGCCTCGCCATGCAATTTGCCCAGCAGGTCGCGGATGATCACGGGCAGGCCGCCCGCATAGTAAAAATCTTCTATCAGGTACTGGCCCGACGGCATCAGGTTCAGCAGGCAGGGAATGTCGCGGCCCAGGCGGTCCCAGTCGGCCAGGCGCATGTCCACGCCGATGCGCCCCGCAATGGCCAGCAGGTGGATCACGGCATTCGTCGAACCGCCGATGGCACCGTTGACCATGATGGCGTTTTCAAATGCTTCACGCGTGAGTATCTGCGACAGTTTCAGGTCTTCATGCACCATGTCGACGATGCGCCGGCCCGTCAGCTGCGCCTGCAGCTTGCGGCGCGCATCGACGGCGGGAATGGCGGCGTTGCCGGGCAGGGTCACTCCTAGCGCCTCGACCATGCTGGCCATGGTGGACGCCGTGCCCATGGTCATGCAGTGGCCGGCGGAGCGCGACATGCACGATTCTGCCTGCTTGAATTCGTTTGAGGTCATGCGCCCGGCGCGCACGTCTTCGGAAAACTTCCACACGTCCGTGCCCGAACCGATCGGCCTGCCGCGGTAGTTGCCGTTCAGCATGGGGCCGCCCGACAGCACGATGGTGGGCAAGTCCACGCTGGCCGCGCCCATCAGCAGTGCCGGGGTGGTCTTGTCGCAGCCCGTCAGCAGTACCACGCCGTCGATCGGGTTGGCGCGAATCGATTCCTCGACATCCATGCTGGCCAGGTTACGGAACAGCATGGCCGTCGGGCGCAGGTTCGTCTCGCCCAGTGACATGACGGGGAATTCGACGGGAAAGCCGCCCGCTTCGAGCACGCCGCGCTTGACCATCTCGGCCAGGTCGCGGAAATGGCCATTGCACGGCGTCAGCTCGGACCAGGTATTGCAGATGCCGATGACGGGACGACCATCGAAGGCGTCGCCGGGATAGCCCTGGTTCTTCATCCAGCTGCGGTGAATAAAACTGTCCTTGTCGTCGCCGCCAAACCACGCTTGCGAACGCAAGGGACGCTTGTTCTTGTTGTCACTCATACTGTCTCCTGCGGGGAAATCAAGCCGCGCGCGACGGCGATCAGCAGCGCACCGTGACCGGCCAGATTGGTTTGCTGCTGGTCGTCGACGATGATGCGCTTGCCATAAAAAAATCCGTGTTCTTCGATCAGCAGCCCGAGCGCCTGGCGCAGCATGGGCTTGCCGGTAATGACGAGCGGGGTATCGGGTCGCATCTGGATGGCGGTGCTGTTGCGCAGCGCCAGCAAGTCGCCGCTGAGGACGGCCCCCATCAGGAAATTGGCCCGCTCATTGCATTCCACAGCACTGAACTGGCCCAGGGTGCGCACGCTGAAGCAGGCGCGCGCCAGTCCCGTTTTTTGCGCCGCAGCCGCGCCAGCCAGCAGCATTTTCGGCACCAGGGTCTGCGCAAAACCGCCATCGACCGATTGCTTGATCAGGGTGTGCCGCGTGATCGCCTGCAGCAGCTCGCCAGCGATGGTGGTGCTGCAGCCGAGAATGCGGCGCTGCTCGTCCACGCTGATCAATTTGGTATGCGAACCGGGCATGATCAGGGTCGCCGCGCCGCGCAATTGCAAGCGCTCGAGCAGTGCGACGACTTCCGTCTCTTCGCCGCGCATCATGTCCATCGCTTCGACGTTATGCAGGCCGACGGCGCCATGCTGATTGCGCACGCCGGGGATCAGCCACAAGGGCTGCGCCAGCACGTCGGGCAAGTCCACCGCCTGCATGCCTTGCGCCAGCTGGGCCAGGCCGGCGGGCGCCGGCAAATGCGGCACTTCCTGCACGCCCATGGGCGAAGTGATCATGCCCGAGGCCAGCGCCAGGTCCACTTCGGACGGCGCGATGCCCTCGCTGGCCAGCACACTGGCGATGGTGTCGCGCAGCGCCTGTTTCAGCGCGCCGTTATGGCCATCGATGGCGGTATTGCGCACGCCCGTTTCCAGCTGCGCCTGGGCGACGACGGCGCCTGCGCGCCACAGCAAGGTACGCGTATTGGTGGTGCCGACATCGATGGTGAGTATGTTCATGGGCAGGTTCGCAGCGTCGCTAAGGGCAAAAATAAATGAGGGAAAAACTACCCCATGGTAGAACTGCCCCGCATATCTGACCAATCACTTCTTTGACATCATTGATACCGCTTCGGATATGTCAAACGCGTCGATATCCTGCACGCCCAGACGGTAGGCCAGCTTGAAGCGCGTCACCTGTCCCGGCTGCACTTCCACACCCTGCGCCAGCAGGGAAAAACAGCCCGTATCGGAATACAAATGGCAACTGTCCTGGGTACTGGAAAAACGCAAGACCCGGCCCGACGCGGGGTCGGCAACCCACGCCGCCTCGCGCAGCTTGCCGTTGCCCGTCCAGTAAAAGTCATGCCGAAACCCCGTTAAATGCGCCAGCGCGGGCCAGGCCAGGCGCGAAGCGAGCGGCGCCGGCTGGCGGAAGTCAAACGCGCTGCCCGCCACATCGAGCGGCGCCTCGCCCTTGCGGCCCCCCGGCCAATAGCAGTCGGCATCCAGACGCAGCACATGGTCGGCCACGGCGGCCCCCCTTCCCTGCAGATTGAAGCGGGGTGCGGCAAGCGCAAAACGGGTAACCGTATCGGCCGTGGCAACGCAATCGAGGTGCAGGCTGCCATCCTCGTCGAGCCGGTAGGCCAGGCGCACCGACAGGCCGTCTTGCGCCAGGTGCAACAGCAAGTGGCCGCCGTCCGGCGGCGCGCACTGCCAGCCCGTGGGCACATGCTCCGCTTGGGGCGCCGCGCCCAGCACATCGGCCAGGCGGCCATAGCGGTCGGGTGCCCACCAGGCCCGCACACTGGCATCGTGCGCGTCGATGGCCACGCGCATGCCGCGCGCATTGCGCAGCAGATGCATCATGGCGTCTGACCGGGGGCTGGCGGTGGCCGGCTGCGCTGCTGGAAATCGCGCGGCGTGCAACCGAGTTCGCGCTTGAAGACGGCATGCATGTACTGCACCGTGGTAAAGCCGCAACGCACGGCCACCTCGGCCACCTGGCCCGGCCCGCGTGCCAGCAGGGTCTTGGCCGCATCGAGCTTGAAATGCAGGATTTCATCGTGCACGCTGCGCCCCAGCTCGTGGCGGAAGTGCGCTTCGAGCGAGGAGCGCGACACGCCCACGTAATCGGCCACCTGCTCCGTCTTGATGCCCTGGCAGGCGTACTGGCGAATGAAATGGCGCGCCTGCATCACCTGCGGATGCTGGAACGGCTGGTGGCGCGTGGAAGCGAGCACGTTCAAGCCGGCCGGCGGCACCAGGATGCGCGTGCCAGACAGGCGTGCGCCATTCAACATCTGGTGCAGCAGGTGCGCCGCCGTGCGGCCCATTTCCTCCGTGCCCTGGATCACGGAACTGAGCGGAATGCGCGTGAGCATGCGCGCCAGCGGATCGTTGTCGATACCGATCAGGGCCACTTGCTCCGGCACGGCGATCCCCGCGTGCATGCAGGCTTGCAGCAGCTGGCGCGCACGCGCATCGCTTACGGCGAGGATACCGACGGGTTTTTCCAGGCTGTTGAGCCAGGCGATCTGCTGTTCCACCGCCTCGTCCCACGCGGGCGCGCTGGTGGCGACGCCCCGGTACACGTCGGCGCGCATGTGGTCGCGCTCCATCAGCGCGCAAAACGCCGTTTCGCGCTCCTGCGCCCAGCGGTTGACATCGGCCTCGGGCAGGCTGAAACAGGCAAAGCGCGTCAAGCCCGCTTCCACCAGGTGCTCATAGGCCAGCTTGACGATCTTGAAATTATCGGTCGCCACATACGGGATGCCGGCCGGGTAGTCCTCGGCGCACGCATACGAGCCGCCCACGGCCACCACGGGCAAGCGGCTGTGCGCCAACGCCGCGCAGACGGCGGGATCGTCGAAATCGGCGATGATGCCGTCGCCCTGCCAGCGTTCGATGCCTGGCAGGCGGCAGCGGAAGTCCTCTTCCAGGAACAGGTCCCACGACACGCGCGTGGTGTTCAGGTAGGCGGCGATGCCCGCGATGATATCGCGGTCGTAGATTTTATTCCCGTTAAACAGCAGCGCGATCCGGTGCGCGGTCGGCATCTTCATGGTGTCTCCTCGCGTGCCAGATCGTTTCACGGCTATCTGCGCCCTGCTCGCGTGCTGACATCGACCCACACGGCCAGGGTGAGGATACTGCCTTTCACGATCATCTGCCAGTAGGTGTCCACGTCCAGCATGGACATGCCGTTATCCAGGCTGGCCATCACCAGCGCGCCGATCAGGGCCCCGTACACCGTGCCCGAGCCGCCGCGCATCGAGGTGCCGCCGATGAAGCAGGCGGCGATGGCATCGAGTTCGCTGAAGGTGCCGGCCGAAGGCGAACCGGCCGCCAGGCGGCCCGTGTTGATCAGGCCCGCCAGCGCGCACATCAGGCCCATGATGCCGAAGATCCACAGCTTGACGGCTTTCACGTTGATGCCGGACAAACGCGTCGCTTCCATATTGCTGCCCACGGCGTAGATGCGGCGGCCGAATACGGTCTGGCTGGTGATGTAGCTGAACAGTCCCAGCAAGGCCAGCAGCAACAGCACGGGCAGCGGGATGCCTTCATAGCCGTTCAGGGTTTGCACGAAGGCATACAGCACGGCGCCGATGACGGCCAGGCGCAAGCCGTCGGCCCAGGGCGCCGTCTGCGGCAAGCCATGCTGCGCGCGGCTGGCGCGCGCGCGCCACGTCAAAAAGGCGGCCAGCAGGAACAGGCCGATGCCCAGCGCGATGCCGGGCAAGGCGGGCAGGTAGCCTTGCCCCAGATACACGAGCGGCTCGGAGACGGGTGCAATCGTGATGCCGCCCGTGATGCCCAGCAGGATGCCGCGATACGCCAGCATGCCGCCCAGGCCCACGATGAAGGAAGGGATACCCCGGTACGCCGTCAGGTAGCCGTTGAGCAGGCCTATCACCAGGCCGCAGCCGAGTACCGCCGCCAGGTTCAGCGCCAGTGGCCAGTGCTGCGTCACGTCCAGCACGGCGGCGATGCCGCCCAGCAGTCCCAGCAGGGAGCCGATCGACAGGTCGATCTCGCCGGCGATAATCACCAGCACCATGCCACAGGCGAGGATGCCGGTGACGGACATCTGGCGCAGCAGGTTCGACAGGTTGCGCGGCGTGAGGAAACTGCCCTCCGTCTTCCACGAAAAATAGGCCCAGATCAGCGCCACTGCGATCAGCAGGGCCAGCATCTTGTATTGGGTGAACAGCTGTTTGATACTGTGCGGTTTCATGCTGCGGGTTCCTTGTTTGCGGTATGGACGGCTGGCGCCGGGCGCTGGTCCAGCGCCGCCGCCAGCACGGTTTCCTGGCTCAGGCCATCGTTGATAAAGTCGCCGCGCAGGCGGCCTTCGCCCATCACCAGCACGCGGTCGGACACGCCCAACACCTCGGCCAGCTCCGACGAGACCATGATGATGGCCACGCCCCGGTCGGCCAGCGCCAGCATCAATTTGTAGATTTCATATTTGGCGCCCACGTCCACGCCGCGCGTGGGCTCGTCGAGGATCAAGACGCGCGGGCGCGTCAGCAGCATCTTGGCCAGCACGGCCTTTTGCTGGTTGCCGCCAGACAGGCTCGTAATGGGTAGCGACGGGCTGGCAGCCTTCAGTTCCAGCTGGGCGATCTCGCCGCGCACGGCGGCCAACTCCGCCTCGCCATCGATGCGAGTGGCGCGCGCAAATGTCTCCAGCACGGCCAGGGTGATGTTCTGCCCCACGTCGAGGTCCGGCACGATGCCGTGATGCTTACGGTCTTCCGGAACCATGGCCAGGCCCATGGCAATCGCTTTTTGCGGAGACGAAGTATCGATCTGGCGGCCATCGAGCCACACTTCGGCCTGGCACGGCCCCTGATAGGCGCCGAACAGGGCCGAGACAAGCTCCGTGCGCCCCGCCCCCACCAGGCCGGCGATGCCGAGGATCTCGCCCTTGCGCAGGGTGAATGACACATCATCGACCCTCTTGCGCTGCGGGTTGTCGGCATCGATGCAGCTCACGTGGCGCGCCTCGAACAGCACCTCGCCGATAGCCGCCGACGCCTTGTTCCCCACGGCGCGCTGCGGATACAGCTGGTTCATTTCGCGGCCCACCATCTGCGCGATGATGCGCTCGACGTTCATCTGCGCCATCGGCGTGGTGGCGATATGCTTGCCGTCGCGGATGACGACGATGGTGTCGCAGATGGCCGCCACTTCATCGAGCTTGTGCGAAATGTAGATGCAGGTGACGCCCTTGGCTTTCAGTGCGCGCAGGATATCGAGCAGCACGGCAATTTCCGACGCCGTCAGCGACGACGACGGCTCGTCGAGGATCAGCAAGCGCGCATTCTTGTTAAGCGCCTTGGCGATTTCCACCAGCTGCTGGTGGCCGCCGCCGTAATTCATCACGGGCTGCGCCACGTTCAGTTCGGGAATTTTCAATTCGCGCAGCAACTCGTCGGCGCGCTTGTACATGGCCGCGTAATGCATGCGCCCGCCCGGCAGGGTAAGCTCGCGGCCCATGAAGATATTCTCGGCCACGGACAACTGCGGCACCAGCATCAGTTCCTGGTGGATGATGATGATGCCCGCGTCTTCCGTGTCGCGGATCGATTGCGCGCGCAGGGGCTGGCCATCCCACAGGATGTCGCCATCCCAGGTACCGTGCGGGTACACGCCGGACAACACTTTCATCAGGGTCGACTTGCCGGCGCCATTCTCGCCGCACAAGCCGATGCACTCGCCGGCCCGCACCTGCAGATCGATACCGTCAAGCGCGCGGACACCGCCTACGCGGACGTCGCCAAACTGTTTGACGATGCCTTTCATTTCAAGCAGATAGTCGGACATGCTCACTCTCGTTGCGGATACGAAGAAGAATGTCGGCTTAGCGCGCAGCGTGCAAGCCGACATCAGGCGGGCGATCAATTACCCAGCTGCGCCTTGGTATAGAAGCCGTCATCGACGAGCATGTTCACGTTCGCCTTGGTCAAAGGCGTTGGTTTCAGCAGCACCGTGCTGACCTTTTTCAGGCCGTTGTCATAGCTGGAGTTGTAGGCCGGCTTTTCATTGCGCGCCAGTTGCACGGCCAGCTTGGCCGCTTCGGCGGCAATGGTTTTCAGGGGTTTGTAGACGGTCATCGACTGCGTGCCGGCGATGACGCGTTTCACCGCCGCCAGATCGGCGTCCTGGCCCGAGACCGGCACCTTGCCGGCCAGCCTTTGCGCGGCCAGGGCCTGGATGGCGCCGCCGGCCGTGCCGTCGTTCGAGGCGACGATAGCGTCGATTTTGTTGCCGTTGGCCGTCAGCGCGTTTTCCACGATGGACAACGCTTCGGTGGCGCTCCAGTCCTTCACCCACTGCTGGCCGACGATCTTGATGTCGCCCTTGTCGATGAACGGTTTGAGCACCTTCATCTGGCCTTCGCGCAGCATCTTGGCATTGTTGTCGGTCGGCGAGCCGCCCAGCAGGTAGTAATTGCCCTTCGGCTGCAGCCTGGTCACGCCTTCGGCCTGCATTTCGCCCACTTTCTCGTTATCGAACGAGATATACGCGTCGATATCGGCGTTCAGGATCAGGCGGTCATACGACAGCACCTTGATGCCGGCCTTTTTCGCCTCCTTGACGGTGTTGTTGAGGACTGTGGCGTTGAACGGCACGATCACCAGCACGTCCACGCCGCGCGAGATCAGGTTTTCGATCTGCGAAATCTGGCGCTGTTCGCTGGCGTCGGCCGATTGCACGAACACCTTGGCGCCCTGCTTCTCGGCGGCGGCAATGAAGAAATCGCGGTCGCGCGTCCAGCGTTCCACGCGCAAATCATCGATGGAAAAGCCGATCTTCGGGTTTTTCGCATCGGCCAGGGCGGCGCTGCTGGTGAATGCCAGCATGGCGGTCATGATGGCTGCACTGATGATCTTGTTCATTACGTGTCTCCTTGTTGGATTTTTTAACTACATTTTTTAACTGCGGGGTACAACGAACAACAAATAAACTAGTGATTGTGGCGCGGCAGCGTTTGCCCCACGGCCCGGTATTTCAGCGCCAGCTCCATGCAGGCGCCCGTTTCCAGCTGGCCCACGCTGGCGCGGTAGAGCTCCTGCCACGGCGTGGCGCTGTCGTTGACGGGCGGCGGCAGTTCTTGCGCGCGGCGCGCCAGCTCAAAGGCATCGACCAGCATGTCGCAGCGGCCCGCGTTCAAGTCCACGCGGATGATGTCGCCCGTGCGCAGCAGCGCCAGGCCGCCGCCCACGGCGCTTTCCGGCGACGCGTTCAGGATCGAGGGACTGTCCGACGTGCCCGACTGGCGCCCGTCGCCCAGGGTTGGCAAATTCAGGATGCCCGCCTTGAGCAAGGCATCGGGCGGCTGCATGTTGACCACTTCGGCCGAACCGGGCCAGCCGACAGGTCCTGCGCCGCGCATGACCAGCATGCAGCTGTCGTCGATGCCCAGAGCCGGGTCGTTGATGCGCGCGTGGTAGTCGGCCGAACCGTCAAAGACGATGGCGCGCGCCTCGAACACGCCCTCGCTGCCGGGACGCGACAGGTAGCGTTCGCGAAATTGCGGCGAGATCACGCTGGTCTTCATGATGGCGAAGTCGAACAGGTTGCCCTGCAAGGCCATGAAACCGGCCTTTTCCTTCAGTGGTTCGGCAAACGGGCGGATCATTTCGCGGTCCGCGCTTTCGCGCCCGGCCAGGTTCGCCGCCATGGTCTTGCCGGTAACCGTGGGGCGATTCGCGTGCAGCAGCCCTGCCTGCTGCAATTCCCACATCACGGCCGGCACGCCGCCGGCGCGGTGGAAGCGCTCGCCCAGATACTTCCCGGCCGGCTGCATGTTCAGGAGCAGCGGCACGTCGTAGCCATGTGCCATCCAGTCGCTCGAGTGCAATTGCACGCCCGCATGGCGCGCCATGGCCATCAGGTGCGGCTGGGCGTTGGTGGAGCCGCCGATGGCCGCGTTGACGATAATCGCATCCAGGAAGGCTTCACGCGTGAGGATGCTCGACGGGCGCACGTCGTCATGCGCCATGCCGACAATGCGCCGCCCCGTGGCATAGGCGATCTGGCCCCGCTCGCGGTACGGCGCGGGAATGGCCGAGCAGCCCGTCAGGGACATGCCCAGCGCCTCGGCCAGCGCATTCATGGTCGATGCCGTGCCCATGGTGTTGCAGTGGCCGGCCGACGGCGCCGACGCGGCGGCGATTTGCAGGAATTTGTCGTTGTCGATCAAGCCGGCGGACAGCTGGCGGCGGCCCTTCCAGATGGCAGCTCCAGAACCCACCAGTTCGCCGTCCATCCAGCCGTCGAGCATGGGGCCGCCCGACAGCACGATGGCGGGAATGTCCACCGTGGCGGCGGCCATCAGCTGGGCCGGCGTGGTCTTGTCGCAGCCCGTCGTCAGCACCACGGCGTCGATCGGGTAGCCATGCAGGATTTCCACCAGGCCCAGATACGCCAGGTTGCGGTCCAGCGCGGCCGTGGGACGGCGGCAATTTTCAAAGATCGGGTGCAGCGGGAATTCCATCGGGATGCCGCCCGCATCGCGGATGCCGTCGCGCACGCGCTGGGCCAGTTCCAGGTGGATGCGGTTGCAGGGACTGATATCGCTGCCGCTTTGCGCAATACCGATGATGGGGCGGCCCGAACGCAGCTCCTCGGCCGTGATGCCATAGTTCATGAAGCGCTCCAGGTACAGCGCCGTCATGTCGATGTGGTCGGGATTGTCGAACCAGTCCTGCGAGCGGAAGCGCCGCGCCTGGCGTTGGGCTGGAATGTTCATGCGCCGTACCAGCCTGCGTCGACATAGTATTCGCGTCCGGCGCACTTGGCCGCGTTGTCGGACGCGAGGAACAGCGCCAGCGCCGCCACGTCTTCCGGCTCCACGCGCGTCTGCAGGCATTGTCCCTGCAGGATCACGGCTTCTGCTTCCGGCGTGTGCCACAGCTTTTCCTGGCGCGGCGTGCGCACGGCCCCGGGAATGATGCAGTTGACGCGGATACCATCGACGCCCAAGTCGCGCGCCAGGCCACGGGTCAAGCCCTCGATGCCGGCTTTCGCCGTCATGTAGATCGACAGGTTCGCCTGCGCCAGGTGCCAGGAAATCGACCCCAGGTTGAGAATCACGCCGCTGCCCTTGGCGCGCATGGCCGGCGCCACTGCCTGGGCGCAGAAATACTGGTGGCGCAGGTTGACGGCGATGCGCTCGTCCCAATAGGCCGGCGTGACGTTCTGCAACTGGTGGCGGTCGTCATTGGCCGCATTGTTGACGAGGATATCCGTGGCGCCCGCGCCGTGCTCGATCTCGGCGAAGGTAGCGGCCAGGGCACCCAGGTCCGTCAGGTCGCAATAGCGGAAAACGGGCGGCTGCGCCAGTTCCGCCAACCTGGCTTCCAGCGCGCGCGAGGGTTCACTGGCGATATCGAGGAAAGTGACCCGGGCGCCCTGGCGTGCGAACGCTTCGACGATAGCCACGCCGATGCCGGTGCCGCCGCCCGTGATGACGACACGCTTGCCGGCCAGGCTGGGGTAAGTTGCATGCTGCATGGTGTCTCTCTTTTAAAAAAATCGGATCAAAGCAAACCGCGACGGGCCAGGTTCTGGTACAGCGCGCGCACGCCGAACGTCCAGGGGGCAATCGCATCGCAGCGCTGCACTTCGTTGACCAGCGCGCCCAGCGCGGCGCTGGCGATGGTGACCCGGTCGCCCAGGTGGTGCGTAAAGCCGCCGCCCTGCGCACCGCGGTCCTTCACGGGCGAGAACATGGTGCCGAGGAAGAGCATGAAACCGTCCGGATACTGGTGGTACTGGCCTGCCGTCTGGCGCACCAGGTCCAGCGGGTCGCGGCTGATCTCGCGCATGAAACTGGCGCCTTCGAGCACAAAGCCGTCGTCCGCGCCTTCGATCAGCAGCGACACTTCCGCCTGGCGCACGGTATCGAGCGTAAAGCCCTCGTCAAACAGGCGGATGAAGGGGCCGATGGCGCAGGAGCCGTTGTTGTCCTTGGCCTTGCCCAGCAAGAGGGCGCTGCGCCCTTCGATATCGCGCAAGTTGACGTCGTTGCCCAGGGAGGCCCCCAGCACCTCGCCGCGGCTGTTGACGGCCAGGACGATCTCCGGCTCCGGGTTGTTCCAGGCGGACGATGGCAGCAAGCCCACTTGCGCGCCGCAGCCCACCGACGACATCGGCTGCGCCTTGGTGAACACTTCCGCATCGGGGCCGATCCCCACTTCCATGTATTGCGACCAGGCGCCGCGCTGCTGCAGCTGCTGTTTCAGCCGCTGCGCCGCGTCCGAGCCAGGTTCCAATGCAGACAAGTCGCCGCCCAGGGTCATTTGCAGGGCGGTACGCAGGCTCGCCGCGCGCGCCGCGTCGCCACCGGCCTGTTCTTCGATCACCCGTTCCAGCAGGCTGACGGCGAAGGTCACGCCGCATGCCTTGACGGCCTGCAGGTCGCACGGTGCCAGCAGCAGCGGCTCACCTGCCGGCGCGGCCAGCGCCCGCTCCAGCAGCGCCTGCACGGGGCCAAGCGCAATACCGGGCGCATGGCGGGCGACATCGAGTGCATCGCTGCGTTCGAACAGCTCGGCCACCGTCGCCACCGTCCGCGTGATGTCGACCACCTCGCCGCCGCGCACGGCGACGACACACGGGCCGTCACGCCAGATGCGGCCGATAAGTAGGGCCTGCGCCAGGTCGGCGGGCAACAGGGAAGCGGGGGAAATCGGCTGCATGGCGGCTTTCAAAAGAGCGTGACGGGATGGCTGGTCTTCAAGTTCGGACCGATTCTGCACGCCGACCTGTGTCGCCGCAATTACGAAAATCACCAAATTGGATGATGATTATTGGTATTGCAGCGCACCAAAAAAAGCCGCCGCCGAACTCCCGCTCCCCTGTCGACACGGCGGGAAGGGGCCGCATGGCGCATTGCATCAATCTGCTTATTGATACCGTTTTGGATATCACCGATGCGAAAAAAGTGATTGGTGGGGGATGGATGGACAAACTAGTATCAGCCGTGGCCTGTAATCGGCCATCCGCACGGAGCCCGCCCCCTGGGACGACGGCCCTGGCATATTCAACTATCGAAGACGGTGGAGATCTGAAATGAAAACAACAATGAAAATGCTGACCGCGAGCCTGGCGCTGGCCATCTCCGGCATGGCAGTAATGCCGGTGGCAAGTGCCGCCGACAAGGGCGCGATCGGCATCTCGATGCCGACCAAGTCGTCCATGCGCTGGATCGCCGACGGCGACAACATGGTGAAGGTATTCAAGGAGCGCGGCTACAAGACGGACTTGCAGTTTGCCGACGACGATATCCCGAACCAGCTGGCGCAGGTGGAAAACATGATCACCAAGGGCGCCAAGGTGCTGGTGATCGCCGCCATCGACGGCACCACCTTGTCGAACGTACTGCAAAAGGCGGCCGACAAGGGCATCAAGGTCATTTCGTATGATCGTTTGATCCGCGGCACGAAAAACATCGATTACTACGCCACCTTCGACAACTTCCAGGTCGGCGTGCTGCAAGCGGGCTATATCGAATCGGCGCTGAAACTCAAAGAAGGCAAGGGTCCGTTCAATATCGAACTGTTCGGCGGCTCGGCCGACGACAACAACGCGCACTTTTTCTACAATGGTGCGCTGTCGGTCCTGAAACCGTACATCGACAGCGGCAAGCTGGTGGTGCGCTCGAAACAGATGGGCATGGAAAAGGTCGCCACCCTGCGCTGGGATGGCGCCGTGGCGCAGGCGCGCATGGACAACCTGCTCAGCGCCTACTACGGCAATGCGCGTGTCGACGCCGTGCTGTCGCCGTATGACGGCTTGAGCATCGGCATCCTGTCCTCGCTCAAGGGCGTCGGCTACGGCACGCCAAAACAGCCCTTCCCCGTCGTGACGGGCCAGGATGCGGAAATCCCGTCGGTGAAATCGATCATCCGCGGCGAGCAGGCATCGACCGTGTTCAAGGACACGCGCGAACTGGCCAAGGTAACGGCGAACATGGTCGACGCGATGATGAGCGGCAAGACGCCGACCGTCAACGATACCAAGACCTATAACAACGGCGTGAAAGTCGTGCCGTCCTACCTGTTGAAACCGGTCACCGTCGACAAGGCGAACTGGAAGCAGGTGCTCGTCACCGGCAGCGGCTACTACACGGAAGCGCAAGTGAAATAAGCATCCACGGTACTGCAGGCCCGGCGATGCCGGGCCTTTCGCTTCATGCAATATCCAGAACAAGACTGCCGCACGACCGATGCCGACCAGCGCGGCCGTGCCAGAGAGGTTATATGACGAACAATATCCTGGAAATGCGCGGGATACGCAAAACATTCCCGGGCGTCGTTGCGCTAGACAATGTCAACCTGCGCGTACGCAGCGGCGAGATCCACGCCATCGTCGGCGAAAACGGCGCCGGAAAATCGACCCTGATGAAAGTGCTGAGCGGCGTCTACGGCCATGGCAGCTATACGGGCGACATCGATTACCTGGGCCAGACGCGGCACTTTCGCGGCATCAAGGACAGCGAAGAAATCGGCATCATCATCATCCACCAGGAACTGGCGCTGGTGCCGCTGCTGTCGATCGCCGAAAATATCTTTCTCGGCAACGAACCGTCCAGCATGGGCGTCATCGACTGGGAATACGCGCAAACGAAGACGCGCGAACTGCTGCACAAAGTCGGCCTAAAAGAGTCCCCGGACACCCTGATCACCAACCTGGGCGTGGGCAAGCAGCAGCTGATCGAAATTGCCAAGGCGCTGTGCAAGGACGTCAAGCTGCTGATCCTCGACGAGCCGACGGCCAGCTTGAACGAAAGCGACAGCGCTGCCCTGCTCGACCTGCTGCTGGACCTGAAAAGCCAGGGCATCGCCTCGATCCTGATTTCGCACAAGCTCAATGAAATCTCGCGTGTCGCCGATGCCATCACGGTGCTGCGCGACGGGAACACGGTCGACAGTTTCGACTGCCGCGTCGAACCCGTCAGCGAAGACCGCATCATCGAAAAAATGGTCGGACGCGAGATGGCGGACCGCTATCCGCCGCGCACTCCCACCATCGGCGAGACCATTTTCGAAGTGCGCGACTGGCGCGTGTTTCATCCCGAGCATGCCGACCGCCCCGTCATCAAGGGCATCAACATGCACGCCAAAAAGGGCGAGATCATCGGCATCGCCGGCTTGATGGGCTCCGGGCGCACGGAACTGGCGATGAGCATTTTCGGGCGCGCCTATGGCCAGCGCATCAGCGGCACGGTGCTCAAGAATGGCCAGGAGATCGACGTCAGCACCATCGGCAAGGCGATCGACCACGGCTTCGCGTATGTGACGGAAGACCGCAAGGGCCTGGGCCTGATCCTCGAGGAAGACATCCAGAAGAACACCAGCCTGGCCAACCTGGACGCGATTTCAAAGCACATGGTGATCGACGAGCAACGTGAATTCGGCGTGGCCGAGGAGTTCCGCCGCAAGCTCAAGACCCGTTGCTCGAGCGTGGCGCAGAAGGTGGTCAACCTGTCCGGCGGCAACCAGCAGAAAGTGGTGCTGGCAAAGTGGCTGTTTTCGCGCCCCGACGTGCTGATCCTCGATGAACCGAGCCGCGGCATCGACGTGGGCGCCAAGTATGAGATCTACAGCATCATCAGCGAGCTGGCCGCCGAAGGCAAATGCATCATCATGATTTCCTCGGAAATGCCGGAGTTGCTGGGCATGTGCGACCGGATCTATGTCATGAACGAAGGCCGCTTCGCGGCAGAACTCAGCGCAGCAGAAGCATCGCAGGAGCGAATCATGCGCGCAATCGTTACACACGGAGAAAACAATGGACAATAAACTGACAGCGGGAACGGCGGCCGGCGCGCCAGCGGCCGCGCCGGAAGCGAAAAGCTACGCCGGCTTTTTGAAGAACAATATGCGCGACTACGGCATGCTGCTCTCCCTGATCGTCATCATGGGCTTTTTCCAGTACATGACCGACGGCACCCTGATGCAGCCGCTCAACCTGACGAACCTGGTGCTGCAGAACAGCTACATCGTCATCATGGCACTGGGCATGCTGATGGTCATCGTGGCCGGCCATATCGATTTGTCCGTCGGCTCGGTGGTCGGCTTCGTCGGCGCGCTGGCGGCCGTCCTGATCGTCAACTACAACATGAATTTTGTCGCCGCCAGCATCCTCTGCCTGCTGGCCGGCGCCGTCATCGGCGGCGCGCAAGGCTATTTTGTCGCCTTCTTCAAGATCCCGTCCTTCATCGTCACCCTGGCCGGCATGCTGGTGTTCAAGGGCCTGACCCTGGCTCTGCTGGCAGGCCAGTCGGTCGGCCCTTTCCCGGAAGGCTTCCAGATGCTGAGCTCGGGCTTTTTACCTGATCCGTTCGGCGGCGAAAACCTGCGCGGCCTGTCGCTGCTGCTGGGCGTGATCGCCGCCGCGGCGCTCATCATCACCTCGCTACGCAGCCGCGCCAAGCAACTGAAGCACGGCATGGAAAACGAGCCGCGTGCCTTTTTCCTGCTGAAAAACGCGATTTTCGCCGCCGTGATGGTGTATTTCAGCTACCTGCTGGCGTCATACCGCGGCTTCCCGAACGTGCTGGCCGTGATGTCGATCCTGATCGTCGCCTACACCTTCATTACCAACCGCACCGTGCTGGGCCGACGCGTGTATGCCGTGGGCGGCAATGAAAAAGCGGCGCGCCTGTCCGGCATCAAGACGGAACGGGTCAGCTTCTACACCTTCGTCAACATGGGCATGCTGGCCGCGCTGGCCGGCCTGATCTTCGCGGCGCGTCTGAACACGGCCACGCCGAAGGCTGGCACGGGTTTCGAGCTGGACGTGATCGCCGCCTGTTTCATCGGCGGCGCCTCGGCCTCGGGTGGCGTGGGCAAGGTGATGGGGGCCGTGATCGGCGCCTTCATCATGGGCGTGATGAACAACGGCATGTCCATCATGGGCATCGGCATCGACTACCAGCAGGTGATCAAGGGCCTGGTGCTGCTGGCGGCCGTGTTCATCGACGTCATCAACAAGAACAAGTAGACCGGTTCGAGCCTTAGGGGGCTCAGGCCGGCGCTTGCGCCGGCCTTTTTTATACGACGGCCAGCCGCGCCGCGCGATCCCCCCACCATGCCGCTTCTTCAAACACGGAAAAACCCGATAAATCGGCATGCGCGAAGAGGATGGCGCCGTCATGTTCGCGCAGCGCCTTCAACCCCGCATTGCTGCGAAAACCGGGCAGCGGCGCGGCCATGGCATGGCCGCGCACGGTGATGTCGACGCGCTCGACGCAGCTAGCAAAATCGCGTCCATACGCCGTTTTCAGGTCGACGCTGGCCAGCGCCAGCAGCTCCTCAGGCGTGGCCGTATCGAGCCACTTGCGGGCTTCCTGCGGCGTGCGGTCGGACAGGGCCACGTAGGCGCTGAAGACGGTTTTCTCGGGCGGGCGCACGCGGATATCCTGGTGGGTCGAGACGACATAGCCGAGGCCCGGTTCCTGGTACACCACGTTGTCCCAGCACAGGGGCGCATGCGGCAATTCATCGGGAAAGCGCTTGAGCAGGAAGTTGGCCACCAGCCACGGCGCATACGCGGGCGTATCGCGCTTCGCGTCAAAGCCATAGTCGGCGATATTCTTCACCACGCGCGCCGCCACATACAGTGGCATGGCGCAGATGGCCTTGCGCGCCTTGACCAGGTAAGTATTCGGCCGGCCGTCGACCAGTTCCAGGCACAGCGCTTCCACGCCCTTATCCGTCGTCTGCACGGAAACCACCGTGCCCGCCTTGCGTCGCACGCCCGACACTTGCTCCATGGCCGTGGCGACCGGCTGCATGCCGCCCGGCCAGGTCAGCCAGGCGCCGTTGCCGGCATTCGCCGCCTGCCCCCAGCGGCTGCAGTAGTAATGCAGGCCGGCCCAGGCCGAAACCTGGTCATAGCGCGTGCCATAGTCGTCGCGGCAGCAGTAGTTCAAATACCAGTGCAGGGTGGGCGAGGTGTAGCCGTGCTGCTCCATCCAGGCTTTGAGCGTGATGGTATCGAGCGCCTGCCAGGCCGGGTCTTGCGACGATTCCACGGTGGGAAAGACAAACACGCGCTTGCCGTCATTGCCGCGCGCCTGGCGCAGCTGCGCCACCTGCGCAAAGAAGCGCTCGTGCTGCGCCAGTTCTTCGGCAGAGACGCCTTCGGTGGGAATGAAGCCATCCTGCCACTGGCCGTTGAACAGCAGGCGTTCTTCCGGCGCGTGCAGGATATAGCGCTCGTCGTAATATGGTTTTTCCGCCTGCGGATCGCGTTGGATAATCCCCAGGTCAACCAGGATTTCGCGCACATGGGTCGATTCGGGCGAAGGCAGCGGCAGGTAATGACCACCGGTCGGGTAAGCCAGCTCGCCGAAATGGCCGCCCGCCGCATTGCCATACGGCTGCGGCCCATCGATCATCAGGAAATCCGTGTGTCCCAGTTTATTCAGGCGCCAGGCCGCTGTCAGGCCGGCGATGCCCGAGCCAAGGATGGCGACATCCGTGGTAATGGTTGCCGAAGGCGCCGGCAGCGCCGCGCGCTCGCGCAGCAGCTTGCGCAAATAATGTCCCTCGCTACGGCCCGGATACAGCACCTTCGGCGTGATTTCCTGCCAGCGCAGATACGCGGCGATGCTGCCGATGCCAGCGGCGGCCGCTGCCGTGCCGCCAGCGGCCCACAGCATGAAGGAGCGGCGCTGCATCAGCGGATCACCCGGTTCCAGTCCTGCTCGAATTCATGCACGAGCGACTGGGTATTCAAGCGATTCGGCGCCATCGGCAGCGGCTGCATGTCGGGCGGGAAGATGAACATCTCGCGCGTGGTATCCGCATTCAGGTAGCGCATCGGCAGGCGGTATTTCGTCGGCGGTGTGTAGTCGAGCTGGGGCGAGGCCAGAATAAAACCCCATTCGCCGAACGAGGGCACGTAGGCGTGGTAGGGCCAGGTGCGCATGCCCACTTCGCGTAAAGTCGAATTGATGGTCCAGTAGGCGTGCGGGGCAAAGAAGGGCGACGTCGATTGCACCACCATCAAGCCCTTGGCCGCCAGGTGCTTTTTCACCAGGTCGTAGAACGGCACGGAGTACAGTTTACCGAGCGCGAAGCTGGACGGATCGGGGAAATCGACGATGGCCGCGTCGAACATGTCACCGTTATTGCGCAGCCAGACGGCGGCATCGGCATTGACGACGGTGACGCGCTTGTCCGAGAACGCACTGTTATTCAATTTTGCCAGTTCCGGGCGCGTGGTAAACGCGGCCGTCATGGCGGGGTCGAGATCCACCACGGTGACGTGCTCGATCTGTGGATAACGCAGGATTTCGCGCAGGGCGAGGCCATCGCCGCCACCCAGCACCAGCACGCGGCGCGCCCAAGGCAAGGCTTCCAGCACGGGGTGCACCAGCGCCTCGTGGTAGCGGTACTCGTCGCGCGAGGAAAACTGCAGGTTGCCATTGATGTACAAGCGCGTATCGTCCTTCCAGCGCGTGATCACCAGGCGCTGGTAGGGCGTGGTGGTGGAATACACGATCTGATCGCCGAACAGGCCATGTTCGCCCCAGGCCACCATGCGGTCCGACATGGCAAAGCCGGCGATCAGCAGCAGCATCACGGCGCAGGCGCGCAGGAAGCGCCCCGTGAGGTTTTTCAGCTCCGCGCGGAACACATAGATGCTCCACAGGCCCACGCCCACGTTGAGCATGCCGAACAAAAAGCCCGTGCGCACCAGTCCCAGGTACGGCGACAGCACCAGCGGAAACAGCAGGGAAACGGCCAGCGCGCCCAGGTAGTCGAAGGTGAGCACACGGCTGACCAGTTCAGAAAATTCCGTCTGGCGCGTGTTCAGGGCGCGCATCACCAGCGGCACTTCCATGCCGACCAGTGCGCCGATCAGGAACACCATCACATACAATAAGGTGCGAAATGGCGCGGCCATCCACGAAAAGGTCATGAACAGGATGGCGGCCGACAGGCCACCGATCAGGCCCACGGCCAGTTCGATATCGACGAAGCGCGAAAGTACGTCGTCGTCCTTTACATACTTTGAAAAGTGAGCGCCCACACCCATCGCGAACAAGTAGCAGCCAATGATGGTGGAAAACTGCAGGATGGAGTCGCCGAGCAGGTAGCT
This sequence comes from Janthinobacterium lyxosi, assembly GCF_051380665.1. Taxonomy (NCBI): domain Bacteria; kingdom Pseudomonadati; phylum Pseudomonadota; class Betaproteobacteria; order Burkholderiales; family Oxalobacteraceae; genus Janthinobacterium; species Janthinobacterium lyxosi. Next base: position 258,030 of record NZ_JBNYXM010000001.1, read on the forward strand.
GGACATGGCGCCAGCGATTAGTTCATACGCGAGGCCGCAGGAGGCGACCACGAAGACAGACAAAATCAGAATCTTTTTGTTCATGGGACTTTTTTTGTTCTAATATGCGTTGACGTTATCAAATACTCATTGCGAGGAAAGCCGTGCCCGCCATCCTAAACTATCTGATCCATCTTATACTGGCCGCCGCGCTGCTGATTGCCTTTTTTATCATCTACACGCGCGTCACGCCATATAACGAAGTGCTGCTGATCCGCCAGGGCAACCAGGCGGCGGCCCTGTCGCTGGGCGGCGCCCTGCTGGGCTTTTCCGCCACCATCGCCTCCTCGCTGATGCACACGGCCGACTACCAGCAGTTCTTCGCCTGGGCCTTTGGCGCCATGGTGGTGCAATTGCTCGCCTATGTGGTCACCACGCGCCTGCTGCGCATGTCGAAGGACCAGATCGAATCGAACAACAGCGCCTTCGGCGGCTTGCTGGCCGCCATTTCCCTGTCGACCGGCGCCATCAACGCCGCCTGCATTTCCTGACGTTTCACCCCATTCAAGGACACCATCATGAGCCTCGGCAGCTTTATCAAGAAGCAGTTTATCGACGTACTGCAGTGGAACGAAGAGACGGAAGGCGTGCTGGCCTGGCGTTTTCCCATGCAGGATTTCGAAATCCAGAACGGCGCCATCCTGAATGTGCGCGAATCGCAGGTCGCCGTCTTCGTCAACGAAGGCAAGATCGCCGACGTCTTCGGCCCCGGCACGCACAAGCTGACGACGCAAACTTTACCGTTGCTGACCAACTTGAAAAACTGGGACAAGCTATTCGATTCGCCCTTCAAGTCCGACGTGTATTACTTCAGTACCCGCGTGCAGACGGGCCGCAAGTGGGGCACGCCGCAGCCGATCACCATCCGCGACAAGGATTTCGACATGATCCGCGTGCGCGCCTTCGGCATGTACTCGTACCGCATCGCCGACGCCCGCACCTTCTTCACCGAGATCAGCGGCACGCGCGAAGTCTATACGCGCGACGAGGTGGAAGATCAATTGCGCGGCATTTTGATGTCGAGCATGGCCAGCTCGCTGGGCGGCGCGAATGTCCCCTTCCTCGACATGGCGGCCAACCAGGCGCTGATGGCGCAAGAGGTCAAGGATGGCCTGGCGCAGGCCTTCGCCCGCTATGGCGTGGGCCTCGATGAATTCAACGTGGCCAGCATCAGCTTGCCCGAGGAATTGCAGGCGGCGCTCGACGAGCGCATTTCCGCCGGCATGAAGGGTGGCCTGGGCGCCGACAAGATGAGCGGCTATACGAAATTCCAGGTCGCCAACGCGATCCCGCTGGCGGCGCAGAACGAAGGCGGCATGGCCGGCATCGGCGCGGGCCTCGGCGCAGGGCTGTCGATCGGCCAGGTGATGGCGCAAAGCATGGGCGGAGCGCTACAGCAGCCGGCACCTGCCCCGGCCGCACCGCCTGCGGCGCCACCGGCTCCCGTGGAAGAACCGATCGAGGCGCGCCTGGAAAAGCTCAAAGGCTTGCTCGACAAGGGCCTCATTTCGCCGGCCGACTACGACGGCGCCAAGGCTGAACTGCTGAAAAAACTGATCGGCTAAGCGCGACTGCATGCAAACTGTTTCCTGTCCCAGCTGCGGCGCGGAAGTTCGTTTCCGCTCGCACGCTTCCGTGCTCGCCGTGTGCGAGTACTGCAATAGCACCATCCTCAAGGACGCCGACTCCGTCAGGGACGTGGGCAAGATGTCGGCCGTCTTGGAAGACTATACACCGATCCAGATCGGCACGGCCGGCGTGCACGACGGTATCCACTTCACGGTCGTCGGACGCATCCAGCAGCGCTACAGCGCCGGCACGTGGAACGAGTGGTATCTGCTGTTCGACGACGCCAGCACGGCCTGGCTGGGCGACTCGTCCGGCCTGTACACGCTGACGCGTGAGCGCAGCACGCAAGACGCCCTGCCCGTCTTTGGCGAGCTGGCGCCGGGCAAGCGCTATACGCTCTGCGGCGAGCAGTACACGGCGGCCGAGATCCGCAATGCCGAATGCATCGCAGGCCAGGGTGAATTGCCGTTCAAGGTAGGCGCGGGCTGGCGCATCCAGGTGGCAGACTTCCGCAACTACGCCAGCTTTATCACGCTCGATTACACGGATGGCCCACAACCGGTCGTCTACCAGGGTGTCGCCGTCACGCTGGATGGCTTGCAGTGCCAGCTGCTGCGCGATGACGATGCCATTGCCAAAAGCGCCGGCAAGTACCGCGGCAAGCTCGATGCGCTTGACTGCCCGTCCTGTGGCAGCGGCATCAACTACGTGCCCGGCGCGGCGGCGCAGCTGGTGTGTCCCGCCTGCCACGCGCAGCTCGACGCCAGCGGCCCGGAAGCGCAAGTGCTGGCCATCGGCAAGCAGGTGCACGACAACGCCGACATCACGCTGGAGCTGGGCGCCAGCGCGAAGATCAGCAATGTCGATTTCACGGTCATCGGCATGATGCGCCGCGCCGACGACGAGGGCAGTGAATGGAACGAATACCTGTTGTACAACGCGCGCGCCGGCTTCTTCTGGCTGGTGGAGACGGACGACGGCTGGTCGCGCTCCAACGTGCTGCCGAACTGGCCCAACTGGACGTCATTGGACGCCGATACCTGCACGCTCGATGGCGCCAGCTACCGCAAACTGTATGACTACGGCTCGCAGGTGGTGTATGCGGCGGGCGCCTTCAACTGGAAGGTGGCCGTCGGCGACAGCACGCGCGTCCATGAATTCGAACAGGGGCAGACCAAGCTGGCGGCGGAAATCACCAGCGAAGAAATGACGTGGTCGCGCTCCGTACCCGTCGCCTATGACCAGATGGCCGCCTGGTTCGGCGCCGCCTTCCATGGCGGCACCAAAGTGCAGAATATCCAGCTGAGCCACCGCGGCATCGCCAAGGTCTTCATCATCATCGTGCTGGTCTTGAATGCGATCCCGATGTTTGTCTCGTTCTCCAGCACCTTGATGTGGAGTTTGCTGGGCTGCCTGGCGCTGTTCCTGCCCGCCGTTTTCCTCGACAAGAATGCAAAGAATCCTCCATGAGTAAATACGTGATCTATGCCTTGATGGTGACCTTCAGTGTCACGGCCGCCAATTGGGTGCGCATGTTCAAGGTAGCCGGCAGCGGCAGCAGCGGCAGCTGGAGTTCGCGCACGGGCAGCGGCGGCGGCAGCTATGGCGGCGGCTCCAGCGGCGGCAGCCACAAGTAAGCATGGCAGCCACACCGCATCTGCCTCTGGGCACCCATTTGCTGGCCGACCTGTCGGGCATCGCGCCGGAACGCCTGCGCGACGGCGCCGTGCTCGAGCGCCTGCTGCGCGGCGCGGCCGTCACGGCCGGCGCGCAGGTGCTGCACAGCCATTTCCACAGCTTTGGCGCCGGCCAGGGCGTCACCGGCGTGGTGCTGCTGGCCGAATCGCACATTTCCATCCACACCTGGCCGGAATGCAGCTTTGCCGCCGTCGATATCTTCATGTGCGGCGCGGCGCGGCCGCAACTGGCGCTGGACGTCATCAAGGAAGCGCTGCAGGCGGCGCACTGCCAGCTGCAGTCCGTGCGGCGCGCCCCGCCCGGGTAGGCCTGGCGTCACTGGTGGATCACGAGGGGATCGCTTACACTGTCGGCTCATCCTCCAACCGTGACTCCCATGCGCCGTTCCGCCCTGTCCCTGCTGCCACTGTTACTGCTCGTCACCGCCTGCGATGACTACACGGCACCGAGCCTGTACCAGGCCACCACGCCCGAGTGCAAGACGTGGACGGAGGGCTCGCGTTTCGAGCTGCCGCGCGGTATCAGCGTGTATGCCACGCCACCCGTCACCTTGAAGGAAGGCGGCACGGAGCTGGCGCTGATCTTTACCTTGCCCATCGGTACGCAAGCCAGTTTTACGCGCCTGTCCTTCCTGCTGGAGGAACCGCACAAGCAGCCGTTCGCCGAGGCGAAAGTGCTGACCATCTACCAGCGCGGCATGAACCGGAAAGCGGAAATCGTCGACGTCATCGAAAAACTGCCCATCATGTTTGCCGCCGTCGGCAATAGCAAGGAAACCCAGTGGCGGCTGCGCCTGCAACTGCCACGCCAGCTACCGCAGCGCTTTGATTTGTCGATGCCCGACATGCTCGTCGCCGGCAAGCGCTACCCGGTGCGCACGTTTACCTACCGCTATTTCCCCGAGCGCAGCGCCTACGGTATGTGCAGCTAAGGTTGACGGCGGCGCACGCCGCTGGCACACTGGCGTTTTACATCACACAACAGGAGTAGACAACATGCGCCATTCGGATACTGCCGTGCTGTCGGCTGCCTGATCACTGTTTTTCCCCGCTAAGCCCCTTAGCTCGCAATTCCCCATACGCGTGATCGCGTAGCCGACGTCCCCTTCTTTCGTGCCAGTCATGGCGACTGGCGGTGCCTGCACGCGCAGGCTTCACGTCCGTACGCGGACGACAGAATTTGGAATCACGCTACCATGATCGCATTCGATTTTGCGCAACTACGTCTTATCGGGCTGCAGCAGGCCATCGCCGGCGCAGCCACCCAACTCGACGTATCTTCCCCCACCGCGCAGCTGATGCGCGTAAGCGCCGTCCACCGCGACAGCATCGGCGTGCACGACGGCATCAAGGAACACCCGGCACGCATCCTGCCGCGCTTGCTGCAGGCGCAGGACAACGTGCTCACGGTCGGCGACTGGATCGCTGCCGAACACGATCTTCACGGCGCGCTGTGGATAACGGCACACTTATCCCCAGTCACGCAGATCGCGCGGCGCGGCAATGACGGCCGTCGCCAGGTACTCGCCAGCAATGTCGACACGGCCCTGCTGGTGATGGGGCTGGACCAGGACTTCAACCCGCGCCGCCTGGAACGCTATCTGGCCATCGTGCTGGCGGCCCAGGTCAACCCCGTGGTGGTGCTCAGCAAGGCCGACGTGGCCGACGACGTGCCGGGCAAACTGGCGCAGTTCAAACACCGTCTGCCGTCCCACGTGCCGCTGTTTGCCATCGATACGCGCCATGTGTATGACGTAGCCATCCTGGAACCCTGGCTGGACGCCGGCCAGACCCTGGTGCTGCTCGGTTCATCGGGCGCCGGCAAATCCAGCCTGACCAATACCCTGTGCGCGACGCAGCAGGCAAGCAACGGCGTGCGCCATGGCGATGGACGCGGCCGGCATACGACGACGGCGCGTTCCTTGCACCTGTGCTCCAGCGGCGCCTGCATCATCGACACGCCGGGCTTGCGCAGCTGGCGCGCGGATGCCGATGCGGACACCCTGGCGGCCACGTTTGATGACATCGCGGAACTGGCATCCACTTGCCAGTTCCGCGATTGCCGGCACACGAGCGAGCCCGGTTGCGCCGTGCGCGGCGCCGTCGATACGGACCGCTTGCGCAATTATCACAAGCTGCTGCGCGACGCCCGCCGTAGCGAGGAATCGCCGCTCGAGCGCATTAGCGCGCGCGCCAAGTGGAAGACGATATTGAAGGCGGGGCTGGAAAGGGGAAAAGACAAGCGCCGTTAACTTTTACTGAAATTAGTTTTACTAAAGTTAGTTTTGCTGAAAAAAAAGGCAGCCCGCAGGCTGCCTTTTTTACTACTGCGTGCGAGCAAATTAATGCTTGCGCAGCTTCTGGATCGCTGCCAGTTGCGCAATCGCGCTGGCCAGCTCGGCTTGCGCTTGCGCGTAGTCGATGCCCGAATCCTTGTTGTGGATATTTTCTTCCGCCAACTTCTTCGCTTCCAGCGCTTTCGCTTCATCCAGGTCGTGACCGCGGATCGCGGTATCGGCCAGGACGGTCACGGTGTCCGGTTGCACTTCCAGCAGACCGCCAGCAACGAAGACGAATTCTTCTTCAGCCTGGCCGACTACCTTGATGCGGACCGCGCCCGGACGGATGCGGGTAATCAAAGGCGTGTGGCGTGGGTAGATACCCAGCTCGCCCTGTTCACCCGGCAACGCGACGAATTCTGCTTCGCCTGAAAAAATCAGTTCTTCAGCGGAAACCACGTCAACGTGAATTGTGTGTGCCATGTGTGTCCTATCGGGTTGAAGAACCCCGCCTGGTAAGAGGCGGGGTTAGGCCCAGACTTAACTTAGTTAAGTTTCTTGGCTTTTTCGATTGCTTCTTCGATCGTGCCGACCATGTAGAACGCTTGTTCCGGCAGGTGATCGAGTTCGCCCGAAGCGATCATTTTGAAGCCCTTGATCGTGTCTTTGAGCGAAACGTATTTACCAGGCGCGCCGGTAAAGACTTCAGCGACGTGGAAAGGCTGCGACAGGAAACGTTGCATCTTACGTGCACGGGCAACCAGCAGTTTGTCTTCCGGTGCCAGCTCGTCCATACCCAGAATCGCGATAATGTCGCGCAATTCCTTGTAGCGTTGCAGGGTCGTTTGCACGGCACGCGCGGTGTCATAGTGCTCTTGACCAACGATCAACGGATCGAGCTGACGCGAGGTCGAATCGAGTGGGTCCACGGCTGGGTAGATACCCAGGGAAGCGATGTCACGCGACAGCGCAACGGTCGAATCCAAGTGAGCAAACGTGGTAGCAGGCGATGGATCGGTGTAATCATCGGCAGGAACGTAGACGGCCTGGATCGAGGTGATCGAACCGGTCTTGGTCGAGGTGATACGCTCTTGCAGACGGCCCATTTCTTCAGCCAGGGTTGGTTGGTAACCCACAGCCGACGGCATACGGCCCAGCAGTGCCGATACTTCGGTACCAGCCAGCGTAAAGCGGTAGATGTTGTCGACGAAGAACAGAACGTCCTTGCCTTCATCACGGAACGATTCAGCGATCGTCAGGCCGGTCAGCGCGACGCGCAGACGGTTACCTGGCGGTTCATTCATCTGACCGTAGACCATCGCTACTTTGGAGTTCTCCGGGTTTTCCAGATCGACCACTTTCGCGTCAGCCATCTCGTGGTAGAAGTCGTTACCTTCACGCGTACGCTCACCGACACCGGCGAACACGGACACGCCGCTGTGCGCTTTGGCGATGTTGTTAATCAATTCCATCATGTTGACGGTCTTGCCCACGCCAGCGCCGCCGAACAGACCAACTTTACCGCCTTTTGCAAACGGGCACACCAGGTCGATCACCTTGATGCCGGTTTCCAGCAGTTCTTGCGATGGCGACAGTTCGTCGTATGCAGGAGCCGTGCGGTGGATCGACGCGACTTGCTCGTGCGACACTGGGCCGCATTCGTCAATCGGGTTACCCAGCACGTCCATGATACGACCCAGGGTTGCTTTACCGACTGGCACCATGATAGGTTTGCCGGTGTTCTGGATCATCATGCCGCGACGCAAGCCATCGGACGTGCCGAGTGCAATGGTACGCACAATGCCGTCACCCAACTGCTGTTGTACTTCCAGGGTCAGTTCCGAGCCTGCCATCTTCAAGGCATCAAATACCTTAGGCATCGCGTTGCGGGGAAACTCAACGTCCACCACAGCGCCGATACACTGAACGATTTTGCCATCAGCCATGTTCGTTCCTTCAATATAGTTAAATTCGTTTAAACCGCAGCCGCACCGGCGACGATTTCGGAGAGTTCTTTGGTAATCGCAGCTTGGCGGGTCTTGTTGTAGATCAGCTTCAGTTCGCCGATCACACTACCCGCGTTGTCGCTTGCAGCTTTCATCGCGACCATCCGTGCCGATTGCTCGGACGCCAGATTCTCCGCGACTGCCTGGTACACCAGCGCTTCTACATAGCGCTCCAGCAATTCGTCGATCACGCTTTGCGCATCCGGCTCGTAGATATAATCCCACGTGTGGGCGCCCTTGTCGGCGACCATCTTGTCGGCCGTCAGGGGCAGCAATTGCTCCACGACTGGTTCCTGTTTCATCGTGTTGATGAATTTGGTGTAGCACAGGTACACTGCATCGATCTTGCCTGCCTGGAACTCTTCGAGCATGACCTTGACGGGTCCGATCAATTTGTCCAGATGGGGCGTATCACCGGTTTGAATGGCGTGCGCGATGATCTTGACGCCGATGCGATTCAAAAAACCCAAACCCTTGTTACCGATGGCAACTGCTTCAATCCGGTTGCCAGCTGCTTCCAGCTCGCGCGACTTCGACGTCACCTGGCGCAGGATGTTGGTGTTCATGCCGCCGCACAGACCCTTGTCGGTCGTGACAACGATGAAACCCACTGCCTTCGCTTGCGTACCCTGGGCAGCTGCCAGGAACGGGTGCGTGTATTCCGGATTGGCGGTCGCCAGATTGGCGGCGATATTGCGAATCTTGTCACTATAGGGACGGGCGGCCCGCATCCGGTCTTGCGCCTTGCGCATTTTGGACGCGGCGACCATTTCCATCGCCTTGGTGATCTTCTTCGTATTCTCTACGCTCTTGATCTTGCCTCGTATCTCTTTGCTTGATGCCATGAGTCCTTACTCCTTCTGCGCGTAGGGCGGCGCCTCACTCGAGGTGGGCGCCGCCTGGCCGCTTAATATGCGCCGGATTTCTTGAAATCAGCAATGGCCGCCGACAGAGTTGCTTCGCTGTCTTTGTCGAGTTGCTTGGTTTCTTCGATCTTGGCCAGCAGAGCAGCTTGCTTGGTCTTCATGTAAGCGTGGACACCAGCTTCGAACGACAGCACTTGCTTGACTGGCACGTCGTCCATGAAGCCTTTGTTCACCGAGAACAGCGATACGGCCATCAGCGAGATCGACAGTGGCGAGTACTGGGCTTGCTTGAGCAATTCCGTGACGCGGGCACCACGGTCCAGCTGCTTGCGGGTCGACTCATCCAGGTCGGATGCGAACTGCGCAAACGCGGCCAATTCACGGTACTGCGCCAAGTCGGTACGGATACCGCCGGACAGGTTTTTGATGACCTTGGTCTGGGCGGCGCCACCGACGCGCGATACGGAAATACCGGCGTTAATTGCAGGACGGATACCAGCGTTGAACAGCGAGGTTTCCAGGAAGATCTGACCGTCGGTAATCGAAATCACGTTGGTTGGAACGAATGCGGACACGTCGCCAGCTTGCGTTTCAATGATCGGCAGAGCCGTCAGGGAACCGGTCTTGCCTTTGACGGCGCCGTCGGTGAACTTCTCGACGTAGTCGGCGTTCACGCGTGCTGCGCGTTCCAGCAGGCGGCTGTGCAGGTAGAACACGTCGCCTGGGTACGCTTCGCGACCTGGTGGACGGCGCAGCAGCAGCGAGATTTGACGGTATGCAACAGCTTGTTTGGACAGATCATCGTAGACGATCAGTGCATCTTCGCCGCGGTCACGGAAGTATTCGCCCATGGCGCAACCGGAGTACGGCGAGATGTATTGCATGGCGGCCGATTCCGAAGCGGAAGCGGCGACAACGATGGTGTATTCCATCGCGCCGTGCTGTTCCAGCGAGCGCACGATGTTCTTGATCGACGAGGCTTTTTGGCCAATCGCGACGTAGATACATTTCATGCCCTGGCCTTTTTGATTGATGATCGCATCAATCGCCACAGCCGACTTGCCGGTTTGACGGTCGCCGATGATCAGTTCGCGCTGGCCGCGGCCAACTGGAACCATCGCATCGATCGACTTCAGGCCGGTTTGCATTGGTTGCGAAACGGACTCACGGGCGATCACGCCCGGAGCGATTTTTTCAATCGCGGCCGTCAGTTTCGTGTCGATGGCGCCTTTGCCGTCGATTGGCTGACCCAGCGCGTTGACAACGCGGCCGAGCAGCTCAGGACCAATTGGCACTTCCAGAATGCGGCCGGTACATTTCACCGTATCGCCTTCGGAGATGTGCTCGTAGGCACCCAGAATCACGGAACCGACGGAGTCGCGTTCCAGATTCATTGCCAGGCCAAACGTGTTGCCTGGGAATTCCAGCATCTCGCCTTGCATCACGTCCGACAAACCGTGGATGCGGCAGATACCGTCGGCGACGGAAATAACCGTGCCTTGATTACGCACTTCAGCGCCGCCATCAAGACCTTGGATCCGGCTCTTGATCAACTCGCTGATTTCAGATGGGTTGAGTTGCATACTAACTCCTAAAAGTGTTTCTCTCAGCTTGCGCGAGGGGTAAGGGTCTGTCTTAGCTGGCCTGCCGAAGCGCGTGTCTTACGACACCAATGCAGCGTGCAGTTGCTGCAGCTTGGCGCGCACCGAGGTATCGAGCACTTGGTCGCCAACAACCACGCGCACGCCGCCGAGCAGCGATGGATCCACTGTGACGGCAGGGTTGAGCTTACGACTGAATTTCTTTTCCAGCGTTGCGACCAGCTCGGCCGTTTGGCCTTCGCTCAGATCGAAAGCGCTCGTGATCTCGGCGTCAGCCGCACCTTCCAGACCGTTTTTCAAGGTATGGAATTGCGCGCCGATTTCCGGCAGCAGGCTGATGCGGCCATTTTCGATCAACAACGTGACGAAGTTTTTCACTTCTTCATTGAGCGGCGATTTCAACAACGACAGGATGGTGGCGGCGACGTCGCTTTCCGAAACTTTCGGATTGCGCGCGTACGCCTGTACCTCGGGGTGGCTACCGATCTGTGCCAGTTCGGACACCAGTTCGGACCACGCCGCGAGGTTGCTTGACTCCTTACCAGCTTGGGCTACGCGGAACAAAGCTTCCGCGTAGGGACGGGCGACGGTTGCGAGTTCTGCCATGATTACAGCTCGACAGCAAGACGCTGCAACATTTCGGCGTGAGCCGTAGCGTTGACTTCACGCTTCAAGATCTGCTCGGCACCCTTGACAGCCAGGTCAGCCACCTGAGCGCGCAATTGTTCGCGTGCTTTCGACAGTTGCTGTTCGGCGTCCGACTGGGCTTGCGCGATGATACGCGCAGCTTCAGCTTGTGCATTTTGCTTGATCTCTTCAGCAACCAGCTGCGCGCGCTTTTCAGCGTCCGCAACGCGTTGCGACGCTTCTTCACGTGCACTGTTCAATGCCTCTTGCGCACGCTTTTCAGCGACAGCCATCGAAGCTTGACCTTGATCGGCCGCAGCCAATCCATCCGCGATTCGTTTGGCACGCTCATCCAGCGCATTGTTCAGCGCTGGAAATACGAACTTCATCGAGAACCAGACCAACACCGCGAAGGTGATCATCTGGCCGATGAGCGACATATTGATGTCCATACCTTTGCTCCTAACTAAAAGTTTCTCCTAGGGTTGGAGCGAATTACTGAGCAACAGCCGTCAGAGCGGACAGGAACGGGTTAGCGAACGTGTACAGCAGAGCAACACCAACGCCGATCATCGAGATGGCATCCAGCAGACCAGCGATAACGAACAGCTTGGTTTGCAGTTGTGGCATCAGTTCTGGTTGACGTGCCGAAGCTTCCAGGAATTTGCCACCCAAGATAGCGAAGCCCAGAGCGGTGCCGATTGCGGCCAGGCCGATGATGATTGCTGCTGCCAGAACGGTCATGCTTTGTACTTGTGCGATCAGAGCTTGCATAAAATTCTCCTAAATTTAAAAACGAAAGATACTAAAAAAACAAAATATAAAGTTGCTGATTAATGTTTCTCAACCGCAAGGCTCAGATACACAACCGTCAACGCCATAAACACAAAAGCTTGCAAAGTTACAATCAAGATATGGAAAATTGCCCATGGACCACCCAACGCCCACTGTGCCCACCAAGGCAACAACGCGATCAAGATGAAAATCAGTTCGCCGGCATACATATTGCCGAACAGTCGCAGCGACAGGGAGATCAGTTTTGCAACCAACTCAACCATTTGCAGCAAGAAATTGACAGGTGCCAGGGCGATCGTGGCGATCAAGCCATTTGCATGGAACGGTGCCGTGAACAGTTCCTTGATCCAGCCGCCCAGGCCCTTGGCCTTGATCGAGAAGGCGATCACGCACAGCACCACCGACAGCGACATGGCGAAGGTATGGTTCACGTCGGCGGTCGGCACGGCGCGCAGTTTATGCACGCCAAACCAGCTCAGGATCTTCGGCAACAGGTCAACCGGCAGGAAGTCCATCGCGTTGAGCAGCCAGACCCAGACAAAAATTGTGATGGCCAGCGGTGCGATGACCTTGCTTTTCGCGTGGAAGGCCCCATTAATAGTGTCATTGACGATTTCCATGACCATTTCGACGAAGTTTTGCAACTTGCCAGGGACACCAGCCGTCGCGCGGCGCGACGCCATATAGAAAACAGCCAGGAAAACAAAGCCCAGAATGGCCGAAATCCAGAAAGTATCCAGATTGATCATGCCGTCGGCACTTTTCAGGTGGGCCAGATGGTGACTGATGTATTCTGTAGCGTTGGCCGGGGCAGCATGGCCCGCTTCAATAGCGTGTTCTGTGGTCATAATGAATTTAGATTTGTCGTTTCAGAGCACAACAGGCCCCAAAACCAATGATTAAACAGCGAGCAATGAAAACCAGTATGCTAAGGTTGCCACCGCGAAACCCAAGATCAGCCATAACCAGGCGGCCGACTGAAACAACACCAGTGCCAATATAAACAGCACCGCTGTGATAAATATTTTCATCACTTCTGCGCGCAAATGCGCCCGGAATGCCTTATTGGCGTCGCTAGAACCGCGAACGACCAGCAGGGCATACACCAGGCTACCGATGACCGCGATAGCACCGCCGTATGCGGCGGACCAGCCTCTGACACTGCCACCGAAAAACAGGGTGACTGTGGCAAAGCTGATAGCGATTGCTAACTGCAATGCAACTACTTTGTAGACGGGCTTGGCAATACTTTGTTGTGAATCACTCAATTGCCAGGTTCCCAGAAAAATCTACACACGCAAAGACACGGGATTATAGTTGGCTTTGATCTATAGAGTCAAACGTTGCTGCACCGCAGCAGGGCGATTGCGGCGTGAAACTGACGCTTTACCGACTATTCGCCGCCATTTGCACCACTATATGGCAAAGTCGCTTGTCTGGCCGCTTCCAGCCGTGTTATCAAGGAATCACGTGGTGCATCTGGAAAGCATGGCCGGATTGTCCACACCCACGCTCCTCATGTCTTTGCAGCTTGCTATTTAACCACGCAAGCGGGTCAACAAGCCATCGAGCACGTCAAGATCGGCAAAATCGATCACCAACTGGCCACGGCCTTTGTTGCCCATTTTGAACACCACGGGCGTGGCCAGCGCATCGGACAACTCTTCTTCCAGGCGGGCGATGTCGCCAGACTTTTCCTTTTGCCGCGGCTCGACGGGGTTGGCCGCTTCCTCGGCCGTGCGCGTGACCAGCTTTTCCGTTTCACGCACCGACAGGCGCTTGGCCACCACCTGGTTGGCCAGCGTGATCTGGCTGGCCGCATCGACCGCCAGCAAGGCGCGCGCATGGCCCATGTCGATATCACCGGCCATCAGCATGGTCTGCACGGGACTGGCCAGATTCATCAGGCGGAGCAGGTTCGACACGGCGCTGCGCGAACGTCCCAGCGCCGTGGCCGCTTGCTCATGCGTAAAATTGAAGTCGGCGATCAGGCGGTGGATGCCCTGCGCTTCTTCCAGCGGGTTCAAGTCTTCGCGCTGGATGTTCTCGATCAGCGCCATGGCGGCGGCGGCCAGGTCGTCCACATCGCGCACCAGCACCGGCACTTCCGTCAGGCCGGCCAGTTGCGAGGCGCGGAAACGGCGTTCACCGGCGATGATTTCATATTTAACAAGTCCGCTCAGGGTGTCTTGCCCGATCGGGCGCACCAGGATCGGCTGCATCAGTCCTTGCGCCTTGATCGAAGCGGCCAGTTCATTCAAGGCCCCTTCGTCCATGCGCGTGCGCGGCTGGTATTTGCCGGCTTGCATTTGCGACACAGGCAAGTTCGACGGTTGATGCGTGTCCGGATTGGCGAAGTCGCCGCCGCCGCCCAACAGGGCGTCGAGTCCGCGACCCAGTCCTTTTAATTTTTTCGTAGCCATGCTGTCCTAATCGTGTTTTCAGAGTAAGCGCTCACATCATTCCTTGCGAGTCGCTCGCCCTTTGTTTACATATGTTTGATACGTTCAACCATCTCGGCGCCGAAGGCGATATACGCCTGGGCACCTTTCGAGCTGGGGTCGAAGGTCACGCCGGGCAAGCCGTACGACGGCGCTTCGGCCAGGCGCACGTTGCGCGGGATGATGGTCTTGAAGACCTTGTCGCCGAAGTGCTGCTCCAGCTGCGCCGATACTTGTTGCGATAATGTCATGCGTGGATCGAACATCACGCGCAGCAGGCCGATGATCTTCAAATCGGGGTTCAGGTTGGCGTGCACCTTCTTGATGGTGTTGACCAGGTCGGACAAGCCCTCCAGCGCGTAGTACTCGCACTGCATCGGGATGATCACGCCATGCGCGGCGCACAGGCCGTTCAGGGTCAGCATCGACAATGCCGGCGGGCAATCGACGAGGATGAAATCGTATTCGCTGTCGACTTCGGCCAGCGCCTCCTTCAGGCGGCGTTCGCGGTTGTCCAGTTCGACCATCTCTACTTCGGCGCCGGCCAGTTCGCGGTTCGACGGCAAGACATCGAAACGCCCCGCTTCCGAACGCTGGCGTGCCGTCTTGACATCGGACTCGCCCAGCATGACTTCATAGGTGGACGCCTTCAGGCCAGCCTTGTTGATGCCGGCGCCCATGGTCGCATTACCCTGCGGGTCGAGGTCGACCAGCAGCACGCGCTGGTTCAACTTGGCCAGGCCGGCGGAGAGGTTGACGCTTGTTGTGGTTTTACCAACACCACCCTTTTGATTTGCTACACAAAAAATTTTGGCCATGTATCTTCTAGTTGTTAAGAGATGCAAACTTCATCGTGCGCCCCGGCATGTTTACCGAAACGATTTATACTGTTTATTTCATTTATACGATATAAACCATTTATACGGTTTATATTATTTATACCGTATAAACTATTTATATTATTTAATTTTCTGGCGTTTAAATTCTTGCTATAAAGACCAGATGGCGCTCTGCATTTAGCCCTGGCACCGCGATTGCGCGTAGCTCTGTAACTTGCCATTCCGCTGGAAGTCGCTCGCGCTCGTCTGGCGGCGCTATCCCTTTCAAGGCGATGAACTGACCGCCCTCTTCCAGCACGTGGCCCGACCAGTTGACGAAATCGGACAGGTCAGCAAAGGCGCGCGAGGTGATCACGTCGAATTTCTGCTGCACCTCCAGCTGTTCCACCCGTTTCGTGTACACGGTGACGTTGCTCAAACCCAGTTCGGCCTTCACTTGCGTCAAAAAAGCCGTCTTCTTATGCACCGTGTCGATCATCGACACCGTCACATCGGGCCGCGCGATGGCCAGCACCATGCCCGGCAAGCCGCCGCCGGCGCCTACGTCGAGCACGTTTTTGGCATGAGCGAACGCGGGCACGGCCGCCAGCGAATCGAGCACGTGCAAGGTCAGCATCTGCAGGGGATCGCGCACCGACGTCAGGTTGTACACGCTATTCCATTTGGCCAGCAAGGCCAGGTAATCGAGCAGTTTTTCCGTCTGATCCGCGCTCAGGTCGAGCCCCAGCGCGGCGATGCCTTCATTCAAAATGGGGGCCAGTGCGGCCCGGTCAAACTGCTTCATTCAACAACCTCGTCCTTTAAAGTGGTGGTCTGCGCGGCACCAAAACCGCGCTTTTTCAAGTGCACCAGCAGCAGCGAAATCGCCGCCGGCGTCACGCCGGAAATGCGCGATGCCTGGCCCAGAGTTTCTGGGCGCTGCTTGTCGAGTTTTTGCCGCACTTCGACCGACAGCGCGCCGATGTCCAGGTAATTAAAACCTGCCGGCAATGCCAGATTTTCATAGTGTTCATGGCGCTCGATTTCCTTGCTCTGGCGCTCGATGTAGCCGGCATATTTGAGCTGGATTTCCACCTGCTCGCGCACGGCGGGATCCTCCACGCCGGGGCCGGCCAGGGCCTGGCCTTCCATGCCTGTCATGCTCATCAAGGTGTCGTAGGCGACGTTCGGGCGGCACAGCAAATCCGCCAGCGAGTACTCGCGCTCTATGGCCTGGCCGACGATGCGTTCCGATTCGGCGGCCGCCAGAATGCGCGGGTTGACCCAGGTTGAACGCAGGCGCTGCAGTTCCAGCGCCACCGCTTCGCGCTTGGTCTCGAACGCTTGCCACTGGGCGTCGCCCACGCAGCCCAGGGTGCGGCCGATTTCCGTCAGGCGCATGTCGGCATTGTCTTCGCGCAGGCTCAAGCGGTACTCGGCGCGGCTGGTGAACATGCGGTACGGCTCCTGCACGCCCTGGGTGATCAGATCGTCGACCAGCACACCCAGATACGCCTCGGAGCGGCCCGGTATCCAGGCTTCCTTGTCCTGCGTCAACAGGGCCGCATTCAGGCCCGCCAGCATGCCTTGCGCGGCCGCTTCCTCGTAGCCGGTGGTGCCATTGATCTGGCCGGCGAAGAACAAGCCTGCCACGGCCTTCGTTTCCAGCGAGGCTTTCAAGCCGCGCGGGTCGAAATAGTCGTATTCGATGGCGTAACCGGGGCGCAGGATATGCGCGTTTTCCATGCCCTTCATCGATTGCACCAGGGCGATCTGCACGTCGAACGGCAGACTGGTGGAGATGCCGTTCGGATAGAATTCATGCGTCGTCAAGCCTTCCGGCTCGAGGAAGATCTGATGCGATTCCTTGCCCGCGAAACGGTGGATCTTGTCTTCGATGGACGGGCAATAACGGGGGCCCACGCCCTCGATCACGCCCGTGTACATGGGGCTACGGTCCAGGCCGGCGCGGATGATGTCGTGCGTCTGCGCGTTCGTATGCGTGACCCAGCATGGCACCTGGCGCGGGTGCATGGACGTGCTGCCCATCACCGAGAAGACGGGTACGGGATCGAGGTCGCCCGGCTGTTCTTGCATCACGGAAAAGTCGATCGTGCGGCCATCGATGCGCGGCGGCGTACCTGTTTTCAAGCGGCCCTGCGGCAGCTTCAATTCTTTTAAACGGGCGGACAGCGAGATGGCAGGCGGGTCGCCGGCGCGACCGGCCGAGTAGTTATTCAGGCCCACGTGGATCTTGCCGTCGAGGAAAGTGCCGGCCGTCAAGACCACGGCACGCGCCAAAAACTTCAGGCCGATCTGCGTCACGGCGCCGACGACGCGGTCGCCTTCGACGATCAAATCATCGACTGCTTGCTGGAACAGCCACAAATTCGGCTGGTTTTCCAGGCGTGTACGGATGGCGGCTTTATAAAGAAGGCGGTCGGCCTGGGCGCGCGTGGCGCGTACTGCCGGGCCTTTCGAAGAGTTCAGGATGCGGAACTGGATGCCGGACTCGTCGGTGGCAATCGCCATCGCGCCGCCCATGGCATCGACCTCCTTGACCAGGTGGCCCTTGCCGATGCCACCGATGGAGGGATTGCACGACATCTGGCCCAGTGTCTCAATATTATGCGTGAGCAATAGCGTCTTCTGTCCCATACGGGCGGAAGCGAGGGCCGCCTCGGTACCGGCGTGACCACCACCGACAACGATGACGTCGAATTCTGTAGGAAATAACATGATAAATAGGTAACAGTGCAAGTAAAAATGCGGGAAGAGAGCTCCGATTATAGAGTCTTTTTGCGAGCGCAACCTTCCACGGGCCAATTTTTGCTTAATTTTTACTCAGCATTGGCAAGGAAGCGGAAATTTCTGTTTCACGTGGAACACTCCATAGGCTCGCGATGGGGCTGCGGTGGCCGCCAATGTTTGCTACAATTGCCGCATCGTCCGCTACACCGTGGTCACGCCAGTGGCCATAGTGACGATCATCCAGGAGGACGGCCTCCCCCATCATGGGCACACACCGGGACGGCCCGCTCTGTATAAGGAGCCGCCATGGCCTGGATACTTTTACTTATTGCCGGCATGTTTGAAGTCGTGTGGGCATACTCGATGAAACTCTCCGAGGGTTTCACCAGACTCACCCCCTCCGTCATTACCATCGTCATGATGATCGCCAGCTTCGGTTTGCTGTCGATAGCCATGCGCACCCTGCCCCTGGGCACGGCCTACACCATCTGGACCGGCATCGGTGCCGTCGGCGCCTTTATCGTCGGCATCGTCGCCCTCGGTGAACAACTGAATGCCATGCGCGTGTGCGCCGCCGTCCTCATCGTGTGCGGCATCGTGCTGATGAAAATGTCTTCCAGCCACTGAGAGGAATCCCCATGCTCCTCGAAAACTATTTTCCCGTCCTGCTGTTCATTCTGATCGGCATCCTGGTCGGCATCGTGCCCATGCTGCTGGGGCGCGCGCTGGGTCCACACAAACCCGATCCGCAAAAACTGTCCCAGTACGAATGCGGCTTCGAAGCGTTCGGCGACGCGCGCATGAAATTCGACATCCGCTTCTACCTGGTGGCCATTCTGTTCATCCTGTTCGATATCGAGGTGATCTTCCTGATGCCGTGGGCGGCCAACGTCAACGAACTCGGCTTACCCGGCTTCTGGGCCGTCATGGGTTTCTTGAGCCTGCTGACCATCGGCCTGGCCTATGAATGGAAACGCGGCGCGCTGGAGTGGGAGTAGCCCCCGCTTCTGGTTCCACGTGAAACATGCGCGGGGAGGGAAAGCGGAGTAAGCTTGGCTTCTGTCCTTGTTGTCAGGAGTCTGCATGCCCGCCTTCCAGTTCCGCACCGTGCCGCATCTGATCGTTGAAGGGGGCGCCGCCGCCCAGCTGGGCGCGCACATCGCCCATCACTTCCCCACCGTGCGCCGCGCCCTGCTCGTCACCGATGCGGGTTTTCTGTGTACGGGACTCGCAGATAATCCGCTGCACAGCTTGCAAATGGCGGGTATCGAGGCGCACGTATTTTCCGACGTGCAAGCCGATCCGCCCGAAGCCATCGTGCTTGCCGGCGTGGCACAGGCCCAGATGTTTCACGTGGAACTGATCATCGGCTTCGGTGGCGGCAGCTCGCTGGACGTGGCCAAGCTGATCGCCGTGCTGGCGCCCGGCCACCAGGAACTGGCGCAACTGTATGGTATCGGCAATGTCCACGGCCAGCGCCTGCCTCTGGTGCAATTGCCGACCACGGCGGGCACGGGTTCGGAAGTGACGCATATCGCCATCGTCACCACAGGCGCCACCAGCAAGATGGGCGTGGTCGCGCCGCAACTGTATGCGGACCTGGCCATCCTCGACGCCAACCTGACCCTGGGCTTGCCGCCCGCCGTGACAGCCGCTACCGGCATCGATGCCATGGTGCATGCCATCGAAGCGTACACCAGCCGCCAGCTGAAGAATCCATTATCGGACATGCTGGCCACGCAGGCGTTGTCACTGCTGCACGCCAATCTCGTCACGGCATGCCGCGATGGCGCCAACTTGCCGGCACGCCAGGCGATGTTGCTGGGCGCCATGCTGGCCGGCCAGGCGTTTGCCAATGCGCCAGTGGCCGCCGTGCATGCGCTCGCCTATCCCATCGGTGGCCTGTTCCACGTGCCACATGGCCTGTCGAATGCGCTGCTGCTGCCGCATGTGCTGCGCTTTAATCTCTCCCACGCGGCGCCCCTGTATGCGCAGCTGGCAGCCGTCGTGCAGCCCGGCATCACGGGCAGCGAGGAAGCGCGGGCCGAGGCCCTGATTGACGCCATGCAGGCGATTGCCCTGGCCACAGGCATCGCGCGTACCCTGCGCGAGGTGGGCATCGCGGCCAGCGACCTGGACCGGCTGGCCGACGACGCCATGCTGCAGACGCGTTTGCTGGGCAACAATCCGCGCGTCGTCACACGCGAGGATGCCCGCGCCATCTATGCGGCCGCGCTATGACACTCAGTTGGGCACATCCACCACCGTCCCCGTCACGCTGATCGCATTGCCCGCCGCTGGCATCGACGCTAGCGCCGGTACGTTGACATTCGTGATCAATGTCGATGCATCGGCGCGTGTTTCCGTGCGCACTACCTGCGAAGGCGGCAAGGCCTGCTTGGCAGACAAATGCGCATACATGGCATCGAGCGCCCGGTTCAGGTACACATGTAGCGGCACGATCAGGGTCGGCAAGGCGCTGCTGAAGGAATCGAAGTGGTTGGCGTTGGTCACTTCGATATAGCGCAACCGGCTATTTGCCCCTTCCACCGCGGCGTTCAGCCCCAGGTAGGCGCGCGAAGCGTGATTGACGGGAATCAGGGTATCGCTGCGGCCATGCACGATGATGGCCGGCTTGCCATTCAATTTGCCGCTGGCCGCTACCTCGGCCATGCCCGCCCGCACGCGCACGCTCTGCCCGGCCAATGTCCCCTGCAAGTTGGCGCTGCTGACGGCGTCGCGCCCCGTCGCCAGGCTGCGCAGGCACAGGAAGCCATCGAGCGACTGGTCCGCCAGACTGGTCGAGGGTGACACGCCGGCCGTGTAGCCCTTGGCGCCGCCCACGCTGTTCTCATACACGACATTGCCGAGGATGCCGCTTTGCGCGGCAAAGCTGGCCGCCTTTTGCGCGGAGGTGTACGCGATAGGATTGCCGCTGCCATCCGTCTGCGCAAACGTGAAACCGCACACCTTGTCCGTCACGGAAAACTTGCCGTAGGCATAGGCATACGTGACGGCCACCAGGATGTTCGTGCCCGCGTGCGCTGCCTGCAGCGGATCGGAATCGACCAGCCAGCCATACGCGCGCAAGCGCTGCTTCGCGTCCGCCTGCTGCGCAGTCAGGTCGGAACCGTTCAACAAGCCCTTGGCCACCAGCGCCGTGCAGCGTCCCGCATTGCCCGCCACGGAGGCGATGCACGGCTGATACAGGGCCGCATGGGTGGCGTAGTCGAACAGGGCGCGCCCCGGTGCGTTCACTAGCACCCCACCCTGGCGCACGCTGTAGGCGCCCGATGCTGCCGGCTGGACCTGCGGCTCGCTGGCGGCCACGCCGCTGATCAAGCCTTTCGTATCCTGCTCCGCGGCCAGCAAGGCCGAGCCGGCGCCGTTGGAAATACTGGAGGCTATCGTGATGGTGTTCTTCGGCGTGAGCCGCACGATGCGCGCACTGCCATCGTGGGCCAGCACGCCGTAGCGCTCGTTCAACACATAATATGCCATCTCGACCGCCTGCAAGGTGACCTTGCCCCAATCCTTCTCCGGGTTCTGCTGCGAGTGCGCATGCTTGAAGGCAATACGGTTCGGGTTGGCAGCGGCCCAGGCCAGCCGGTCGGCGTCGCTCAGGTCCGGCGCGAAGAGCGCGTTCTTGCCCGCAGCCACTCTTCCCGCGCGCAGTCCGTTCTGCAGGTTGACACTGTCGTCTTCAAACACATACAGGCCCGTCCCGGAACCCTTGTCGGCATACGCCACGGCGCAGCCCTTCTTCAAACCCCACTCCCCCGAACTGCCGATGGCGCCGTAGATGCCGCGCGAGCCGCTGGAGGTGCCCGTGACGATGCAGGCGTGCTCGGGGTCGAAGCTGGCCGGCACCTGCACCATCAAGGTGACATTCTTCTTGCCCGTGCCATCGTCGGCATAGGCGATGTATTCACTGCCCGCGACCAGGCCCTCGCCCGTGCCGACGGTACCGCTGGCATCGACGTTCGGTCCGTACAGGGTGCCGTAGCCGCTGTTGGCGGCAATGTCGAGCACGGCGCGGTAATTGGCATAAATGGCATTGCGGCGCAGTTCGAGCGGCGTCGGCTGTTCAGCATTCGCATAGGCGGGCGCCGTGCCCGCCAGCCCCGTCTTGCCCAGGCCGGCTGTGAGTAAATCATTCGTCTTGCCGTCGTAGTCGGCCCGCGTGATGGTGCCCAGGTAGCCGGGCATCTGGTTCAGTTCTTCCGGCGCATGGTTGCTGCCGCAGGCTGCCAACGCCAGCAGGGTGCACAAGCTCATGCCGGTGCCCGCGCGCGTGATCGTCATTTGCATGGTGGTTCTCTCCGTTGAAGTAACAGTGGACGCACAATGAAAAACGCCGGACTATCCGTCCGGCGTTGCTTGAAAATCAGACAGCGGCTTTGGTAGCCCTGCCGCCGAAGCGCGCGATGGCTTCGCCGACGATGCCGCGCCGGAACAGCAGCACGCAGATGACGAAGATCACTCCCGTGACCATGCCCACGGATTCACCCAGGGTGCCGAACCACTCGATGCCCGTGTGCGTGGCCAGATAGGTACCGACATCGCCCAGCTTGTTTTCCAGCGCGATGATCAGCACGGCGCCGAGGATGGGACCGGACAGCGTGCCCATGCCACCCACCAAGGTCATCAGCACGACCAGGCCCGACATGCCCCAGTAGACATCGGTGAGGGTTTCAAAGCCCAGCACCAGGGTCTTGGTGGCGCCGGCCAGAGCGGCCAGCGAAGCGGACAGGACGATAGCCATCAGCTTATACTTGTTGACGTCGTAGCCCAGCGAAATGGCACGCGGTTCGTTTTCCTTAATCGCCTTGAGCACTTGCCCGAACGGCGAGTGGATGGTGCGCACGATCAGGGCGAAGCCGGCAATGAAGATGGCCAGCACGAAGTAATACAGTACGGTGTCATTGCCCAGGTCTATCATGCCCAGCAAGGTTCCACGTGGAACACCCTGCAAGCCATCCTCGCCGCCCGTGAACGGCAGGCGCAAGGCCAGGAAGTACACCATTTGCGCCAGCGCCAGGGTGATCATCGTAAAGTAGATGCCCTGGCGACGGATCGCCAGGCCGCCGATCACCAGGCCCAGTAAGGCGCCCGTGGCGACGCCGGCCAGCAAGCCCAATTCCGTTGGCCAGCCCCAGGTGCGCAGCGCGTAGCCGGTGACATAACCGGCGCCGCCGAAGAAGGCCGCATGGCCGAACGACAGCAAGCCCGTATAGCCGATCAGCAAGTTAAAGGCGCAGGCAAACAGGGCGAAGCACAGCAACTTCATCAGAAAGACGGGATAGCCGTAAAACGGGGCCGCCAACGCCAGCAGCAAGGCAATGGCGTAGCCTACATTTTTATTCATCGTGGTAGCTCCAATACATGACTGATGAGGATTACTTTTCTTTGCCGAACAGACCGGCGGGACGCAGCAGCAGCACGATGACCATCACCACAAAGACCACGGTGGCCGAGCCTTCCGGGTAGAACACGCGGGTCAGGCCCTCGATCACGCCCAGGCCCAGGCCCGTCAGGATGGAGCCCATGATGGAACCCATGCCACCGATCACCACCACGGCAAACACGACGATGATGAGGTTCGAGCCCATCAGCGGCGAGACCTGGATGATCGGTGCCGCCAGCACGCCGGCGAAACCGGCCAGCGCCACGCCGAAGCCAAACGTCAGGGTGACCATCAGCGGCACGTTGATGCCAAACGCTTCCACCAGTTTCGGGTTTTCCGTGCCCGCCCGCAGGTAGGCGCCCAACTTGGTTTTTTCGATGACGAACCAGGTGGCCAGGCAAACGCTCAAGGAAGCGATCACCACCCAGGCGCGGTAGTTCGGCAGGATCATGAAACCCAGGTCCGTCGCGCCGGCCAGCGCTTCGGGCACGGCATACGGCTGGCCGGAGACTCCATAGAAGGAGCGAAACACGCCTTCCATGATCAGGGTAATGCCGAAGGTCAGCAGCAAGCCATACAGATGGTCAAGCTTGTACAACCAGCGCAACATGGTCTTTTCGATCAGGATGCCGACCAGGCCAACGAGGATCGGGGCGATGACCAGCATGGCCCAGTAATTGATGTCGAAATAGCTGAGGCCCATCCAGGCCAGGAAGGCGCCCATCATGTACATGGCGCCGTGCGAGAAATTAATAACGTTGAGCAAGCCGAAGATGACGGCCAGACCGAGGGACAACATGGCATAGAACGAGCCGTTGACGAGACCCAGCAGCAGCTGGCTCATCATCGCTTGTATTGGAACGCCGAAAATTTCCATGGCATCACAGTATAAAAAGCACCGCCGGGTAGCGGTGTGGTATCAAGGGAAACACGCCACCGCAGACTGGCGCGGCGGCGCAAGGCGAACCCTGCGAGCGAAGAGCGTGCAGGACAGACCACCCGCGCGCAGGCGGGCGATCGCAGTTGGTGCTAGCGTCTTACTTCCACAACGAACACTTCGATTCGGCCTTGGTCACATACGCTTGCGCACCGGGCACGGTGGCAACCACCTTGTAGTAATCCCATGGGTATTTCGACTCGGATGGCTTCTTGACTTCTATCAAATACATATCGTGCACCATGCGGCCATCGGGACGCACTTCGCCATTCTGCGTGAACATGTCGTTGATCTTGGTCTTTTTCAGGTAAGCCATGACCTTCTCGGTGTCATCCGTCCCCAACGCCTTGACGGCTTTCAGGTAGGTCGCCGCAGCCGAATAGTCGGCCGCCTGCAGCATCGACGGCTCCTTCTTCATCTTGGCAAAATAGCGTTTCGACCAGGCGCGCGTGTCCGCATTCAAGTCCCAGTACCAGCCATCCGTCAGGTACATGCCTTGCGTCAGGTTCAAGCCCAGGGAATGGATATCATTGATGAAGATCAGCAAGCCGGCCAGTTTCATCGATTTCGTCAAGCCGAACTCGTTGGCCGCCTTGATGCTGTTGATGGCATCGCCGCCCGCATTGGCCAAACCCAGGATTTGCGGCTTGGCTGCTTGCGCCTGCAGCAGGAAGGACGAGAAATCCGAGGCGCCCAGCGGATGCTTGACGCTGCCCAGCACCTTGCCGCCGGCCGCCTTGACGACCTCGGCCGTGTCTTTTTCCAGCGAGTGGCCAAACGCGTAATCAGCCGTCATGAAATACCAGTTCTTGCCGCCCTGCTTGACGATGGTGCCGCCCGTACCGCGCGCCAGCGCCACCGTGTCGTAGGCGTAATGCACGGTGTAGGGCGTGCACTCTTCATTCGTCAGGCGCGAGGAGCCGGCGCCGATGGCAATGAAAATTTTCTTCTTTTCCGCCGCGACCTTGGCCATGGCCAGGCTGGCGCCGGAATTGGTGCCGCCGATCAGCATGTCGACGCCCTGCTGGTCGAACCATTCGCGCGCCTTCGAGGCGGCGATGTCAGCCTTGTTTTGATGGTCGGCGGAAATGAATTCCACCTTCTTGCCGGCCAGCACGACGCCGGCATCGGCGATCGCCATCTTGATGGCTTCCGCGCCGCCGAGGCCGTCGACGTCGGAATACACGCCCGACATGTCGGAAATAAAACCGATCTTGATGGTGTCGCCCGATACCTGGGCGTGCGCGGCGGCGGAAAAGCCCAAGGCGCAAAGAGTGGCGGTGGCAATGGCGATAGCGTTACGTTTCATAGTGTCTCCGTTGGAATTATTGTTTGCTATTCAGTCGATTGCTGGACGATGACGCGTACTAGATATACGCGTACTACATGGGGACTACACGCCAAGCAGCTCGGTCAATACCGGCATCTTGGCCTCCAGTTCGGATGCAGCAAAAGTCTCGACGATCTGACCGTGCTCCATCACATAAAACCGGTCCGCCAGTGGCGCGGCAAACCGGAAATTCTGTTCCACCATGACAATGGTGTAACCCTTCGCTTTCAGGGTGGTGATCATGCGCGCCAACCCTTGCACGATGACGGGCGCCAGGCCTTCGGATATTTCATCGAGCAGCAGCAGGCGCGCGCCCGTGCGCAGGATGCGCGCCACGGCCAGCATCTGCTGTTCACCGCCTGACAATCGCGTGCCCTGGCTGTGGCGGCGTTCCTGCAAATTCGGGAACATGGCGTAGATTTCCTCCACCGACATGCCCTTCTCACCGCTGGCCAGGGTCGGCGGCAGCAGCAGGTTTTCCTCGGTCGACAGCGATGAAAAAATGCCGCGCTCTTCGGGACAATACCCGATGCCCAGGTGGGCGATTTTGTGCGTGGCCAAACCTATCGCTTCGACGCCATTGACTTTGATGGAGCCCGTGCGCGCCCCCGTCAAGCCCATGATGGCGCGCAAGGTGGTGGTGCGGCCGGCGCCATTGCGGCCCAGCAAAGTCACCACTTCGCCCTGCTCCACTTTCAGGTTCACGTCGTGCAGGATGTGCGATTCGCCATACCAGGTGTGCAGCTGTGCAATTTCCAGCGCGGGTGCGCTGCGATTCACTTGTGTCGCCATCAATGCACCCCTTCCAGTTCGGCGTGGGTGGTGCCCATGTACGCTTCCATCACGTGCGGATTGCGCGACACTTCCGCATAACTGCCCTCGGCCAGCATGGCACCGCGCTGCAGGACGGAAATCTTGTCGCAGATACCCGAGACCACGCTCATATTGTGTTCCACCATCAAAATCGTGCGGCCGGCCGAGACTTTCTTGATCAATTCGGTGACGCGGTGTACATCTTCGTGGCCCATGCCCTGCGTCGGCTCGTCAAGCAGCATCATTTCCGGCTCCATCGCCAGGGTGGTGGCAATTTCCAGCGCCCGCTTGCGGCCATAGGGCATGTCGACCGTAATGGTGTCGGCAAACTCCGTCAGGTCGACTTCGGCCAGCAAGGCCATGGCACGATCATTGAGCTGGTTCAAGGAGCGTTCGCTCTGCCAGAAATGAAACGAGGTACCGAGCTGGCGCTGCAAGCCGATGCGCACATTTTGCAGCACCGACAAATGCGGGAAGACGGCAGAAATCTGGAAGGAAC
Source organism: Janthinobacterium lyxosi (assembly GCF_051380665.1). Taxonomy (NCBI): domain Bacteria; kingdom Pseudomonadati; phylum Pseudomonadota; class Betaproteobacteria; order Burkholderiales; family Oxalobacteraceae; genus Janthinobacterium; species Janthinobacterium lyxosi. The sequence goes on from NZ_JBNYXM010000001.1 coordinate 284,505, forward strand.
GGATCACACCCATGCGCGCGATCTGCGCCGGTCTGGCGGCCGTGATATCTTTCCCATTGAACAGGATCTGTCCGGATGTGGGGACCAGGAATTTGGTGAGCAAGTTGAAACACGTGGTCTTGCCGGCGCCGTTAGGACCGATCAAGGCGTGGATATGGCCCCGCTCTACCTTCAGGTTCACCTCGCTCACTGCGGTGAAACCCTTGAATTCCTTGGTCAAATTTCTTGTTTCCAAGATTACGTTTGACATCGTGTCTCCTAGTTGTACTTTTTGTACTACTTAGTCATTTTTTTTATAATACACAACTTAAATTTAACGCACAATACAGTATAACTACGGGGATTTTTCGCCAGCCCGAATGGCGCAAACCCGCGCTTTTACGCGGTCATTTCCAGGCCGCGTGTATCATTTGCGCCGCTTTTTCCGCGATCATCACCGTCGGCGAGTTCGTATTACCAGAAGTAATGTAGGGCATGATGGAGGCATCGACAATGCGCAATCCGGCCACGCCGATCACGCGCAACTGGCTGTCAACGACGCTCGATGCATCGCTGGCCAGGCCCATGCGGCAGGTGCCCACGGGGTGAAAGATGGTGGTGCCGATCTGGCTGGCCGCCTGCGCCAGTTCTTCCTCGCTCTGGAATTGCACGCCGGGCTTGTATTCCTGTGGCGCAAACTTTTTCAGCGCCGGCGCGGCGGCGATGGCCCGCGTCAGCCGCAAGGCGTCGGCCGCCACGCTGCGGTCCTGCTGTGTACTGAGATAGTTAGGAACGATATTCGGCGCCGCATAGCTGTCGGCCGACGCGATCTGCACATGGCCGCGCGAGGTGGGGCGCAGATTGCATACGCTGGCCGTAAATGCGGGAAACGCATGCAGCGGCTCGCCGAATTTGTCCAAGGAGAGCGGCTGCACGTGGTATTGCAGGTTCGGCGTGGCTTGCTGCGGGTCGGACTTGGCAAACGCGCCCAGCTGCGACGGCGCCATCGACATGGGCCCGCTCTGGAACAGCGCATATTGCAAGCCGATCTGCATCTTGCCCAGCATATTGCCCGCCATCACATTCAGGGTTTTCACGCCCTGCACTTTAAAGACCATGCGCAGCTGCAAGTGGTCTTGCAAATTGCCGCCCACGCCTGCGGCATCGAGCACGGGAGCAATCCCATGCTGCTGCAGCAAGGCGGCCGGGCCGATGCCGGACAATTGCAGCAATTGGGGCGAACCGATGGCGCCCGCCGTCAGTAAAGTTTCCCGTTTGGCCGTCGCCTGCCACTGCGTGCCGCCGCCCGTAAACACGATGCCCGTACAGCGCGGTCCCGACTCCGTCGTTTCCAGCAACAGACGTTCCACGTGGCAACCCGTCATGATGGTCAGATTCGGCCGCCGAGACGCCGGTTTCAGGAAGGCTTTCGAGGTATTCCAGCGGATGCCGCGGCGCTGGTTGACGTCGAAATACGCGCTACCGCTATTGTCGCCGCCATTGAAATCGCTGGTTTTCGGAATGCCGACCTGCTGCGCCGCGTCGCGAAACGCATTCAAAATATCCCACGACAGCCGCTGTTTTTCCACGCGCCATTCGCCTCCGACACCATGGTTTTCCGAGGCGCCGCCGTAGTAATCCTCGCTTTGCTTAAACAACGGCAAGATCTTGTCCCAGCGCCAGGAAGCGTCGTCCGTGAGGTCGGCCCAGTGGTCGTAATCGCCGGCCTGGCCCCGCATATAGATCATGCCATTGATGGACGAACTGCCGCCCAGGACTTTGCCGCGCGGATACATCAGGCTGCGTCCGCCCAGACCCGCGTCCGCCTGCGTGGAATACAGCCAGTCCGTACGGGGATTGCCGATGCAATGCAGATAGCCGACGGGGATGTGAATCCACAAGTAATCGTCCTTGCCACCCGCTTCCACGAGTAAAACGTTGGCATCCTTGTCGCGTGTGAGCCGGTTGGCCAGCACGCAACCTGCCGTGCCGCCGCCCACGATGATGTAGTCGTATTCGCCTGCCGATTCCAATGAAGCTCCTTTCGGTATGCCATCAAGCTGTCGCGCGGCGTGTCTCCCCACCGCGTTCCGCTACCAGAGTCTGTCTTTCTTCATGCATGCATGGCTGTTGAGCCAGATTGAGATTACCACCAGTCCCAGGCGAGGGCGACATTAATCGTGGCAAGCGATACGGGTTAGCGTCACGGCAAGGTAAAACACAGCGAAAAACAGGGGTTGCAGGCTGTGGATAAGCGTATGGATATCCACAGGGACGATATGTGCGTAAACGAAAAATTTTTTCGGCAGCGTTTTTTTGTCCAGAAACCATCCCAGGCAGATACAACGCTTACTCAGCGCTTATCCGCACGCCAAGCGATTGTTTACAAGGATAAATCAGGACTTATCCACAGAAGATGCCACCGTTAACTACTATTACTATTCTTGTATACGAACTTATTAAGGTAAACCCGACGACGCGCATTTTGCCTGCCCTTCGCCTTCGAGAAGGTTCGCAAGCCTCACGTCAAAAAAAAGCCGACAAGCTGCTGACAAAAAAAATCAAGCCAACAACTGAGCAACGAAAACCAGCACGGCTGGCGTCACGCACACAGCACTGCCAAACCGTTTTGCAAAATGGAAACGTCAACAGTCCTTGGCCAGGCTCTGGCCAAGCAGGCTGTTCGACATCAAAAAAGTGGGAAGTTCGATACGATTGTGGATAAGTCACTTGATATCCACAGGATGACTTGTGAGTAAACACGAAGTTATGCGCAGGCCCGCATTTTATACAATTTTGCTCCTCGCGTGATACAGCGATTATGCACGCTTTATTTTGCACGTAAATGATTGATCCTGTTGAAAAAAAGTGACTTATCCACAGAAAAAACCGCGTTTACTATTACTACTATTTTTATATATAGATTCATTGTAAACCGATAAAAAAAGCAGAAGTCCGGGGGTATTTCCCAAAAGCATGCAGAAAACGTCAACGCCAACGGCGACATCTCGACCCACTGCCAAACCGTCTTCCAGGAATCACCTGGATACCAGCGTGCGTGAAAAAACAACGCTCGTGGTTGCTCAAGATTGATTGCCAGACAAGGATCGATGCACACGCACCACGTCAAACATGCCACTACAGCAAGAAAAACCATGATTTTTGCTTGCTGCTGTGGATAAGTGCCTGCATATCCACAGGATGAGATGTGGGAAAAGTCGATCTTTGTCCACAGCTCAATTTTTATCCCAAACAAGTCCTCGCTAGATACAATGCTTGTGCGCCTACTTTTTTGTGCCCTAAGTCGATGATTTTTCGATGGTATACCGACTTATCCACAAAAAAATGGCCGTTTACTATCATTACTATTTTTATGTATACATCTTTATTTAAAACACAGAGACAAACGCGAACGGTGGAAAAGTCACCAAAACGGCTGTTTTCACCGTGGTAAACCGTCTTGCAATCCAAAAACCTGTAAAAACAGCATGAATTCACACACAAAAATGCGTTTAGGCATCATCAGTGCCTTGCACGAAGAACAGCTGGGGCTGGTAGTAGCGATGCAAGGCCCCCAGAAGCGTTCGCACGGCATGCGCGACTACACCCTGGGAACCCTGTGGAATATCGACGCTGTGTGCGTCCTGTCGCGTCTGGGCAAGGTTGCCGCTGCCATGACAGCTTCTATCCTTGTGGAAAAGTATGGAGTTACCCACATCGTCTTCACCGGCGTGGCCGGCAGTGGGGATAAACGCGTGAAAGTAGGCGACATCGTGGTGGCCGAAGCGCTGCTACAGCACGATATGGATGCCCGACCTTTGTTTCCCCGCTTCGAAGTGCCGCTGACGGGTTTGCAGCGCTTCGCCACCGACCTGGAGTTGAGTACGCAACTGGCCGGCGCGGCAGAAGATTTCCTGCGCGATGACCTTGCCAAGGTATTGCAAGACAAGGATATGCAAGAGTTTGCGCTGCAGCAGGCGCAAGTGCACCGCGGCCTGATCGCCAGCGGCGACCAGTTCATCAGCAGTGCCGCGCATGTGAAGCAGCTGAAAGTAGATATCCCCGACTTGCTGGCCGTTGAAATGGAAGGCGCCGCCGTGGCGCAAGTGTGCTTTGAGTTGGGTGTGCCGTTTACCGTCATGCGCACCATTTCCGACAATGCCAACGAAGAGGCGGCCATCGACTTCATGCGTTTTGTGCAGACAGTCGCCTCGCCGTATGCGTTTACGGTGATTCACAAGCTGTGCCAGCGCCTGGCTGGCTAATTCCCGGGCGCCTCGTGCATAAAAAAAGGGCAGAACCACTGGTTCTGCCCTTTTTTGCGTTCACTACCTGCTTAAATTTTAGACACTCAGCATCATCAGGCTCGCATTCCCGCCGGCTGCCGTCGTATTCACGCACAGCGCCCGCTCAGCGACCAGGCGCCACAGGGGGATGGCACCCTCTTGCGTGGTGGCGATGGTGCCCACCAGGGCCCCTTCCCGGGCCGCCAGCAGTGGTTTGAGCTGGCCATCAAGGCCAAGTTCGATCATGGCGATCTGGAAATCATGTTTGACCGACTCCAGGCTGCTGACGACCTGGATGCGGTCCTTCAGCGCCGCCGGCAAGTCGCCAGGGATCAGATCCGGCGCTTGCGCCAGCACCAGGGCCTGGTTTCCGGTGGCCAGCACGGCCGCCAGCTGATTCATCAGCGTGCCGGAGGTGGCCGCCGCACACAGAATCGTGCCGCGCGCAGCAAAGCTCAGGGTATTGCGTTCGCCGGTCGGGCCTGGCAAGACGGTGGTGCTGCCCAGCAAGGTCGTGCGCGCGTATTCCTGCGCCAGCTGCTCGACCTTGTCGTGGCCATGCATCTTCGCCCACACGGTCAGCGCATCGAGCGCGGGCGGCGCCTGGCGCTGGTGCTGCGCGCCGGCCGGCGCATTGCGCTGCAGACGCTTCAGGTACAGGGGGCCGCCGGCTTTCGGTCCCGTGCCCGATTTGCCTTCGCCGCCGAACGGCTGCACGCCGACGACGGCGCCGACGATGTTGCGGTTTACATAAATATTGCCCACATGCGCGCGCTTGGTGATGAAAGCGATAGTTTCATCGATGCGCGTATGGATGCCCAGGGTCAAGCCGTAACCGCTGTCGTTGATCGATTGCACCAGTTGAGGTAGTTCGGACCGCTTGTAGCGGATCACGTGCAGCACGGGACCGAAGACTTCCTGCGTCAATTGCGCCAGCGACTTGATTTCCAGTACGGTCGGGGCGACAAACGTGCCTTTGACGGTGGGCAAATCGAGCGAATAATGGTCGATGGCCACGGTTTTCATCTTGTTGATGTGCGCCAGCAGCTTACCTTGCGCTTCCGCATCGATGACGGGACCGATATCGGTCGCCAGGCGATCAGGATTGCCAACGCGCAATTCCTGCATCGCGCCCTTCAGCATATGGATGGTCTTGTCGGCGATTTCCGTTTGCAGGAACAGCACGCGCAAGGCCGAGCAGCGCTGGCCGGCGCTGTCAAAGGCCGACGACATCACGTCCTGCACCACTTGCTCCGGCAAGGCGGACGAATCGACGATCAGGGCATTCTGGCCACCCGTTTCGGCGATCAGGGGAATGTCGATGCCTTCGGCCACGGCCCGCGCAGCCAGGTTGCGGTTGATCAATTGCGCCACTTCCGTCGAGCCCGTGAAAATCACGCCTTTGACACGCGCGTCGTTGCACAGGCCGGCGCCGACGATCTCTCCGCTACCGGGCAAAAATTGCAGCGCGCCGCGCGGCACGCCCGCCGCATGCAGCAATTGCACGGCGCGGTGGGCGATCAGCGGCGTTTGCTCGGCCGGCTTGGCCAGCACCACGTTGCCGGCGGCCAGGGCGGCGGCCAGCTGGCCCGTAAAGATGGCCAGCGGGAAGTTCCACGGGCTGATGCAGGTGACGGGACCGAGTGCCAGGGTGTTCGGCGCGTGTTCCACCTGCGCCGCGTAATAGCGCAGGAAGTCGACGGCTTCGCGGATTTCCGCGATCGCGTTTGGCAGGGACTTGCCCGCTTCGCGCACGGCCAGGGCCATCAGCTCGATGTGATGCTCTTCGAACAGGTCGGCCGCGCGCTGCAAGGCTTGCGCGCGGATCGACGGTTCCGTGGTTTGCCAATCCATGGCGTAGGCGCTGGCGCTGGCCAGGGCCGTTTCCACGTCGGCCGGACCGGCTTCCATGACTTTCCCCACGACATCGTCGTGCTGGGCCGGATTGTGCAACATGTGCGTGGGGCCATTCAGGCTGACGGCGCCATCGATCAGCGGCGCTGCCTGCCATTGCTGCTGCTGCGCCAGGCCGGTGGCCAGGGTGCGCAAGGTGTCTTCATTCGACAGGTCCAGGCCGGCCGAGTTCTTGCGTTCGCTGCCAAACATGTCCAACGGCAGCGGAATCGACGGGTGCGGCAAGCCGCCCTGCAGGCGCGCCTGCTCGAGCGGATCGCGGATCAGGCTATCGATGGCCACGCTTTCGTCGACGATCTGGTTGACGAACGACGAGTTGGCGCCGTTTTCCAGCAGGCGGCGCACCAGGTAGGCCAGCAGGGTTTCATGCGAGCCGACGGGCGCGTAGATGCGGCACGGCTTGTCCAGGTTATCCGGGCCGACAACCTGGTCGTACAGGGTCTCGCCCATGCCGTGCAGGCACTGGAATTCGTAGTCCTGGACACCGTCGCGTTTCGCCCAGGTATAGATGGTCGACAGGGTTTGCGCGTTATGCGTGGCAAATTGTGGATAGATCAGGCTGCTGGCAGCTAGCAGTTTTTGCGCGCATACGAGGTAAGAGACGTCCGTGTAGACCTTGCGCGTGTAGACGGGATAGCCTTCCTGGCCATCGACTTGCGCGCGTTTGACTTCCGCATCCCAATACGCGCCCTTGACCAGGCGCACCATGAACTTGCGGCCGCTGCGGCGCGCCAGGTCGATCAGGAAATCGATGGCGAAGGGGCAGCGCTTTTGATACGCCTGCACCACGTAGCCGATGCCGTCGAAACCGGCCAAATCCGCATCGAAAGCCAGTGCTTCCATCAGGTCGAGCGACAGTTCCAGGCGGTCCGTTTCTTCCGCATCAATGTTGAAGCCGATGTTGTACTGTTTTGCCAGCAACAGCAGCGTTTTGACTTTCGGCAACAATTCTTCCATGACGCGGGCGCGCTGGGCGCGGCTGTAGCGCGCGTGCAGGGCCGACAGTTTCACGGAAATGCCGGGGCCGTTGCGGATGCCGCGCCCGTTCGAGGCCTTGCCGATGGCATGGATCGCCGTTTCGTACGAGGCGTAATAGTTGGCGGCGTCCTGTTGCGTCAGGGCCGCCTCACCCAGCATGTCGTACGAGTAACGGTAGCCGCGCGTTTCATTCTCGCGGCTGTTTTTCAAGGCTTCCTCGATGGTCTGACCCGTAACAAACTGGTTGCCCAGCATGCGCATCGCCAGATCGACGCCTTTGCGGATCAGCGGTTCGCCACCCTTGGCGATGAGCTTGGTCATGGCTGAACCGAGACCCGATTCGCTGCTGGTACTGACCAATTTTCCCGTGATGAGCAAGCCCCAGGTGGCGGCATTGACGAACAGCGATGGCGATTCGCCCAGATGCTTGCGCCAGTCGCCCTTGCTGATTTTGTCGGCGATCAGGCGATCAGCCGTTTGACTGTCGGGTATACGCAACAGCGCTTCAGCCAGACACATCAATGCAACACCCTCTTCCGACGATAGCGAGAACTCGTGCATCAGTGCATCGACGCCGGATGCGCGCGTGCGTTTGTGGCGCACGTTCGAGACCAAGCGGTGCGCCAGCGCTTGCACTTCGGCCGTCGTTTCGGTGCTGCTGGCGCGGACTTGTTGCAACAGCCACTGCACGGCGGAAACCTCGTCGCGCCTATAGGCGGCGGTGATGGCGGCGCGCTGGGGTGTCGCTTCGGGCAGGATCTCTGCCTGGAACGCAGCAAAAGGAATCGGGCTAAAAGCCGAGGGGCCTGCAGGGTGCATAAGTACTCTTTACAAGGAAATGGGGACGAAAACTGACGTAATTCTTGCTCTTTTTTGGTGCAAAAAAATACAGAAAGTCGGACGTTAAGATGATTCGATTGTAAAGGGGATTCTTATGGATTAATTCTGGTAATACAGGGGGCTAGCAATAGATAGTTTTTGATGCGACAATTTAACCAAATAATATTAATTTGGGGGTGATGGTAATGCTGGACAAGATCAGTAAGAAAATCTTGATGGAATTGCAGAGCGATGGACGCATCAGCAATGTGGAGCTGGCCGCGCGCGTGAACCTGTCGCCGGCCGCCTGCCTGGAGCGCGTGCGCAAGTTGCACGAATCCGGTTACATCATGGGCTATACGGCCCAGTTGAACCCGCAACTGCTCGATGTGTCGCTGCTGGTGTTCATCGAAGTGGTGCTCGATCGCACGACGCCGGAAGTATTCGACGCCTTCAAGCATAGCGTACAAATCATTCCAGAGGTACTGGAATGTCATATGGTGGCTGGCGGCTTCGATTACCTGGTCAAGGCGCGCGTCAAGGACATGGCGGCCTACCGCGAATTCCTGGGCAAGACCTTGCTGCAAAAAGGTGTGCGGGAAACCCACACTTATGCCGTCATGGAAGAGGTCAAAAACACCACCAAATTGCCAATTAAGTGACCTTGGTGTAGCCAGCCCACTTTTCTGATTGAGCTATCGGAACAATTGTTGTAGGGTAGAACTACACATTGCTATCCGGTAGCCGCCTGAAACGCCGCGCAGACGTTACGTTCAGGGTGCAAGGTGGGCAATCGTGCCCACCCGCATACGGTTACAGCATGTCCCCGCCGGGACGTGACGGGTTCGCGCAGCGGGGGACAAATGAAGCAGTTGCAGCATCAGCTGGTGCGTTTCTTTGTATTCACGATCCTGGCCATGGCCGTGGCCTGTTGCCTGGCCTATCTGCTGCTGCTATCGGGCGGCGACCAACCGTATCTGATTGCCTGCGTGGCTGCCGCCATCGGCGCCGCGCTGCTGGCGTTCGCCGGCCGTCCGCGCGGTGAGCCGGGTTTGCACCAGTTCGCCGACACGGTGGGCAACGCCATCGACGCCATCATGATCGGCGCGGCGGAAACCTCGTATTTTGTCGATTCCGTCAAACAGAAGGTGGAACTCGATGTGCGCACAGCCAGCGACATCGCCGACAGTTCCGTACAAAATGCCGCGATGACGGAAAAGATTGCCGCCAATGCGGAACGGGCCGCCAAGGTGGCTGCCGGCGTGCGTGTGGAAAGCGTGGCGGCGCGCGCCGAAGTGGATCAGGGTTTGCACCGGATCAATAAGGCACGCGAGGAAGCGCAAGGGGCCTCCAGTACCATGCTGAGCTTGCAGGACAAATCCAAACGCATCACCGGCTTTACGGAAGCCATTTCCGATATTTCCGCGCGCACCAACTTGCTGGCGCTGAACGCCGCCATCGAGGCGGCGCGCGCCGGCGAACACGGGCGTGGTTTTGCCGTGGTGGCCGGTGAAGTGCGGCAATTGGCGCAGCGCACCAAGGAAGCCTCCGATGAAATCAGCGTGATGGTGCGCGAAATCAATGAGCAGTCGGAAAAAGCGGCGCGCGGCATGAGTTCGCTGGCGGCCGGCGTCACGGAAGCGGCGCGCAATGTGGAAAGCGTGCACGCCTCGCTCAGCCATATCGAGGAATCGTCGGGCGTGTCGGAAGACGCGATCGGGCAAATCGCCCGCGCTTCGCGCGAACACGTCGATACGACGCAGCTGATCGCCGACGCCATCCTGCAAATCCGCGACAGCATGTTGTCGACGAATGCCGAATTGCCGCGCGCCACGCAGTCGGCCATGGCCCTGGCCGAGCGGGCCGAAGTGATCGCCGGGGCCCTGGGCGAATCGAGCGTGGCCACGCCGCACGACGAGATCCGTGTGGCGGCCCAGCACGCGGCGCGCGAAGTGGGTAAACTGTTCGAGCAAGCCATCGCGTCGGGGCGCATCACGCGCGAAGCCCTGTTCGACCGCCACTACCGGCCCATCCCGAATACCAATCCGCCCAAGCACAACACGAAGTTCGACGCCTTTACGGACAAAGTGCTGCCGGACTTGCAGGAAGGCGTGCTGGCGGCCCTGCCGCACCTGGCGTATGCGGGCGCCGTCGACAACAATGGATACTTTCCAACGCACAACAAAAAGTTTTCCCAGCCGCTGACGGGCGACTATGCCACCGATATGGTGAATAACCGCACCAAGCGCATCTTCAGCGATCGCACGGGGACGCGCTGCGGCAGCAATATCAAGCCGTTTTTATTACAGACGTACAAGCGCGACACGGGCGAAGTCATGCACGATTTATCCGTGCCGATCCACGTCGATGGCAAGCACTGGGGCGGTTTCCGGATCGGTTATCGTTCCAGCAACCATGCATAGCAAAACGCCTGATGAGTCATCATCAGGCGTTTTTTCTCGATAGTCGGTTACGGTTACTCTATATGCGGCTTGGGCGCCACGCCGCCACCGGCCGCCGTGGCCGTGCGCAGGGTAGGTGTGTTCATGCTTTCCAGGTGGTTGCGCAGCCATTTGTGGGCGGGGCTGCGGGCGTCGCGTTCGTGCCACAGCATGTCCAGGTGGACGGCCGGCAGCGTCAGCGGCAAATCCTTGTACAGCAGGGATTCCGTCATGCCCGTCGAGGCGATCAGGTGGCGCGGCAAGACCGTGATCAGGTCGGAATTGGCTACCACGCGCCCGGCCGTGAAGAACTGGTTGACCGTCAACAAGATGCGCCGCTCGCGGTGGATCTGCGACAGCGCCTCGTCGATCAAGCCATGCGCGCGGCCGGAAAAGCTCACCAACAAATGGTTCGCCGCGCAGTAGTTATCCAGGGTCAATTCCTTGTCGGCCAGCGGATGGCCGCGCCGCATCACGCACACATACTTGCCGGAATACAGGCGTTCGTGGCGGATGGGCGAACCCGTTTCGCTCGACAATTGCGCCGCCACGCCGGGAAAGAAGCCCACGGCCAGGTCGATATCGCCGCGCAGCAACATCGGTCGCGGTTCGCGCGTGGTCAGCGGCATCATGCGTACGTTGACGCCCGGTGCTTCGCGTTCGATCGAGCGCATCAGCGAGGGCAGCCAGAACGCGGCGGTCGCATCGGCCATGGCCATGCGGAAGGTGGCATGCGTTTTCGACACGTCGAAGGTTTCCGGCGTAACAGCCGCTTCCAGGCTGGCCAGGGCCGAGCGCACGGACGGCCACAGCGCTTCGGCACGGGGCGTGGGTTTCACGCCATACGCCGTGCGGATCAGCAATTCGTCACCGAGGCTCTCGCGCAGGCGTTTGATGGCGTTCGATACCGCCGGCTGCGTCATCGCCAGGTGGCCAGCTGCGCGCGTCAGGTTTTGTTCCGTCATGACGGCGTCGAAAACACGCAGCAAGTTCAGATCCAGCGTCAGAAAACTCATGGAAAGCCCAAGATAAAAGTTGAATTGATTACTTCAGAGTGTAAACCGCGCCGGGCACGAATATTTCCACTCGTCAAAAAATATTACAGTTTTCCATTCACGATTCATATAATTGGTATCAAGAAATGGAATTAGATTTATATGTTGCACTGCACTATAGTACTGGCAAATTCTATAATGCACAGGAACAGTATGTCTACCTTCGCCTCCGCCCTGTACGCAGTATCCGCACCCGTGCTGGAGATTTCCCTGCTGAACACCCTGCAACTCGTGCTGGTGATCGTGGCCGTGGGCGCCTTCGCCCTGCTATTCAAGCCTTTGCTGGTGGGTATCGCCCGCGCCATGCTGCTGTTGGTGCGTCCCAAGCTGAGCCGCGAAGAGCGTTTGGCGCGCCAGCAGATGCGCGAAGCGCAAGCCTTGCAACGCACCCTGGGCAAGATGGATGGCGTGTCGCCCAGCAATGCCGCCGAATTGCGCGCCTTGTCGACGCGCGCCTGAGCGATAAACTGTTGCGCAATGACAAGCTGGCGTGAGCCGGCATTTTTTTACGCCAGCCGCCAGCCGATTACGCCACGTCGCCCAGCAAATGCGCGCGCAACAAGGTGTCGGCCGGATGGGCGCCGATCCAGATTTTCAGCAGCGCATTGTAGAAAGCCAGTTCCGGCACCGTGTCGCCCACCTGCTTGCCGTTCAGCTTGCACAACGTCCCCTCTTCCGGCAGCCAGTCCACAGTCAGGATGTCGCCCTTTTTCAGGCCGGGCACCATGGCGAACATGGCGCCGAACTGCATCGTCTGGCTCAGCAGGCGTGTGCGGTCGGCCTGATCGGAACTGCGCTTCAAACCCTGCATGAAGGCTAGACCCAGCTCGTCGGAGGTGATATCGCGCAGCATGATGATTTCCAGACGGCGCGGCCCGGGCAGGGACAGGATGTCGGCCAGCAGGGTTTTCTTTTCCGGCAGGTACAGTGCAATCGTATAGATCTTGAAGATGACCTTGTAGCGCACGCCGGCGCCGTTGAGCTTGAGTTCGCGGCTGGCCAGCTGCACCGTGTCGTCCAGCTTGACGCCGCCCACTTCGACGGCCAGCGCTGGTTGTGCCACGGCGGCGCACAGGCAGGCGGCGGCCAGGGAGCGGCCCAAACGGGATGTGCTGCTATGCATCTTCTACCTCCGTGGAAACCATGGGCTGTGGATAAGTCAGCACACAGTGTAGAACAGTTGGCAGAAGCTGGCGCCACGGACCGTGGCGTGGGAGAAAGGTTTAGGTCTTTGCCGCAGGCAGTTCCGCCTGCAGGCGTTCGTATTTGGCCATCAATTGCTCAGGGCTTTCGCGCCAGGCGGGATTGAAGGGGATGCAGCTGACGGGGCACACTTGCTGGCATTGCGGCTCGTCAAAGTGGCCCACGCATTCGGTGCACTTGTTGGTATCGATTTCGTAGATTTCCGCGCCCATGTAGATCGCGTCATTCGGGCACTCGGGCTCGCAAATGTCGCAATTGATGCATTCGTCGGTGATCAGTAATGCCATGATTTCACTCTTACTTATTGCGATGATGCAGCGTTGGCGGCAATCTTGTTTTGCAGCCAGCGGTTCACCGAGGGGAAGACAAACTTGGAGACGTCGCCGCCCAGTGCCGCGATTTCGCGCACGATGGTGCCCGAAATAAACTGGTACTGGTCGGAGGGCGTCAGGAACATGGTTTCGACATCGGGCAGCAGGTAGCGGTTCATGCCCGCCATCTGGAATTCGTATTCGAAGTCGGAAACGGCGCGCAAGCCCCGCACGATGACCCGCGCTTCGTGCTTGCGCACGAAATCCTTGAGCAGGCCGGAAAAGCTTTCCACTTGCACATTCGGGTAATGGCCGAGTACTTCGTTGGCGATTTCCAGGCGTTCGTCGAGCGAGAAAAACGGTTGCTTGTTCTTGCTGTCGGCCACACCGACGATCAGCTTGTCAAACAGACCCGATGCGCGGCGCACCAAATCTTCATGACCGCGCGTGAGCGGATCGAATGTTCCTGGATAAACGGCTACAACCATTGCGGCTCCCTAACGATGCACCAATATAGACGCGCATTATGCCTGAAATTGGTGCTGCGCCTCGGGCTAGGGAGCCTTTTTGCCTCATTTATAGGCAGATTCAGGCAGTTGACGGCACTTTGTTGTAAGTTAGCAAATGATAATAAACGGTGCCTGCCTTATCGGCGCGGATGACTTCCCATGGCGCCATCCACTCGGGCTTTTCCAGTTCGCTGCTTTCATCGAAGACCAGCGGCAAGCCCGATTCCGCATACACCATGCCGCCTTCCTTGAGCAGGTTGGCGCACAGCGGTAACACTTTCGCCAGGAAATCCTGCTGGTAGGGCGGATCGAGAAAGATCAGGTCGAAACGCTGGCCGCGCGATGCCAGGCCTTGCGCCGTCAGCAGGGCGTCGCCGCGCAGCAGTTGCACATTCTCGGCGCGCAATTTCGTCTTGTTTTCTTCCAGCTGGCGGATCACGGGCGTGTGCGTATCGACCATGGTGACGGCGGCGGCGCCGCGGCTGGCCGCTTCGAAGCCCAGTGCGCCGCTGCCGGCGAACAGGTCCAGCACCTGGGCGTTGGCCCAGTCGCCATCGCGCAAGTGATTGATCCAGTTGAACACGGTTTCGCGCACGCGGTCCGGTGTCGGGCGCAAGCCCAGTGCCTGCAAAACAGGCAACACGGAGCGCTTCCACCGGCCGCCGATGATGCGCACCTGGTTCGGTGGCGGCGCGTGGTGGACGGGGACTTTGGCGGGTTTTTTAATCTTCTTTTGCATGGGGATTTCTTCAATTCGATGGCGGCCACTATAGCATATGGCCCCCTCTCCCCTGCTGGCGCTGCCTCTCTATTTGGGTTGCGTGGCCAGGGAATTGAAATCGTCGATCCAGCCCTGCATGCGCTTGATGGCGTGGGCTTTTTGCGCCGGCGTGGCGATCTTGATCACCGTCAAGACCATTTGCGCCGTGCTCGCTTCGTAGCTGTCAAAAAAAGCCTTGCGCTCCGAGTGTTCCAGGCGCTCGAAACTGTCCTTGATCAGGGTCGTGACCAAGGCTGCGGCCGCTTCCTTGCCGAGCTTTTCTTGGTGGACTTTCTTGACCAGGTTCAACACATTCTGCTGGCGCCGCATGCGTTCGTCGAGCCAGATGTCATTGTTCAGCGGACGCGCGTCGGATGCCTTGCGAATGATGGCTTCCTGCTCGCTGCTGAAGCTGCCGAACCACAGTTCAAATTGGTCCATGGCCTTCTTGTAGCGCAGTTTCTGGCGTTTCTCCTGGTCGCCGCTCAGGTATTTCTTGCGGTAATCATCATTGTTTGACTTGAACTTCTTTTCCATCTGTGCAATTTGCTCGGGTTTGAGCGAGCGCGCCAGGTCGGCCAGTTCGGGCGCAGCCTTCAGCAGCAGCGCCTGGGTGCGCTGCTTGATCTCGCTGTAATCCATCATCAGGTCCGCCTGCGTGATATTGCCTTGCAACTGCTTCTGGCCCGTGCGCAGGATTTCCACGTAATCCTTCAATTGCGTCTTGCGGTGCCAGTCGAACATCTTGTCGATATCGTCGCGCACCCAGTCTTTCTGGTCACGGTCAAGGTCGACATACGCGTTCAGCCACCAGTACAGCACGGTATCGCCATTGTTGTAGGCCAGGCGCAAGCCGCTGCAGCCGGCCATGACGACCAGCATCAAGGCCAGCACGGCATAAGTAAAACGCCCAAAGGGCGTGGAGGACGGGGCCTGCGTGTTAAACTTTTTCATATTCTTAACTTATAAAGTACGCTCTATGAACGTTGTCATTCTCGCTGCCGGTATGGGCAAACGCATGCAGTCGGCCCTGCCCAAGGTATTGCACCCGCTGGCTGGCAAGCCGCTGTTGTCGCACGTCATCGACACGGCGCGCGGCCTGGCACCGTCCCGATTATGCGTGATTTACGGGCATGGGGGCGCAGCGGTGCTGAAGTTGCTCGACGGCTACAACGCCAGCCATGCCGTGCAGATAGACGCCGCTGAGCAGGCGCAGCAGCTGGGCACAGGTCATGCCGTGCAGCAAGCGCTGCCTTTGCTGGACGACAGCGTGCCGACCCTGATCCTGTACGGCGACGTGCCGCTGACCAGCGCCGCCTCCCTGCAGCAGCTGGTGCAGGCGGCCGGCAAGGACAAGCTGGCCATTTTGACGGTGGAACAGGACGATCCGTTTGGCCTGGGCCGCATCGTGCGAGAAGACGGCGCCATTGTGCGCATCGTCGAGGAAAAGGATGCGTCCCCAAGCGAGCGCGCCATCCGCGAAATCAACAGCGGCATCATGGTCGCGCCCACCGTGCAGCTCAAGCAATGGCTGTCGGCCTTGTCGAATGACAATGCGCAAGGGGAATACTATCTGACCGATATCGTCGCGCAAGCCGTTGCCGATGGCGTGGCCGTTACCTCGGCCCACCCGGCTGCCGTGTGGGAAGTGGCGGGCGTCAATAGCAAGGTGCAGCTGGCCCAGCTGGAACGCATTCACCAGAACAATATCGCGCAAGCGCTGCTGGAACGGGGCGTGACCCTGTTTGACCCGGCACGCATTGACGTGCGAGGCGAACTCATTTGCGGCCGCGATGTCACCATCGATGTCGGCTGCGTGTTCGAAGGCCGGGTGGAACTGGGCGATGGCGTGCGCGTGGGCGCCCACAATGTCTTCATCAACGCCACGGTGGCCGCTGGCGCGTACATCAAGCCCTTCTGCCATATCGAGGACGCCATTGTCGGCGCCGCTTCCATCATCGGCCCGTATGCGCGCCTGCGCCCGGGCACGGTCCTGGCGGAAGACGTGCATATTGGCAATTTCGTCGAAGTGAAAAACAGCCAGGTCGCCGCGCACAGCAAGGCCAACCACCTGGCCTACATCGGCGACGCCACCATCGGCTCCAGGGTCAACATCGGTGCCGGCACCATCACCTGCAACTATGATGGCGTCAACAAGTTCCGCACGGTGATTGAAGACGACGCTTTTATCGGTAGCGACAGCCAGCTGATCGCGCCCGTTACCGTCGGCAAGGGCGCTACCCTGGGCGCCGGCACGACGCTGTCGAAAGATGCGCCGGCAGGCAAGCTGACCGTCTCGCGCGCGCGGCAAGTGAGCATCGACGGCTGGATGCGTCCCGTGAAGATCAAGAAGTAAGCGTAACGTCCACTTTGCACACAGGCAGGCCTTGCAGCCTGCCTTTTTTATTTGTGGATAACTGTGTGGGTAAGCCGCTGCATAAGTGGCGGATAAGCATGTGTGCAAGCCCCTGTATAAGCTGTTGGCAAGTTTGTGTAAATCGCCTGGCATGCGCTTGTCGCTTCATTTTCCTTCGATTGCCGCTGGCTACCAGCGCTGCAGCGGCGTTTACCCACGTATTGTGGATAACTCTGTGCGTAAGCCTGCGGATAAGTGCTGGGTAGCCTGGGTATAAGTGAGGATAACTGTTCTTCATCGCCGCTTTTCCATGTGTTGTAGTGGATAAGTCTGTGGAAAAGCGCGTGAATAGACGGTGGATAGCATGTGTGCAAGTACTGTAGTCGATCAAGGCAGGCCTGGCGACATATGCCCGGGCATTCCACTGCTGCCCGCCCGCCCAGTTACACGGCGTTGCGCTGGTCCAGGTTTTTTGCAGGTGCAGCAGAATGGAAGAATTTGAAGTTGAACGAACCTGAGCAATTCCCGACTGATTTTATCGGGAATGCCGGCGCAAATCAGGCGGGCAGGCGCAAGGCGAAGCTGATGGTGCCGTTGTTGCCGGCGCTGTCGAGGGTGACTTGGCCGCCGTGCAATTCGGCGATGCGCTGCACCAGGTACAGGCCCAATCCGGCACCAGGCTTGTGCTGGGCGATGCGACCGCGGAAGTATTTCTGGAACAGGCGCGGGATTTCATCGGCAGACAGGGGCTCGCCCGCATTGCTGACGACGATCTGCACGCGACCGTCATCGAGCGTAATGGCTTGCACGCGAATCGCCTGGGCCTGCGGCGCATGCCGGTCAGCATTGCTGAGCAGGTTGCGCAGGGCCACGCGCAGCAGGCTGGCATCGGCCACGATGCTGTCGGGCAGCGCCTGCACGCTGGCGTCGATGCGGCCATCGGGCCATTCGGCCAGCACGGCATGCAGCAGGGCGCGCAAATTGCATGGCTGGGGACGGAACGTCGCCGCGCTCGTTTCCATGCGGTCGGCGCTCAGGTATTCATCCACCAGCGCCGTCATGCGGCCGCTCGCTTCGCGCAAATTCTGGCAGCGCTGCAAGGTTTTTTCCCGTGGCGCCTCCGTGTTGCGGGCAATTTGCTGGGCCGTGGTGTTGATGATGGCCAGCGGCGTGTGGAATTCATGCGACACCATGGCAACGAAATCTTGCTGTTCTTCGCGTGTGCGGGTTTCCACTTCCAGGGCGGCACGCAATTCGCCTTCGAGTGCGGCGCGCCGGCCGATTTCCTGTTGCAGTGCCAGTGTGCGCCGCGCCACCTGCTCTTCCAGGCGTTCATTCAGTGCGTGCACGGCACGCACAGCCTCGGCCTGTGCCCTGTCCCTGGCGCGGCGCAATTCGGCGTAGCGGCGGTTGAGGCGCAGGCTCATCAGCATCATGTGGACAAAGGCGCCCAGAGTGGCTGCATGGTTGGTCCAGAAATTCGGCGGCACCACGGCCATGTTGCGCAGGAAGCTGATGATGACGCCGGCGTAGAAGATGCCGAAAATGAACAGAAAGGCATGCGCCGGACGATGGCCGCGCAGTGCCAGCCAGCTGGCCAGGCCGATGAACAGCACGATCAGCGGCAAGGCCGTCATTTGCACCACCAGCACGCCCGCGGCATAGTCGCCGCGCAGCACCAGCAGCACTCCGAACAGGGCGGCGGCGGCCGTGATGCCCACCACGGCGCGGCTGAAACGGGGATACAGGGTGGGCAGCTCCAGCTGCAAGGTGGAAAAACGCGCGCCGACGGCAATCGACATGGCCATCGATATGCCCAGCATGGGATCGGACAGCCCATTCGGCATGGCGAAAATTTGCTGGGGAATGGCGATCGTCAGCGCCTCCGTGGTGGCATTCGTCAATACATACAGCAGATACCAGCCGCTGTGGGCTTCGCGCGTCATGCGCCAGAAAAAGATATGGAACAGGATCAGCAGCAAATAACTGCCGAACTGCAAGCCGTAATACAGGTATTCGCGGCGCGAGGAAGCGTCGAAGCTGGCGCTGGGCAACAACGTCAGCTCCGTCGACATGGCTTTCTTGCTGTGCAGGCGCACCAGCCAGCGCTGCGTCTGACCCGGCGGCAACTGAACGGGAAACACCACCTGGCGCGCATCGACGGGCCAGGCGTCGCGGATCACGTCGGCGCCTGCCTCTTGCCGCAGCCAGTGTCCGGCCTGATCCTGGCGATACAGGCGCACGTCATCGAGCACGGCGTTGCTAAAGCGCAACACCCATTCATCGGGCGACTGCGCCGCGCGCGTCACCTCCAGGCGCAGCCAGATGGCATCCTGCGTATAGCCGGCACTGACGGCGCCAGGCAGCGGGCGCCAGCCTGATGCGGCCAGCGCGGCCTCCGGATCCAGCTGGCCGGAAGTATCGCGCAGCATCTGCATGTGGCCGCTGGCCGACACGGGCTCCCCGCTGGCCGGCAGCGTCAGTGGCGCCAAGACGGGCGCGGCCCCCCCGGCCAGCGGCTGCAGGGTGGCGAACAACAGGACAATGGCAAACAGGATTTTCATGGCGCAGGAGCTTACCATGCGGGGCATGAGGCCCCTGCGGCTTGCTTCTCGGCAGCATGACGATCGGTTATCCTTGTGCCATGTTGAACCTCATTCTGCTTGAAGACGAAGCCGTGCTGCGGCAGGAATTGACCGAGTTCCTCGGCGACTGCGGTTACCGTGTCAGCGCCGTGGCCGACCTGGCCGCGTTTCATGCCTGTTACGTACCGGCGCTGCACCGCATCGCCATCATCGACCTGGGCTTGCCCGACGGCGATGGCATGGTGCTGGTGCGCGCCTTGCGGGCGCAGGGGCAGCCCATCGGCATCGTCGTGTTTACGGCGCGCGGCACGACGCGGGACAAGGTGAACGGCCTGGGCGGCGGCGCCGACTATTACCTGCCCAAGAGCGCCGACCTGGATGAACTGGCGGCCACCCTGAGCGCGCTGGCACGGCGCCTGGGCGAAGTGGCCGTTGCTGTCATCGCGGCGCCCGCCACGGCCTGGGTGCTGGAACTGGGGCCGCGCCGCCTGCTGCCGCCCGGTGGCGACGCCATTGCGCTGTCGCAACAGGATGTGACGGTGCTGCACGCCCTGATGGCCGAACCGGAGCGCATCGTCAGCCGCCAGCAGATCGTCCAGTCCCTGGGCGAGGATTTCCTCAGCTATGACCAGCGCCGCCTGGACACCCAGATCAGCCGTTTGCGCCGCAAGGCCGAGCAGGCCACCGGCATGACCTTGCCCATCAATACCGCCCGCAATGCCGGCTACCGCTTTTATGCCGACGCGCAAGTGCGTCCCTGAATTTTCCATCTGCGCGCAGCTGTGGATAAGCTTGTCGATAAGTGGTGCAAAAGCCTGTGGGCAAGTTGTGTAAAAGCGGTGTAAAAGTCACCGTGGCAATGCCTTGCTCGGTGGCATGCATGGATGCTACAGGCTTGCCGGGGCACGGCCTGTCTGGAGATTGCGGGAGAAAAATCGTCCTGCCATCGCTCGTAGAGCCTAGCCTGCTTGTGCATAAGCCTGTGCAAAAGTGCCGTATAAACGGTGCGCAAGACGCGTATAAGCATGTGGGCAAGCGGTGGATAATCGGCTAATGACAAATCAGACGGCGATGCGTGTCTCGAACTTGCTGCGAAACGTGGAAAAATAGCTTTTCACGTTGCGCACATTGGCGTGCGCGGCAAACAGGCGGTGCGCCAGCGCGTGATACGCGGGCATGTCGGCCACCTGCACCATCAACACGAAGTCGGGTCCGGGCGAGACGCGGTAGCATTGCAGCACGGCCGCTTCCTCCGCCACCAATTGTTCGAATTCCGCCATACGTTCCGCCGCCTGTACATCGAGCGTGATTTCCACGATGGCCGTCAGGCGCGCGCCCACCAGCTGCGGCGCGACGATGGCCACTTGCCGCTCGATCACCCCGCTTTCCGTCAAATGCTTGACGCGCCGCAAACACGTGGGCGCCGAGACATGCACCGAGCGCGCCAGCTCACTGTTGGTTTGCGATGCATCAATTTGCAAGGCGTTCAGAATGCGACGATCGATCTCGTCGAGGGCAATGTTGTGTTCGCTCATAATTTTGACGAATTGAAAAATATATTGAGTTTAAATGAAATAATATTTCATCATAAAATAGTTGTGAAATATTCCGTCAAAAATACACATATTTAGAAAGCATATTTCATTCACTCTGCATTAGCATGCGTGCATTGATTAAATTTTAGACAGAGGTTTCCATGTGCGGCATCGTCGGCGCGGTAGCGCAACGTAATATCACTCCCATCCTGGTCGAAGGCTTGAAGCGCCTGGAATACCGCGGCTACGATTCCTGCGGCATCGCCCTGCACGCCGATGGCCGTTTGCAGCGTTCGCGCTCCACCTCGCGCGTGGCCGAGCTGGAAAAGCAGATCGCCGAAGAAGGCTTGAGCGGTTTTACGGGCATCGCCCACACGCGCTGGGCCACGCATGGCGCCCCTGTTTCCTTCAATGCCCATCCGCACTTTTCCCCAACGGAAGAGAACGCCCGCGTGGCGTTGGTGCATAACGGCATCATTGAAAACCATGATGAACTGCGCGCCGAACTGACGGCCTTGGGTTACGTCTTCCAGAGTCAGACGGACACGGAAGTGATCGCCCACCTGGTCGAGCACATGTACAACGGCGACCTGTTCGAGACCGTGCAGCAGGCCGTGAAACGCCTCGATGGCGCGTATGCGATTGCCGTGTTCTGCCGCGACGAGCCGCACCGCGTGGTCGCCGCGCGCCAGGGCTCGCCCCTGATCGTCGGCCTGGGCAATGGTGAAAATTTTGTCGCCTCCGACGCCATGGCCCTGGCCGGCACGACCGACCAGATCATCTACCTGGAAGAAGGCGACGTGGTCGACCTGCAATTGTCGCGCTGCTGGATTGTCGATGTCGATGGCAAGCCCGTCGAGCGCGAAGTGAAAACCGTGCATGCGCATACGGGTGCGGCCGAGCTGGGCCCGTACCGTCATTACATGCAGAAGGAAATTTTTGAACAGCCACGCGCCATCGGCGACACGCTCGAAGGCGTGACGGGCATCATGCCGGAACTGTTCGGCGACAACGCCTATGCCATCTTCAAGCAGATCGACCGCGTGCTGATCCTGGCCTGCGGCACCAGCTCGTATGCGGGCATGACGGCCAAGTACTGGATCGAAGCGATTGCCAAAGTGCCCGTCAGCGTGGAAGTGGCCAGCGAGTACCGCTACCGCGACAGCGTGCCGCACCCGAACACCCTGGTCGTCACCATTTCGCAAAGCGGCGAGACGGCCGATACCCTGGCCGCCCTGAAACATGCGCGCAGCCTGGGCATGCTGCACACCTTGACCATCTGCAACGTGGCCACCAGCGCCATGGTGCGCGAATGCGCGCTGGCCTACATCACGCGCGCTGGCGTGGAAGTGGGCGTGGCGTCGACCAAGGCGTTCACGACGCAGCTGGCGGGCCTGTTCCTGCTGACCCTGTGCCTGGCGCAAGTCAATGGCCGCCTGTCCGAAGAACAGGAAGCGGCGCACCTGAAAGCCATGCGCCATCTGCCCGTCGCCATCGCGTCCGTGCTGGCACTGGAACCGCAAATCATCGCCTGGTCCGAGGAATTCGCGCGCAAGGAAAACGCCCTCTTCCTGGGCCGCGGCATGCACTACCCGATTGCCCTGGAAGGCGCCTTGAAACTCAAGGAAATTTCTTACATCCACGCCGAAGCGTATCCGGCCGGCGAACTGAAACACGGTCCGCTGGCCCTGGTGACGAATGAAATGCCGGTCGTCACCATCGCGCCGAACGACGCCCTGATCGAAAAGCTCAAATCGAACATGCAGGAAGTACGCGCCCGCGGCGGCCAGCTGTACGTCTTCGCCGACGTGGATTCCCGCATCAGCTCCGGCGAAGGCTTGCACGTCATCCGCCTGCCCGAGCACTACGGCGACCTGTCGCCGATCCTGCACGTGGTCGCGCTGCAACTGCTGGCGTATCACACGGCACTGGCGCGGGGCACGGATGTGGACAAGCCACGCAATCTGGCGAAGTCCGTGACGGTGGAATAAGCAGGCCGGATTCCGCCTTTCGCTATTATTCCTGCTCAATAAAGTCGTAAATTGAGCCAAGAAGAAAACGCCACCTCCGGGTGGCGTTCTCTTTTATCAGGCACCGCCGTTCACTCTCTGGAAAAACCATACGAGTGACTTTTTTCTGTCACCGTTGAACCCATTGTGCGAGAATGCCCCTCCCCCCTGGATGGTGCGCATGATGACCAAACTCGCCGCAATCATAACTGGAATGACACTAGTGCTGGCAGCTTGCAAGCCCGCAGCCACAGCACCTGCGCATGACATTCCTGCGGCAATGAGCCAGACCGCGAGCACCCTGCTGCAGTCAAAATTTCTACACGCGACCTCGATTGCTGTAGTTTATCGCGGCAAGGAGTTCATTCTGCATCAAGGCGAGCTGGAGACCGGCAAAGCCAATCCGCCGAACGATACAACGCTGTATGAAATCGGCTCAGTCAGCAAAACTTTTGCTGGCCTGCTACTGGCGAATGCTGTGCTTGATGGGAAGGTGGCGCTCGACGATCCCATACAAAAGTACCTGGCGGCCGCCTACCCGAACCTGCAGTCGCAGGGGCAGCCAGTTCGCTTGCGCCATTTGATCACGCACACCAGCAATATGCCGGGCATGCTGCCATTGCAGGTGAATACCGTATTGAAGGATTTCATTGCACACGCCACGCCGGCAAAGCTCAATGCAGCCTACGCCAACTACGGACAACAGCAATTCTGGCAGGACTTGCACACAGTCAGCATCAAAGGTCCGCTTGGCAAGGACTACGCCTATTCAAGCGCCGGTACCGAACTCATTGCGCACACTCTCGAAAAAATCTACGGAATGCCCTATGAAGTCCTGCTCACGCAATTCATCGCGCGCGAAGCCGGCATGCAAGATACCAAGCTGAGAATCACAGCCAAGGATACCGGCCGGCTAGCGCCCGGCTACCATAGCGACAATCCCGTCATGACAACAGCGATGCCACAACTGCCTTGGGGGGCAGCGGGCAACCTGAAGTCGACTATGCCGGATATGACGAAGTATCTGCGCCTGCAATTGAGCGCCAATCCCGCGGTCGTCGAATCGCACAAGCCGCTGGTACGCTTTCAGGATGACTTCAGCATTGGCTATTTCTGGAACATCGGTAGCAATCGCCAGTTGGGCACGCATTATGTCCACCATGGCGGCGTGCCACGTGCGCAAAGCTACGCCTACGTCGTTCCTAAATATCAGCTTGGGGTCTTCATCATCACCAACCAGAGCGGCGACGCCACTGCCGGCGCCATGGAAAGCGCGCTGGCGCATATTTTCGACACAGCGGAATCCATGGAAAGCGCGAAGTAGGCTGGCCCTTATTTTGAAAATCCTTGTGTCGGTGGTCCGATTCCGCCCCGGGCCACCAAGAACAGTTCTACGCAAAACGCCAACCCATGCAGGTTGGCGTTTTGCTTTTCAGCTCGGCACTCTGCACTTCCGGAAAATTTCCAGTCAGGGCACCCGTTAACCTTGGCGTATCAGTTTGCCAGGATACTTAAATGAAGAGATGGCTGGCAAGGCGCTCCAGTATCCAATCGCTCATAACAGTCTCCACTCAGTCAGTGACCGGAGGTTTTCATTTTTTGTTCAGCCTGGCTAATACCAAATGACAGCAGTAATGCTGCGGCGGCGAATCCAGCTGCCAGCCAGAGGTTGGCTGGCAGGCCAAGGCCATCGACAACCTGGCCACCTGCCCATGCCCCGAATGCAATGCCGACATTGAACACACCCACATACAGCGCAGTGGCAATCTCCACGGCTTGCGGTGCTGCTTTCATCATCAACGTCATCAGACCGACCGAGACACCGCCATAGGCCAGTCCCCAAGCCAGCAGCACCATGCCACCGCCGAGGTTGGAATCACCGACAGTCAGGAACAGCACCGGCGCGAGCAGCAGGCCCATCGAGATCATTATCAAGGATAACGCCGTGCGCCGCACAGCGAAGATGCCAGCCAGGAAGTTGCCGACTATACCTGCGAAGCCATAGAAGAATAGCAGTGCGCTAAGCCATTGCGTATCGAACCCCGACACCGACAACAGTAGCGGACGCACGAAGGTAAAGGCCATGAAGTGGCCGGCCACCAGCAGTAGTGTCAGAAGCAACCCGATTTGCAGTTTCCGCTTGCCCAGCTGTTCACAGAACTGGCGCATGGTCGCCGAACTGGCAACGGGCAGCGCGGGAATGACGGCCAGATGCAGAACCAGTACCAGGCCGCTACACAGCGCCATGACGCCAAAGGCCCAGCGCCATCCTGCAAAGTCGCCGATCAGCGCTCCGAGCGGCACACCCAGTACGGAAGCGGCTGCCACGCCACCGAAGATGATGGACGTTGCCAACCCGATGGCGTGAGCCGGAACAAGCCGGGAAGCCAGGCCACCGGCAATGGCCCAGATACCCCCCATGCAAAAGCCGACGAGAACCCGGGCAGCCAGCATCCAGGCCATGCTGGGAGCCAATGCCGAGGCAATGTTGGCGATTGCCAATAAGCCCAGCAAGCCACACAGAATTTTGCGCCTGTCCATGCCGCCCGATATGATCACGACCAGCGGCGCGAACAAGGCCGCCAGCAATGCAGGCAGTGAGATCATCAGGCCGGCGGTTCCGGTGGAGGTGTCCAGGGTGTCGGCAATCGGCGTCAGCAGTCCGACCGGGAGCATTTCCGTCGTCACTACCGAGAAGGTGGCAATGCCGACGGCGGTGACGGCTAGCCAGGGGTGCCGAACCGAGGTTTTTGCTGCCGCGTTTGGAGACGTGCTCATGATTCAGATCCTTGCGTTAGGTAAACAGGTTGCGCCGGTATCAGGCGCCGTCGGGTAGCTGCCACGCAATTGCGACGGCGTGGCAATTGCTCTCCAGAATGTTGTGCTTGCCATGGCGACATGCCGCAGCGATAATACATACAGTGCGTATGTATAAATTATATATTCATACGCACTGCATGTAAACAATCATACGGTATGTATGTAAGGAGAAAATAATGGTCCGCCGCACCCGTGCCGAAATGGAAGAAACCCGTGCCTCGTTACTGGCCACTGCCCGCAAAGTCTTCAGTGAGCGGGGCTATGCCAACACCTCCATGGATGACCTCACCGCACAGGTGGGGCTGACCCGTGGCGCGCTCTATCACCACTTTGGCGACAAAAAGGGCTTGCTGGAGGCGGTGGTGGAACACATCGACGCTGAAATAGATGACCGCCTGCAAGCCATTTCGGATGGCGCCGACGATGCGTGGGAAGGCTTTCGCATTCGCTGCCGTGCCTATCTGGAGATGGCACTTGAGCCAGAAATCCAGCGCATCGTGTTGCGCGACGCCAGGGCCGTGCTGGGCGGTACTTCACCAGCCTCGCAGCGTCACTGCATCGAGTCGATGCAGCGGCTCATCGACAAGCTGATACAGCAAGGCGTTGTGGCCGAAGCCAGCCCGCAGGCATTGGCTTCGCTGATCTATGGCAGCCTGGCCGAAGCGGCGTTCTGGATTGCGGACGGTGATGACGGTAATGCGCGATTGGCACAAGGTATTGCCGCATTGGAGTTGCTGCTGCGAGGGCTGTTGGCCAAGATGTAAGCTGGACAGTGCCCATCCTTGAGTTTTTCTGGTCAGAATTCTTCCCAGTCCGATGGCGATGGATCACGCCGCACGGCTTTTCTGACTGCCGACGCACGCGTGGCGAAGGCCGGCCTGGCGGCCTGTATGTTCGCATCGAGCTTGAAGATGCTCACCATTTGCGCCAAGGTTGCCGCCTGCTCTTGCATGGCAGCGGCGGCGGCCGCCGACTCTTCCACCAGGGCCGCGTTTTGCTGGGTGACGTTGTCCATTTCGTTGATAGCCTGGTTGATTTGTTCGATGCCAGCCGTCTGTTCCGCGCTGGCGGAGGTGATCTCGGCCATGATATCGGTGACGCGGCGCACGCTGCCCACCAGGTCGCTCATGGTGTTGCCGGCTTGATGCACGAGTTCACTGCCGGCCGCCACCGTCTGGGTCGAGTCGTCGATCAGGGTCTTGATTTCCTTGGCCGCGGCAGCCGAGCGGTGCGCCAGGCTGCGCACTTCCGTGGCCACGACGGCAAAGCCGCGTCCCTGCTCGCCCGCGCGCGCCGCTTCCACGGCCGCGTTCAAGGCAAGAATGTTGGTCTGGAAAGCGATGCCATCGATGACGCCGATGATGTCGGCAATCTTGTTCGATGAGGCGTCGATTTGCCGCATGGTCGCCACCACTTGCGCGATGACGGCGCCGCCACGCTGCGCCACGCCGGAGGCCGTGTCGGCCAGCACATGCGCCTGGCGCGCATTGTCGGCATTCTGCTTGACGGTCGAGGTCAGCTCTTCCATGGATGAGGCTGTCTCTTCCAGCGAACTGGCTTGCTGCTCCGTGCGGGCAGACAGGTCCAGGCTGCCCGCCGCCACTTCGGACGAGGCCGAGGCGATCGTTTCCGTACCGGCGCGCACCGCGCCCACCGTGTGCGCCAGGTTGTCGTTCATGCGCTTGAGCGCCTGTAACAGTTGTCCCATTTCATCGCGCGACTGCACGGTGATCTGACTGCGCAAATCGCCTGCGGCCACCGTGTTGGCCACTTGCAGCGCGATGGTGGCAGGAACGGTGATGGAGCGCGTGATGCCATACGCCAATGCCGCCGCGATGGCCAGCGCCGCCAGCGACATGCTGATCAGCAAGGTGCGGGTGTTGGCATAGGTGGCATTGGCGTTGTCGCCCGCCGTATTGGCCAGGGTATTTTGTAAACTGATCTGTTCGGCAATCAACTGCTTGTAGACAAGCAATACGGGACGCAGCTGGCCGTACAGGTAGGCGCTGCTGTCGTTTGGCGTGCCGTTCTTGATCAGTTCAAGTAGCACTTCCTGTCCCTGCGCGTAGCGCGCGTTAGCGTCGTTCATCTTGGCCAGCAACGCGCGTTCGCGGTCGGAATCGAGCATGCGTGCGAGCTTGCCGAGATTGCCGGCAGCCGCCTGGCGCGCGGCCAGGATGGCGTCGGTTTGTTTGCGCTGGTCGGCCGGATCGGCGCTGAGCATCATGTTGCGCAGGGCAATGGCGATGTCGTTGATGTTGGCCGACACGCTGTTGGCGAGCTCAATCTTCGGCATGCTGTCATGCACGACATGGCCGGTGCCCTGGTTGATCTTGCCCAGCATGGCAATGCCCAGACAGGAGATGATGATCAGCATGGCGCCGATGGCGCCAAAGCCTACGGCGAGCCGTGTGCCGATGGTCAGGTTGGATAAAAACTTCATGGCTGTCTCAATACGGAGGGAATGGTCAAAAGGTCGGCGGCGTGCAGATGGGTGCCGCGCCGCCAAGCGGAGGACGATCCTAGACCTTTTTTTGTGATATTTCCATAGGGCAATATGCCTAGTTTCTCCCCGGGGCACACGCCAGTTCCGCCTATCCTGCGGCTTGCGCGTGTTTTCAGCTATATTGACAGGCACCCGCCTGGCAGCATGCCATGACCGGTGCCGCTGCCAATCCGGCAGTTTTCTCATTTTCAGCCATAGGTCCGCATGACTTCTTTCCGTCTCCGTTTCTTCCCCTTCCTGCTGACTCTGCTGCTGGCGTGCTCGCTATCTGCGCCGCCGGCCTGGTCGCAGCCCGTCGACGATGCGGCCACGGCCGATCAGCGCCTCGATGGCTTGCGCAAGCAGATCACCACGATCCAGAAGGCGCTCGATGGCGAGACCGATCTCGATGACGCGACCCTGTCGCAGATGCGCGCCGATGCGCTGGCGGCCAGCGCCGAGGCGGACAAGGTGGCCGAGTCGCTCTCGCCCACGCTCTCCAGCGTGCAGGCGCGGCTGGCCGAGCTGGGCAAGCCGGCGGCGGGCACGAAAGATGCTCCTGACGTGGCGGCGCAGCGCAGCCAGCTGGACCGTACCAGCAGCGCGCTCGATGCGCAGGTGAAGCTGGCGCGATTGCTGGCCGTGGAAGCGACGCAGGCGTCCGAGCAAGTATCGACGGCGCGCCGCGCGCAGTTGCAGGCGCGCCTGGGCGAGCGTACGGCGTCGATCCTGGCCGGTTCTTTCTGGAAACAGCTGCATGGCGAATTGCCGCAGAATCTGCAACGCCTGCGGGCGCTGGAGCTGGAGTTGGCCAACGCCGCACGCGCCACGCCGTGGTCGGCCTGGGGCGGTTTGCTGGCCGGCATCGTGGCGGTGATCGGCGCCAGCGTCTGGATTTCGCGCTATCTGCTGGTGGTGACGGCCACGCGCGTGCCGCATGGCCGTTTGCGCCGCTCCTTGCATGCGCTGGCCGTGCTGGTGCTGGCGCTGGCTACGCCGGGGCTGGTGGCCGAATTGCTGGCCATGGGGCTGCGCTGGGATGGCGGCCTGTCTGAAAAAACCTCGACTTTCCTCAGCAGCTTGATCGGCATCATCTGTTTTGCCGGTTTTACGGCGGGCCTGGGCCATGCGCTGCTGTCGCCCTGGCGCGTATCGTGGCGCTTGTTGCCCTTGCCCGATGCGCTGGCGCACCGCTTGCGCCATTTCCCCTCGACGTTTGCCTTCATCGTGGTGCTGGTGTGGGCGACGGAACGGGTCACCATCGTCATCAATGCGGGCCTGTCGACGGCCGTGGCCGTCAATTGCATCGTCGCCCTGGTGATGAGCACGACCATCGCCTATGGCTTGATGCGCGCCGAGCGCTGCTGGCGCCGGTTGCGCGAGGCCGATCCTGCCACCCTGGTCACGCCGCTGTGGCTGCGTTGCGTCACGGTGCTGCTGTGGTTGGCGCTGGCGTCTAGCGTCATCAGCTTGCTGGTCGGTTATGTGGCCTTCGGCAGTTTTGTCGCCAAGCAAATCGCCTGGGTCATGGTGGTGGTGGGCAGCACTTATCTGCTGACGGTGCTGGTCGATGATATCTGCATGCTGCTGGCCTCCACCCCGCCGCCGCCGGACGCCGTCAACCCCGTGCTGGCCACGCCCAAGGCGCGCGACCAGGCGGCCGTGCTGTTGTCGGGCATCGGCCGCGCCATCGTCGTGCTGCTGGCCCTGATGCTGCTGCTGGCGCCGTTCGGCGAAGGGCCGGGCGAACTGTTCCAACGGGTCGGCAAGCTGCAGGATGGCCTGGCCATCGGCGAGGTGGCGATCCGCCCTGCCGCGCTGATCCAGGCCCTGCTGGTGCTGGTGGTGGGCTTTGTTGCGCTGGGCCTGTTCAAGCGCTGGCTGCAAAATAGTTATTTGCCGACCACCAATCTCGATTCCGGCATGCAAGTGTCGTTCATCACCCTGTTTGGCTATATCGGCGGCGTGCTGGCCGTGGCGCTGGCCTTGTCGGCGGCCGGCATCGGCCTGGAACGCATCGCGTGGGTGGCGTCGGCCTTGTCGGTGGGTATCGGTTTTGGCTTGCAGGCGGTGGTGCAGAACTTTGTGTCCGGCCTGATCCTGCTGGCCGAGCGCCCCGTCAAAGTGGGCGACTGGGTCTCGCTGGGCGGCGTGGAAGGCGACATTCGCCGCATCAATGTACGCGCCACGGAAATTCAATTGGGCGACCGTTCCACGGTAATCGTGCCGAACTCGGAATTCATCACCAAGACGGTGCGCAACGTCACCCTGGCCAATCCGTTGGGCCTGGTGCAGGTCAAGTTGCCGCTGCCGCTGGGCACGGATGCGCAAGCGGCGCGCGCGCTGATCCTGTCCGCCTTTGTCGACAATCCTGACGTGCTCGACACGCCGGCGCCCAGCGTGCAGCTCGACGGCATCGACAATGGCTTGTTGCTGTTCAACGCCACCGGCTATGCCTCGTCGCCGCGCCTGACGTCAGGCATCCGCAGCGCCCTGCTGTTCGAGCTGCTCAAGCGCCTGGACGAGGCGCATATCGCGATTGCCAAGCCCAGCACGATGGTGCTGAGCAGCGTACCGGCGCAGCCGGAGACGCCGGCCATCTCGGCGGCGGTACCCGCACCGACTGCGGCGCCGGCACCCGTGCCGCCAATGACGTCTTAACGCACGGTCGACCACAGCAGGGCCGCCAGGTACAGGCCGATGCCGAACGCCGTGTGGGCCATCAGGCTGCGCAGGCGGGCGGCGGTCGGATGCGGCGTCTTGCTGGCGGCGACGCCGGCGCCCATGCCCGGCTGCAAGATGCAAAACGGCGCGGCCACGCTCACGAGGCCTGCCAGCAGCGCCGGCGCGAACGTCGGCTGTTGCACCCACTCCTGTCCCACCAGCGCCAGCAGCACGGCCGCAAACAGCACGCCGATCACGTAATGGGCGGTCCAGCCCAGGATCGCTTCATCGCGCACGGGCGCCGCCTGGGCGATCTTGACATGCGTCACTGTGCCGCGCGGCAGATGACCGAGCCAGCGTCACACCATCGTAAAGTTCAGTGAGGGAATGCACCAGAAGCGCTTTAACGCTAGCGCCCACACATCCATCACCGCCGTCGCGCCCACACCGATCGCCAAGGCATCAAGCCAGAGTATTTGCATTGCTGTCACCTTATAACATTCAATTGTTTGATTGAATGTTATAAGGGTGCTAGCATCGTGTCAATGAAAAATGCCGAAATCGAATTTCTCACCGGTTCCGCCGGGTTTGCCCATATTTTGGGCAGCGCGCCGCGTCTGCGCCTGCTCGAGCAAATCGCGCAGGGCGAGTATGCGGTGGAGCAACTGGTGGAGTTGACGGGCCTGTCCGTGGCGAACACGTCCCAGCATTTGCAGCAGTTGCGGCGCGCCGGCTTCGTGCAGGCGCGCCGTGACGGCAAGCGCGTGCTGTACCGGCTCGGCAGCGGCCCTGTCATGCAGTTGCTCGATGCGCTGGCGCTGTATGCGCAGCATCAGCGCAGCGAGTTGCAGGCGCTGAGCCGGGGTGACCACGGGGAAGCGATCACGGGCGAGGAGCTGCTCTCACGCATGCAGGAAGCCAGTATCACCGTGCTCGACGTGCGGCCCGCGCAGGAGTTTGCTGCCGGCCACTTGCCCGGTGCGATCAATATTCCCCTTGAAGACTTGCAGCGCCGCCTGGCCGAGTTGCCTGCCAACCAGGAATTCGCCGCGTATTGCCGCGGCCCGTATTGCGTGCTGTCCGTGCAGGCCGTGGCGGCCTTGCGCCAGCACGGCTTGCAGGCGCGCCGTCTCGGCAGCGGCTATGATGACTGGCAGGCGGCCGGCTTGCCTGTCGTGAAGGCTGCGTGATGGCTATCCCGAACAGCAAGCAGGAACTGGTCGAGGCGATTAGCACCACGTACGCCAAGCTGGCGCAGGAGCTGGCGCGCGTGCCACCGGCCTTGGCGCGCGCACCCGTGCTGGAGGGGCAAGTGAAGGGCACGCGCATGAGCGTGTGCGATCTGCTCGCGTATCTGCTGGGATGGAACGAGCTGGTCTTGCACTGGCACGCGCAGCTGCGCGACGGTAAACGCATGGAGGACATCGCCTTTCCCGCCGAAGGTTTCACGTGGAACGCTCTTGGGAAACTGGCGCAGCGCTTCTATACCGACTATGCTGAACTGGGCATGGAAGACTTGCTGCAACGCCTGGAACAGGCGAAGAACCAGTTGCTGGCGCTGATCGAGGCGCACGACGATGCGCAGCTGTATGGCCAGCCCTGGTACACGCATTACACGATGGGACGCATGATCCAGTTCAATACCTCGTCGCCGTATGCGAATGCGCGCACGCGCTTGCGGGCCTGGCTCAAGACCTTGTAGCGGCTTGATCGGCAGTCTTGCACGATTGCATCAGTACCATCAGAACCGTTTTCAGGCAGGATAGTGGTCTCAAGTGCCACCATTATGCGTAAGCAATAAAGGATTACCATGCTGACCATCGCCCTCGCCCAGATGAATCCCACCGTGGGCGACTTCGACGCCAATGTCGGTGCCATCGTCGCGCGCATGCAGCGCGCCAGCAGCGATGGCGCCGACTTGCTGGTGTGCCCCGAACTGTCGCTATGCGCGTATTACCCGGGCGACCTGTTCGAGGATGCCGCCTTCCTGCGCGACATGCAGCAGGCGCTGGATAAGCTGCTGCAAGCATCCACGCGCTGGCCGGCGCTGGTCACCGTCATCGGCGCGGCGCGGCCCAATCCCGGCGTTGGCAAGCCGCTGTATAACGCCTTGCTGGCCATCCGCGACGGGCGCATCGTGGCCGAATACTACAAGCAGCTGCTGCCCACCTATGGCATCTTCGACGAGGGCCGCCATTTCGAGCCGGGTCCGCCCGGCGCCTGCATTTTGCCCATCGCCGGCTGCAAGGTGGGTTTCATGATTTGCGAGGATGGCTGGAACGACGATGGCCGCGCCTACGCCGTCAACCCTTTCGAGGCCCTGCACGCGGCCCGGCCCGACCTGGTCGTCAGCATCAATGCCAGCCCGTCCGACATCGGCAAGCGCGCGCAGCGCCACGCCGTGTTTGGCGCCGCCTGCAAGCGCGTCAGCTTGCCCCTGCTGTTCGTCAACCAGGTGGGCGGCCAGGATCAACTCGTCTTCGACGGCGCCTCGTTCGCCATCTCGCCCAGCCAGGGCGTGCAATTCGAGGCGGCCCGCTTCGTCGAGGATTTTCAATTGCTGCGCTTTGCCGATGGCAGTTTCGCGCAGCCCGATGGCCAGCCCTTCCCCGTGCCCGACCCGGAAGGCATTCCCGCCGTCGAATTTGCGCGGCGCCAGATTGTGCTGGGTTTGCGCGACTACGCGCGCCGCTGCGGTTTTAGCAAAGTCGTCGTCGGCTGCTCGGGCGGCATCGATTCGGCGCTGACCCTGGCCCTGGCCGTTGAAGCGCTCGGCGCGGACAACGTGGCGGCCATCACCATGCCGTCCGTCTTTTCCAGCGCCGGCTCCGTCACCGATTCCGTCGCCCTGTGCGCCAACCTCGGCATCGCGCTGACCACGCACCCGATACGCGACATCGTGGCGCAGTACGAGGCCGGCTACGCGACCGCCTTCGACGGCAAGCTGCAGGGGCTGCCGCTGGAAAACCTGCAGGCCAGGGTGCGCGGCACGATCCTGATGGAATACTCGAATGCCTTCGGCGCCCTGCTGCTCACCACCGGCAACAAGAGCGAAATCTCGGTTGGCTACTGCACCCTGTACGGCGACACGAACGGGGGACTGGGGCTGATCGGCGACCTGTATAAAACCGAGGTGTTCGCCCTGTCGCGCCATCTCAACGCCAGCGCCGGGCGTGCACTGATTCCTGTCGCCGTGCTGGAGAAACCCCCGTCGGCGGAACTGGCGCCGGGCCAGCGCGACACGGACAGCTTGCCGCCCTATCCCGTGCTCGATGAAATCTTGAAGTGGCATATCGAGGGACGGCGCCTGCCGGCGGCAGAAAGTGCGCAAGCGCTGACTCTGGTCGACCAGCTGCGCGAGACGGATGAGGGGCGGGCGCTGGTGTCGCGCATCCTCGGCATGGTCGCCCGCAACGAATACAAGCGGCGCCAGGCGGCGCCCATCATCCGCGCGCGCTCGCGCGCCTTTGGCAGCGGCCGCCAATTGCCGATCGCCGCCCATTACCCCACCGGAGACGACGCATGACCCCAGCCTATTCTGCCGACGCAGCCATCCTGATCGGCCGCTTCCAGCCTTTTCACAATGGCCATGCCGGCTTGCTGCAAACGGCGCTGGACACCGCCGCCAAGGTGGTGGTGGTGCTCGGTTCCGCCTTCCATGCGCGTAGCCCGAAGAATCCGTTTACGTGGCAGGAGCGGGCTGCCATGATCGCCGCCATCCTGCCCGAGGCGCAGCGCGCGCGCGTGCATTACGTGGCCGTGCGCGATTACTACGATGATGGCCTGTGGGCCGATGCCGTGCGGCGCGCCGTGGCGGACGCCGTGCCCGCGGCGCAGCGCGTCACTCTGGTGGCTTGCTTCAAGGATGCCACCAGTTATTATCTGCACCACTTCCCGCACTGGCAGCTGCTGAACCTGGAGATCGACGCAGGCTCACCCATCGGCGCGACGGCGATTCGCAACGTGCTGTTCGAGGCAGAGGACGTGGATGTGTCGCTGAGCGCCGTGGCGCAGCTGTTGCCGGCGGCCATCGGCCAGTATTTAAAAGCGTGGACCTTGTTGCCGTGGTACGCGCCGCTGGTGCAGGAATACCGCGCCATCGAGGCTTACAAGGCGCGCTGGCGCACGGCGCCGTATGCGCCCATCTTTTGCACCGTCGACGCGCTGGTGCAGACAGGGGGCCACGTCTTGCTCGTGCGCCGCGGCGGTTATCCGGGCAAGGGCCTCTGGGCCCTGCCCGGCGGCTTTTTGGAGCCGCGTGAACGCCTGCTGCAGGGCGCCCTGCGCGAGTTGGCGGAAGAAACCCAGCTGGGCGTGCTGGCACCCACCCTCGTCGAGGCGCTGGTCGGCGTGGCCGTGTTCGACCATCCGGACCGCAGCCAACGCGGGCGCACCATTACGCATGCGCATTACTTCGATTTGAAGACGCGCCAGCTGCCGGCCGTGACGGCGGCCGACGATGCGGCGCTGGCCGAGTGGGTGCCCGTGGTATCGCTGCCGGCCATGGAAGAGCAATTCTTCGAAGACCACTTTCATATCCTGAACCACTTCCTGCAGCTGACGCACGAGGGGCGCTGAGGGGCGCCATCGCCCCAGCTTCAGGACGTGATGCGTTCCCAGCCGTGCCGTACGGCCGCCCTGAAGTTGTCCCACGCCGATTGCGGATACGTGTGTTCCCACGTGGAACGCAGGTCCGCCTCCACCTCATCCCACGGGCGGCCCCGATAGCTGTCGCTACCCGCCATCGAATGGCCATAGCGGTAGGCGGGATCGTAGTCGTCGAAGCGCCCGCCGCTGGACGCATACTGGCTGCTCCAGTGGTTGCGGTAATACTGCTCGTCGTCGTAGCTGGTGCCGGGCAGGTTGTCGGCGCTCGGATAGCGGCGCACGTTGGCGCCCGTGCCGGACGGCGACGGCGATGCCATGCCGCCCGCAAATTGCTGCGACGCTGCCGCCGCTTCGTTCAGGTTGCCGGCGGACGTGCCCTGCTGCGATGGCGCGCTTGACTGCATGCTGGCGCCCTGGCGCATCGCGCTGTCGTTTTGCGGCATGCCTTGCCAGCCGCCCGCGCGCCAGTGGTCGGCGTGCGCATCGATGTCAAGCGGCGCGTAGCGCTCGACGATGTCGGTGGCGCGCTGAATATCGGCGTCGCTGGCCCCTTCCAGGGTCAGCACGACATGCCCGCGCCGCACGGCTTCCGCATAGATGTGGCGGTCGGCGTGGCCGCCGAACAGGTCCGTAAAGAAATGCTTGATGTTGTCGAGCAGGCTGTCGCTATCGTCGCGGCGGATGTTTTCCGTGGCGGAAATATCGTCACTGCCCGCATCGTGCAGGCGGATGCTGGCGCCGGGAAGGCCAGCCGTGATCAGGTCGTGCCGGGCGCGCTCGGCCATGTCGCGCAGGACGAAAACTGCTGCCAATGTGTGTGCCATGATGATCTCCAATCGGTGAACAACGTCCTTTCAGTGTAGGCCGTGAAAAACGAAAGGGGCGCTCGTTTGCCCCCTGGAAATCGTTATATTCAACAAGTATTATCGACGTGACATGGGCGCCGTGGCGCCACGTGAACCCTCAGTCTGGCGTGCCCACAAAAGCGCGCAAAAAATCGATAAAGGCGCGCACCTTTTCCGCAATATGCTGGGTGTTCGGATACACGGCATACACGCCCTGCTGAGGGAAGATGACGTCGGGCAGCAGGTGGCGCAGGCGTCCCGCGCGCACTTCCCCTTCCACCTGCCATTGCGGCAGCAGGGCCACGCCGCAGCCGCCCAGGGCAAAGCCCAGCAGGGCCGAGGCGGAGTCGGAATGGATGGCGGCATCGTCCTGCGCGGTGAAGGCGGCGGGGCCTGCGGGTGTCTGCACGTCCCAGCGCAGGGGCGTGCTGAGTCGGCTATGCGCCAGCCAGCGCGCGCGCTGCAAGTCGGGCAAGGTGGCGATGTCCCTGCCAGGCAGGCTGGCCAGGTAGGCGGGCGAGGCGACGGGCCAGATGGCGTAGCGCTCCACCAGCGAAGCGCGGTAGCTCGAATCGTTGAGTGAGCCCATGCGGATGGCCAGGTCATAGCCGCCCGAGATCAGGTCTTCATGCGAGGACGACGAGGAATGCTGGATCTGCAGCTGCGGGTGGGCGGCGGCGAAGGCGATCAGCGCGGGGATCACCGTGCGGCTGCCGTATTCGACGGTGGTGGTCAGGCGCAGGGTGCCGCGCAAGCCCTGGTGTCCCTGGCGCGCCGTCTCGATGGCGCCATGCGCTTCGCTCAGCACGCGCTGGCAATCTTCGTAAAAACGCCGCCCCACGTCGGTCAGCGCCAGGCTGCGCGTGCTGCGCGTGAGCAGCGACACGCCCAGCTCCGCCTCCAGCTGTTTCAAGTTGAAGCTGACGACGGCCTTGCTCTGGCCCAGCACGGCGGCGGCCGCCGTCAGGGAACCGGCGTCGACGATGGCGATGAAAATACCCAGGCGGTCAAGACTGATCATAAATAAGAATGAGGAGGCAGGCGGGTTGTAGAGGTTTGTCAAAATTTATTTGACAGTGTAATCGGAGCTGGCCCGTTACGCAAATGACGCTGGGCGCTTAAGCTGGCTGTTTGCCATTCGGAGCACCATGGACTATCGCAAAAAGGTCGCGGCCATCTATCTGCTGGGGTTTTTCGTCGACCTGATCAACATGTTCATCACCAGCGTCGCTTATCCCGACATCGGCCATGCCTTGCACGCCTCGGTGGCGCAGCTGGCCTGGATCAGCACCGGCTATATCCTCGGCCTGACTATCGTCATCCCGGCCAGCGCCTGGCTGGCTGCCTATTATGGCAGCAAAACCGTGTTCATGGCATCGTTGCTAACTTTTTTATGCGCCAGCATCGGCGCGGGCCTGGCGCCGTCGATCGAGGCGCTGATTATCTGGCGCTGCGTGCAGGGCCTGGGCGGCGGCTTGCTCATTCCGCTGGGGCAAAGCATGACCTACCAGCTGTACCAGCCTGCCGAGCGCCCCGGCCTGTCTTCCGTCATCATGCTGGTGGGCTTGCTGGCGCCCGCCTTCTCGCCTGCGCTGGGCGGCGTGATCGTCGACAGCCTGTCGTGGCGCTGGATTTTTTATCTGAACGTGCCATTTGCCGCGCTGGCGCTGCTGCTGGCCGCCTGCTGGCTGCGTCCCGACCCGCCGCGCGCGGCCGTTCCCCGCCTCGATGTGAGCGGCCTGCTGGCGGGCAGCACGGCGATTTTGCTGCTATTGCTGGGCCTGACCATGCTGGGTACGCCGGGCGAGTTGGCCGCTGGAGCCGGCGTGCTGGCGCTGGGCGCCGTCTGCGCGTGGGGCTATGTACGCGGCGCGCTGCGCAAATCCACGCCGCTGCTCAACCTGCGTCTGGCTGCCGAACCGCTGCTGCGCATTTCCATGCTCATGTATTTGCTGGTGCCGGGCCTCTTCATGGGCGTGAGCTTGCTGGCCATGCTGTACCTGCAGGGCGTGCTGGGCATGTCGGCGTCGACGGCGGGTGCGCTGATGCTGCCGTGGGCGTTGGCCTCGTTTGCGGCCATTTCGCTCACCGGTAAAAGTTATCGCCGCCTGGGTCCGCAACCCTTGTTTATCGCTGGCGCCCTGCTGCAGGCGGCGGGCATGCTGATGCTGCTGTGGGTGGACGCGGCGGGTCAATTATTCTCGCTGGCCGGCGCGTATGCCGTGATGGGCTTTGGCGGCGGCTTGTGCAGCAGCACGGCGCAAAGCACGGCGTTTTTGCGCACGCCGGACGCGCAATTGAGCCAGGCCAGCGCCGTGTGGAATATCAACCGCCAATTGGGCTTTTGCCTGGGCGTGGCGCTGCTCAGCGTACTGCTGAATGGCTTGCTGGCGGCGCAGGGAATTTCGTCGCTGGATGACGCCGCCCAGCACCTGCGTGCGGCGCAGGTTTTCCACTGGTGCTTTGCGCTGGCCGCCGCCTCGTGCGTACTGCCTTTGGCGCTATGCATGCGCATCGACAACCGCGCCGTTCTCGACCTATTACATCACCATGGAGTAGCAAAAAAATGAATGCAACGAATCCCTATTTTGACGACGTCTTGTCCACGCATGTGCTGATCCGCGCATGGCTCGCTGGCGAGACCACGGCGCCGGACCATTGCGCCGCATTGCTGGCGCGTTTTTCGCCCGATTTCACGATGGTGGCGCCCGGCGGCCAGCAGCTTGATGGCGCCGGCTTAACAACGTTTTTCCGCGCCGCTGGCGGTAGCCGTCCGGACCTCGCCATGCGCATTACCGACCTGACATTGATCCAGGAAAGCGCCGCCGGCGCCAGCGTGACTTACCGCGAATGCCAGTCGTTGCCAGGCGGCGACAGCACCGAGCGGCTGTCGACCGTCGTGTATGACAAAACACCGGCTGGAACGCTGCTGTGGCGCCATTTGCACGAGACGTGGGTGGCTTGATCTAGCTCAAATCATGCAAGTCTTTTTGCTGCGCCGGAGCGATGGAAAAACGGGAAAAAACCACTTCCAGCTCACCGCGTTCCGGCGTGCAGCACATGGGTCCCACGCGGTAGTTGCTGGCCTCGGGAAACGGCGCCAGACGCAGCAGCGGCCAGCGCCGGCCATCGGTCGAATACTGCACGCGGATCACGCCCTTCTGCACCGTCACGCGCAGCCAGAAACCGTCTGACATGGCAGGGGCAAGGCTGACGGCCCAATCCGATTTTTCCAGCGTCAATACCGTGCTCAATAAGAGCTGGCCATCGGAAAATTCGACACCGCATTTGATCCAGTTTTGTTCGTCGATGCGCACCATCATGCCGGCCTGGTCGTACAGCGCAGCGTACTGCGCCGCCACGTGCAGCTGCGCCGTAAAATCGCCGTCGATGTCCGTGCCGAAAAAGTGGCCGCTGTCGCGGATAAAACCATACGAAGTCTTGCGCCAGAAGTCGGTTTTTTCATCCGTCGTGACGCGCAACTGCGCACCGTCGGCGGACCATGTTTGCGGTGGATTCAGCCAGCTGCCTTGTGTGAACATCGCATCTCCTCCTGAGCGAAAAATGCTACATAGTGTGCCCCCATCCCAGCGCCTTGTACAGGGCGATCGCATCGATGTAGGACGCCGTTTCCGCCAGCAGCGCTTCGCGCCGGATATCGTACAAGGCGCGCTGGTTTTCCAGCACCGCCTGATAGCTGCCGGCGCCGCCCGCATAGCGCGTGCTGGCGATGCCGAGGGCCGCATTGCCGTGGCGCGCCGACTGCAGCAAGGAGGCCAATCGCGCCTGGTTTTCCGCCAGCTGCGTAACGGCGTTTTCCACTTCTTCCTGCGCCACCAGGATGGCTTGCGCATAGCGCGCCAGGGCGCCCTGCGCCTCTGCTTGCGTGCCGCGCAAGCGTGCCTTGACGCTGCCCAGCCGGAAGGCTGGATAAGTGACGGAGGGCGCTACCTCGAAGGCGCGCGCGCCGCCGTCGAACACGCCGCTGCCGCGCAGCGCGAAGAAGCCCAAAAAGCCACCCAGGCTGAGGCGCGGATACAGGTCGGCCGTGGCGGCCCCCACGTCTTCGCTGGAAGCGGCCAGCAGGCGTTCGGCACGCACCACGTCGGGACGGCGCTTGATCAGCTGGTTGACGTCGCCGAGCGGTAGCTGGCCCGCCAGCGGCGCCTGCTGCCGCAGCATGGTCGCCAGGGCGATGGCGCCCGCAGTGTCTGTGCCAGGTCGCTGCCCGCTCAGCACATCGAGCCGGTACTGCGCCTGGCGCAAGCCCGCTTGCAAGGGAGGAATGGCCGCCTCGCTGCGCGCCAGGTTGGCCAGCGCATTGTGGCGCTCTTCCGGCAAGCCGCTGCCGGCGCGTATGCGCGCGTCGATCAGGGCCACCGTATCGCGCCAGCTTTGCACCTGCGCCTGCGTCAGCACCAGGTTTTGCTGGTAGCCCAGGGCGTCGTAGTAATTGCGCGCCACCTCGGCGGCAATCGTCAGCTGCACTTGCCGCAAGTCCGCCTGCGCCGCGTCGGCGCGCGCCTGCGCCGAGCGGGTGATATGCGCCAGGCGGCCGAACAGGTCGATTTCCCATTGCGCGTCGAACCCCACGCGCGTGCTGGCGCTGGCGGCGCGGCTATCGGGCGTATCTTGCTGCATCTTGCGCTGCCATCCCGCCTGGCCTGTGACGGCAGGCAGTTCATCGAGGCGGCGCTCGTCGAAGACGGCGCGCGCGGCCAGCAGGTTCGCCTGCGCCTGCGCGATATCGAGATTGTGTTCGAGCGCGCTGGCGATCAGCTGCGACAGGCGCGCATCGTCGAAAAACGTCCACCAGGCGGCCTCGCTGGCAGCCGTCTTGCCAGGTGCGAATTGCGACTGCTGCGGGCTGGCCAGATGGACGTCGGGCGTGCCCGGCGTCACATAAGCGGGGCTGACGGCGCAGCCGGCCAGCACGGGGAAAAGGGAGACAAGATAGCGGTAATTTTTCATAGGGATTCCTTCAGCGCCTGCGACAAATCGCGCGCACGCGGCGTGGCATGGTCGGCCGTGTGGCGGCGGGCCAAAAAGGTGTACACGGTGGGCAGCACGAACAGGGTAAAGAAGGTGCCAATCAACATGCCCGACACGATCACCACGCCCAGGCCGAAACGGCTGTTGGCGCCGGCGCCGGACGCGAACAGCAGCGGCACCAGGCCCACCACCATCGCGGCCGTTGTCATCAGGATCGGGCGCAAACGGATTTGCGCCGCCTTGCGGATGGCGCTGATACGGTCCAGCTGCTCATGCACCTGCAATTCATTGGCAAATTCCACCATCAAAATGCCGTGTTTGCTGATCAAGCCGATCAAGGTCACGAGGCCGATCTGCGTATAGATGTTGATGGTGGCGTAACCCAGCGCCAGCGGAATCAGGGCGCCGCAGATCGACAGCGGCACGGTGATCAGGATGATCAAGGGGTCGGTCAGACTCTCGTACTGGGCCGCCAGCACCAGGTAAATCACGACGACGGCCGCCAGGAAAGCCAGCAGCAGGGCATTGCCTTCCGTGGCGAACTGGCGCGCGTCCGATTGCCAGTCGTAGCTGAAGCCCGGTGGCAGGGTCTTCGCCACACCGTCGAGGAAGGCCACGGCGTCGCCCAGGGTCACGCCGGGCGCCGGCACGCCCTGGAAGGTGGCCGCATTTTGCTGGTTGAACTGGGTCAGCATGTTCGGCTCGATCTGCTCCGTTACCGACACGACGGCGGACAGGGGCAGCAGGCTGCCATCGTCTGTGCGCACGTACTGCTGCGTCAGGGCTTGCGCCGTGAGCCGCTGTTCGCGGGGGCTTTGTGCGATGACGTCATACGCGCGGCCATCCATGCCGAAGCGGTTCAGGTAATTCTCGCCCACCAGCACGGCCAGCGATACACCGATGTCCTGCATCTGGATACCCAGGCTGTTCGCCTTGGAGCGGTCCACGCGCACTTTCACCACGGGGTTGTTGTAATCGAGGTCGCTGTCGACGACGGCAAACAGGCCGCTGTCGCGCGCGCGCTGCTTGACGTCTTCCATGGTGCGGAACAGGGTGGCGTAATCCTGCGCGCTGCGCAAGACCAGCTGCACGGGCAAGCCACCGCTCGACCCCGGCAGGGGCGCCAGCTGGAAGGCGAAAATGCTGGTGCCTTCCACGTCGCCCACGGCATGCTGCAATTCCGCCTGGATGACGGCCGCATTGCGCGAGCGTTCGGCCCATGGCGTCAGGTTGATGCCGCCGATGCTAGACGCCGGGCCTTCACCGCCATTGATGATCCAGCGCGACGCCGTTTCCGGCACGTTCTTGTAAATCTCATCGAGCTTGTAGGAAAAGCGTTCGACGTAATCGAGGTTGGCGTGCTGCGGCGCCTTGATCGCCGTCAATACGCTGGCCTGGTCTTCCGCCGGCGCCAGTTCGCGCTGCGGCAGCAGGTATAAAAACGGCAAACTCACCATCACCAGGGCGGCGAAACTGGCGCTCAGCCAGCGGTGGTGCAGGGAGCGGTCCAGCAGGCGCGCATAGCGCGTGGTCAAGCCTTCAAAGAAATGCTCGGCGGCGCGCGCCATGCGCCCTTCCGCCTGTTTCGGCTGCAGCAGCAATGAGCTCATCACGGGAGACAGGGTCAGTGCCACCACGCCCGACACTACCACGGCGCCGGCCAGGGTCAGGGCGAATTCCTTGAACAGCGCGCCCGTCAATCCCCCCATCATGCCGATGGGCGCATATACGGCCGCCAGGGTGATCGTCATGGCGATCACGGGGCCGGCCACTTCGCGCGCGCCCACCAGCGCGGCCGCCACGGGCGTCTTGCCTTCCTCGATATGGCGGTGCACGTTTTCCACCACCACGATGGCGTCATCGACCACCAGGCCCACGGCCAGCACCATCGCCAGCAAGGTCAATAAATTGATGCTGAAGCCGAAGGCCAGCATCAGCGCCGCCGCACCCAGCATCGACAGCGGGATGGTCACGACGGGAATCAGCACCGAGCGCAAGGAACCCATGCACAGGTAGATGACGATGACGACGATCAGCAATGCTTCGAGCAGGGTGTGCGCCACCTCGTCGATGGACGACTGGATGAAGCGCGCCGTCTCGAATGCCAGCTCGACTTTCACGCCCGGTGGCAGGGTTTTCTGGATCTCCGGCAGCAGTTTCTTGATGCCGTCGACAATCACCAGCGGGTTGCCGCCCGGCGTGGGCGACAGGCCCAGGTACACGG
This sequence comes from Janthinobacterium lyxosi, assembly GCF_051380665.1. Classification (NCBI taxonomy): domain Bacteria; kingdom Pseudomonadati; phylum Pseudomonadota; class Betaproteobacteria; order Burkholderiales; family Oxalobacteraceae; genus Janthinobacterium; species Janthinobacterium lyxosi. Next base: position 327,883 of record NZ_JBNYXM010000001.1, read on the forward strand.
CCGGCACGCCATCCATGATGCCGCTCGTCTCCGTGGCGGCCGCGCCCAGTTCCACCGTGCCAACGTCTTTCAAGCGCACGAGGGCAGCGCTGTCCTTTGCATCACCGCCCTTGCGGATGACCATGTCGCGGAATTCCGCCACGCTGGTCAGGTCCGTGTTGACGCTGATGTTCGAGACGACAAATTGTCCCTTCACTTTGCCGGGTGCCGCCTGGTAGTTATTGCGCCGCACGCTATCGGCCACGTCGGCCGCCGTCAGGCCGCGCGCCGCCAGTTTGGCCGGGTCGATCCACAAACGCATGGCCAGCTGCTGGCCGCCATACACGTCGACCTTCGCCACGCCGTCGATGGTGGCGAACATCGGCTGCACCACGCGCGCCAGGTAATCCGTCAGCGCGGGCGCCGAGACGCTCTCGCTGGCAAAGCCGACATAGGCGACGGCCGAGGAATCGCCGGCCGCGCGCTCGATGACGGGATCGAAGGCGCCTTCGGGCAGCTTGTAGCGCACCTGGTTGACCTTGGCCATGACTTCCGTCAAGGCTTGCGTGGAATCGCGGTTCAGTTCCATGCGCACGGTCACCGTGCTGCTGCCCTGCACCGAGGACGAGGTCAGGTAGTCGATGCCTTCCACCGACGACACGGCTTGCGCGATAGGCTGCGTGACGAAGCCCTGCATCAGTTCCGCCGAGGCGCCCGGATACGTGGTGGTCACCGTGATGGTGGACGATTCGAGCATCGGATACTGGCGGATCGGCAGCTGCTTGATGGCGATCACGCCCAGCATCAAAATCAATGTGCTGATCACCAGCGCCAGCACGGGGCGGCGTACGAATAAATCGGTAAATTTCATGGTGATGTGCTCCTCTTACGAACCGGCCTTGGGCGCGGCGCGTTTCGCCTCGTCCAGGGTGTTGGCCACGGCTTGCACGGCCATGCCGTCGGCCAGTTTCAGCTGTCCCGAGGCGACCACGCGCTGGCCCTCGCGCAAGCCGTCAAGGATGGCTACCCTGCCCCCGGCCCGCTCGCCCAGCTTGACGCCCACGCGCTTGACAGTGAGCGGCTGTTTTCCTTCCTGCTGCGCGACGAAGACCGTGTCGCCGTACGCGCTGTAGGTCACGGCCGTTTCCGGCACCGTCAGCTGCTGGCCCGCTTCGCGCGCCACGCGCACATTCGCGTACATGCCCGCCTTCAGGGCGCCGCGCGGATTGGCGAGCACCGCCTGCACCTGCACCATGCGGTAGCGGGCGATCAGCGGGTCGATGGCATTGATCTTTGCCGTGAAGACGTCGCCGGGATAGGCGTCCACCAGCACTTGCACGGCCTGGCCTGGCGCCAGTGTCGCGCTGCTCTGTTCATCGAGGGCGAAGTTCACCAGCAGCGACTTCGTGTCAATCAGGCTGGCCAGCGTATCGGCCGCGTTGAGGTACTGGCCCGCGTGCACCTTGCGGATTCCCAGCTGTCCGGCGAACGGCGCGCGGATGGTCTTTTGTGCGATCAGCGCCTCCGTCTGGCGCACGTCGCCCAGGGCCGCGTCGCGCGCGGCCAATGCGCTATCCAATTGCTCCTGCGTGGCGGCCTTTTCCTTGACCATCTGCGCCGTGCGGGCATGGCTGCTTTCCGCGTTTTTCAGCTGCGCGCGCTGACGCAGCAGGGCCGCCTGTTCCGGCGCATCATTGAGCTGCACCAGAACGGTGCCGGCCGCCACGCTCTGGCCCGACTCGAAGCGGATCTGCGTGATGCGCCCGCCCGTTTCGGCGGCCACCTGTACCTGGCGTGCCGCTTCCAGTTCGCCCACGCCGGCAAAAAAACGCTCCTGCGTGCCCAGCACGACGGGCACGAGGGCTACCTTGGTGGCGGGGTAGGCGGCGGCATCGGCCGCATGTGAGTCGGCACGCGGATAGAGCGCGGCACCGGCGACGGCCAGGGTGATGGCCAGCGCGGAAGCACCGACGATTTTCGTATTCATGATGATGTCCTTTACAACAGGAAAGAAGAGGCGCAGCGGAGGCTGATCAGGTCCACTGCGCGTTGAAGAGAAAGAACAAACCCAGGGTCCATAGCAGCAGCACCAGATGCGTCGTCTGCAAGCCTTCCTGTGCGATCCAGTAGCCGAACCACAGGCCGGCCAGGTGCATCAGCAGCAAAAAGGCGGCCATGACGCACAAGGCCAGGTTCAGCCAGGGCAGCGCATCGGCCAGCGACGCGCCAAAGAACAGCGCCACGCCCGTCCAGGCGGCGATGGCGGCCAGCAGTTGCAGCGCCAGCACCACGCCCAGCGATAGCCGGTGCAAGGTCAGTGACGTGAGGGCGCGGCGCAGCAGCGGCGTCTGGATGGTGGGGTCCTGGCGCAGCGGGTCCATGCGCATGGTGTTGCCGATGGCCCAGACGGCGCCGTGGAAGGCGTGCAGGTTGTTGATGGCGGCCAGGCTGAGCCAGATGGCCAGGCCAGTGGCGAGAATGGCGTGAAACAGCCAGATGGAGTGCGGCAGTTGCATGGGAAGTCCAGTCCAAAAAGTGTCTTGCCTGCATGCGGACGTGGAAACTCCTCGACAGCGGGAAGCTACCGGCCTATTATGCAAGTAATTAGTTGGTTAACTGGCCCCATGATAGTTGAGTGAAATGAATTACACAAGTAAACGTTTGGATAATAGCGAAGCGCCGCAAACGACGGAGCGCATCCTGTATTTCATCAAGACCAAGGGACCCGTCTCCACGGCCACCCTGGCCAAGACCCTGGATATGACGGGCGAGGCGGCGCGCCAGCAAGTGCAAAAGCTGGTGGCGGCGGGCCTCATCGAAGGACGCCAGGAAGCGCAGGCGGGCGCGGGACGGCCGCGCCAGAACTGGGTCTTGACGGAAGCGGGCAATGCGCGCTTTCCCGACACGCATGCGCAGCTGACGATCAAGCTGATCGGCTCGGTGCGCCAGTTGTTCGGCGAAGCGGGGCTGGACAAATTGATTACCCAGCGCGAAGAGGAAAGCCGCAGCGCGTACGCATTGGCGTGCTCGGCGCCGGACTTGCCCACGCGTTTGCAGCAGCTGGCGGCCGTGCGCGATGAAGAGGGCTATATGGCGCGCGTGGAAGCGGATGGCGACGACTGGCTGCTGATCGAAGACCACTGCCCCATCTGCGCCGCCGCACGCACTTGCCAGGGCTTTTGCCGCTCCGAACTGCAGCTGTTCCAGGAAGTGGTGGGGCCTGGCGCCAGCATCGTGCGCGAACAGCACTTGCTGGTCAATGCCATGCGCTGCGTCTATCGGATAAGGGTGCTGCCCTAAGCTTTCGGAAACAGGGGCCAGGTGCATAGCGCCACCAGCCCCGCCAGCCACCACACGACGGGCCAGCTGCTGGCCGCCAGCAGGTGCGGGATGGCCATCGGCGTGAGGAACAGCCCCACGTAGACGGCCGTATTCGCCATGCCCAGGGCCGTGCCTGCATTGGCGCCGCCCGCTTCCGTGGCCAGCTCCGTGTAGGCCACGCCATGCCAGGCGGACACGGCGATGCCGGCAGCCACCACGGCGGCCATCAGCAGCCAGCCGGACGCATCCGCCCAGGCGATGCATCCCAGCAAGACGAATGAAGCCAGCGCTACCAGGGCCGAGCCGCGCAGGTAGGCGGGCCGGTTGGCGTGGCGGTCCGTGTGGCGTCCGCTCCAGATGCGCATCACCATGGCGCCCGCCTGCAGGGCCACCATCACGGCCGTGATGGCCGCCAGGCCCAGGTGGCCATGGTCGTGCAGGAACACGGTGGCGAAGCTGAGCACGGCAAATTGCGGCACGCACAGCAAGCCAATGGCGGCCACCATGCGCCAGACTTTGCGGTTTTTGAGTGGACCTTGCAAGGACGGCGCAGGCTTGACCCCAATCAGGCCCGTGGACGCGTTGTGCGGCCCCGTGGCGGCCTCGGCAGAGAAATCGGGCTCATGCATCCAGCGCCATGTAAAAAACGCCGACAGACCGCATACGAGGGCCAGGGCGCCAAACACGGGCATGAAGCCAAAGCGCGATGCCAGGCTGGGCAGGATGAGGGCACCGAGGCCGCCACCGAACGGCACGGCCGTCTGGCGGATGCTCATGGCGAAACCCCGTTCGCCCGGGCCGAACCAGCGCATCACGGCGCGGCCGCTGGCGCCATTCACGCTGCCGCCCAGCACGCCCACCAGCGCCAGCCCGGCCGCCAGCGCCCACAAGGGCGGCACGCTGCCATCCTGCGGCGTGATCCACAGCAGCAGGGACAGCAAGGCCAGCATGGTGCCCAGCAAGCCTATCAGCAGCACGGGACGGTCGCCCCAGCGGTCGGTGGCCATGCCCCACGGCAATTCGGTCAGGGCCACGCCCAGGCCCATGGCGCCCAGCGCCACCCCCAGTTCTGTATTGCTCAGGTGATAGCCGCTGCGCAGCCAGATGGCCGTGGTGGGCATGCCGTTGGCGGCAGCGGAAAAACTGGCATTGGCCGCCACGCCCACGGCCAGTACTTTCCAGCGGTGGGCATCGCCCAGCGCGGGCGGAATGACAGGAAGGGAAACGGCAGGGCAGCTGGTGGTCATGGCATGGACAGGAAAGTGGTTGACCCTGACAGTGTTGCGCGCTACGATCATTCTGAATATCAGATAATTTACGATAAACCATCCCATAAAACAGGACGATTGCATTTGCCCTATGAGCCTGCTGAATTTCGACATCGCCTTCTTGCGCAGCTATGTGGCTGGCATCGAGCTGGGCAGTTTTGCCCGTGCGGCCGACAAGGTGGGCCGCTCCACCTCGGCCGTCAGCGCGCAGCTGAAAAAACTCGAGGAGCAGGCGGGCATGCCCCTGTTCCGCAAGGATGGCCGGGGACTGGCGCTGACGCCGGCCGGCGAAGTCCTGCTCGGCTATGCGCGCCGCTTGCTGGAACTCAACGACGAGGCGGCCGTCGCCTTGCGCGGCGCGGAACTGGAAGGCTGGATCAGGCTGGGCCTGCAGGAGGATTTTGGCGAAGCCTTGCTGCCCGATGTGCTGGGGCGCTTTGCGCGCGCGCACCCGAAAGTGCGCATCGAGGCGCACGTGGCGCGTAACACGGCCTTGATGGAAGGGCTGGCCATGGGCCAGCTGGACCTGGCCCTGCTGTGGGGTGGCGCCTGCATTGCCGACGTGGCGCAGTATCCGCCGCAGCAGCGCCAGCATATTGCCGAGCCGGCCATGCGCTGGATCGCTTCGTCCAGCCTGGCCTGGCGCCCCGAATCGGGTGAACCGTTACCGCTCATTACGTTCGACCGCGATTGCCTGTTCCAGCGCTGCGCCACGCAGGCGCTGGACCGTGCCGGCATCGCCTGGCGCACGGCGTTTACCAGTCCCAGCCTGGCGGGACTGTGGGCGGCGGCCGCCGCCGGGCTGGGCGTGACGGTGCGCACCAGCCTGGGCTTGCCCTCTTCCGTGCGCGCGCTCGATCACCTGGCGGCGGGCTTGCCTGCCCTGCCCCCGCTGTCGCTGGAACTGCTGCGTGCTTCAACGGTGTCCAGGCCGCCCGTCGAGCGGCTGGCCGGCCTGATCATCGAGTCGTTGCAGAGGGGGGCGGCTTAAAACTCCTGCACCGTGGGGCGTAGCACGATTTCATTGATGCTCACGCCGTCCGGTTGCTCGATCGCATATGCCACGGCGCGTGCCACGGCATCGGCGGGAATGGCTTGCTTGTAAAACTCTTTCAGCCCGGCTGCGCTTTCCGCGTGGCTGCTGCCGCCCGTCAGTTCCGTGTCGATGGCGCCAGGCAGGATGGTGGTGGTGCGGATGGTGCCGCCGCTGGCGGCCAGTTCATGGCGCAAGCCTTCCGAAATGGCGCTGACGGCAAACTTGGTGCCGCTGTAGACGGTGCCGCCCGGACTGAAGACTTTTTGTCCCGCCACCGACGAAATGTTGATGAAGTGGCCGCTATTTTGTGCCTGAAAATACGGCAGGACGGCGGCGATGCCATTCAACACGCCTTTGATGTTGATATCGATCATATTGTTCCACTCGTCGACCTTCAAGGCGCTCATCGGCGCGATGGCCATCAGTCCCGCGTTGTTGATCAGCACGTCGACCTTGCCGAATACGGCCAGGGCTGTGTCGATCAGATTCTTGACGTCGGCAGGCAGCGTGACGTCGGTCTGGGCAATGGCCGCCTGGCCGCCGGCGGCCGTGATTTCCTCGGCGATGGTATTGAGCAAATCCATGCGCCGCGCACCGAGCACGACACAGGCGCCCAGTGCGGCCAGGTGGCGCGCGGTGGCTTCACCCAGGCCGCTGCTGGCACCGGTGATGACGACGACTTTCCCTGCAATTGCTTGACTCATGATGGATTCCCTGTGGAGGCAGCGGAGTGCTGCGGATGACATCGATCAATGCTGGCGAGCCACGTCAGGCAGCGGCCACGCTGCAGGCACAGCTTAGCGCATTTGTGCTCTCATCAGCTATAAAAATGATAATTATTAAATGGCAATTGTTAGGTGCGCGCAATCAGCACTTGCACGGGCGCCATGGGAAAATCGCTGGCGCTGTATTGCTCCACTTGTCGCCAGCCCGTGTCGCGCAGCAAGCGCGCCAATTCTCCCTGCCGCGTGACGGTGCGGCCCAGCATGCGCATCGGCAAATAGTAGGGCAGCACCCCGGCCGCCTCTTCCGGCGTTGACGCGATTTCCGCCTGTACGCACACCAGCACGCCGCCTGGTTTCAGGGCCGCGTGCATCTTGCGCAAGGCCGCCGCCATGTCAGGCACGAAATGCAGCACGGACGAGCACCAGATGAGATCGTAGCCGCTGCCGATATCGTCGCTGTCCAGGTCGCCGCCCACCGTCTCCAGGCGGTCAGACAGTTGCGCATGGGCGATGTTCGCGGCGGCCACGGCCACCGTTTCCGGCCAGTCGAAAACGCAACCCAGCAAGCCCGCATGCGCTTGCGCCAGCGCAATGGCAACCCAGCCCGGGCCGCCGCCCACGTCGAGCAGGCGCAGTGGCGTGTTGCCGTCTGCAAACGGGGCGATGCGCTGCATCACGGACAGGGCCGCGCGCATGGTGATGGCGCGTTGTTCCTGGCCGATCTGCTGCTGCGCGGCAGCGGCCCAGTTGACCCCATTTGCCGTGTTATACGGCGCAGCTTTGCCGCCGTCGCGCACGAGGGTAGATAACTGCGCGGCGAAATGGCGCAGCGCATGCAGCCGGTACAGCCAGGCGTCGCCGCAAAAAGAAACAGAGTTGCGGCAGAAATACTGCAAGGTGGGGGCCGTGCAGCGGTAGCGCTGTGTCTCGTTATCGGCTGCATCGCGTTCCAGCACCTGCATGCTCCAGAGTAATTCCAGCAGCAGGGCCGTGTGCGGCGCATGCAGCGACAGGGCTACGGCCAGTTGCGTCGGCGTGTGCGGCGTGGCCAGCACCTCGAAAATACCCAGTTCCAGGGCGGCGGCCAAGCCATCGGCCTGGACGGGCGCGACGGCCAAGTCCCAGTAGGGCTGCAAGGCGTGTTGCGAAGTGAACGGCATGGTGTTTCCTTTCGGCGTAGTGGGCATAGGTGTGCATAAACGCTATTTTATGCAACAATGAGAATAATTATCATTTGCATTTGTATGCGACGCGGCGCATTTCGTATGCGCGACGGTGCGCAGGGACAGGAGGAGCGATGGCAGGACATGACAGGGAAGCGGCAGGCTGGACGCGGCGCCAGCTGGACCCGGGGATGGGCGAGTGCCGCGCCGACCAGCGCCAGGTCGACCAGGGCTTGCTGCTCGTGCATTCCGATTATCGTCCGCGGCTTGCGCTCGTCGAGCAATCGAAGCATGACGATGCGGGCGGCCTGGTCATTACCATCGGCCTGGAAGGCGCGTCCGGCTACACCACGCGCGATGGCGAGCAATTGCGTTTCCGGGGCGGCCATACGACCATGACGGTGTTCCGCCACACCAGCGGCGAACGCCGTTTCGAGGCTGGCCAGCGGGCGGCGCAATTGCGCGTGCTGGTCGACGAAGATGCGTTGGCGCGCTACTGGCCGGAAGGGTTGACGTCCTTGCTGCCCAACGGTGGTGCGCGCCAGCTGGCGCATGCCGCCACCACACCAACTGCCGCCCTGCACGCGCGCTCCCTGCTGCGCGCGACAGACCCGCTGGCCGTGCATATCGGCGTGCTCAGCCTGCTGGCGGAACAGTTGAGGGGACTGCGGCCCGCGTCCGCGCCGGTGCCGCGCTGGTCCGAGGCCGAGATGATCAAACTGGAGCGCGCACATGCTCTGATGCAGGAGCAGATGGCGCAAGACCTCACGCTCGACTACCTGTGCGCGCAAGTGGGGCTGAGTTTGTTCAAGTTCAAGCAGGGGTGGCGCTACCGCTACAATGACAGCCCCCAGCGCACCCTGCTGGCGCTACGCATGCAGCGGGCAAAGTTACTGCTGGAAAATGGTTGCCAGGTGGCGCAAGCAGGCTGGCAAACGGGCTACCGCCACCCGGCCAATTTCAGTGCCGCATTCAGCCGCTATTTCGGCTACGCGCCCAAGACCGTGGCGCGCGCGAAGAGCTGAAAAGCCGGTGTAGAATCGGCGGGCAGCATTTTTCATCTCACCTCAAGGAGACATGATGGCCCGCAAAATCTTTGTCAATCTGCCCGTGCAGTCGCTCGAGCGTTCCGTGGCCTTTTTTACGGCGCTGGGCTTCAGTTTCAATGCCTATTTCACGGATGAAACGGCGACTTGCATGATCGTCGCCGACGACATCTTCGTCATGCTATTGACGCACGACAAATTCAAACAATTCACGCCCAAGCAGTTGTGCGATACCAAGGTGGCGACGGAAGTGCTGGTGTGTTTGTCGGCCGAGAGCCGGGGCGAAGTCGATGACCTGGTGGCGAAGGCCGTCCAGGCGGGCGCCAGCATTTACAAGGAGCCGATCGATTTCGGCTTCATGTATGGCCACAGTTTCCAGGATCTGGATGGTCATCAATGGGAGCTGATGTTCATGGAGCCGAGCGCCGTACCTGCTTGATCAGGCAGCGGCGCTCGTTGTAACACGCTTAGCTGGCCAGCGCCAATAAATCGACCACGTCCAGCCCTGCCAGGTCTTGCGTCGTGTTGCCCGCGAATGCGGCGCGGCTCGGTTGGCCGTTTTTCAGCCAGGTGCGCGTGACGTCCTTGATCTGGCTCAAGGTGCAATTGAGCACGCCGGTGCGGAACTGCTGGCGCACGGCTTCCGTCGTGCCCCGTTGCTGCATGTTCCACGCCGTCAGCGCTTCCGCATACGGCGAATGGGGCTTGTCGAGGCCCTTGATGACGCAGATGATGGCTTCTTCCACCTGCTCTTGCGAGAAATCGCCGTCGAGGATTTGATCCAGGGTCGTGCCGAAGTCGGCAAACGTGCCGGCCAGGCGCGGATCGCGGTAGGAACTCAATGTAAACGTGCCGGCGCCGGCCGCATAGCTGGCGCTGCCGCCATACGCGCCGCCTTTTTCGCGCAGGGCCGTATGCAGCACCTGGTTGGTCATCAGTTCAGCGGCGACAGCCAGGGCGGAAGCGTCCGGATTGTGCACGCCAGGCACGGCCCAAGAAACGAAGCAATGGTTGATCTGGCTCGTCGCATGCAGGGCCGTGTTGGCCAGTGGCAATGCGGCAGGCGCGATGGCAACGGCCGGTGTCTCCGCCTGCGTGCTGGCCGCTGGCAATTCCAGCAAACGGGCCAGCGTGATGCCATCGTGCTCCAGGCCGGCGCACAGCACGGTTGGCGCCTGCGCGATGATGTGCGCGTGCAGGGTGTCGAGTTCGCGGGCGATTTCCTGCAAGCCTGCCGAGGTCTTGCTCAGTTGCTGCAAACGGCGGTAGAACGGCAGCGCCGCCGGGCCGCCGACGATGTCGTCGAAGCGGCGCGTGGGCGACAGCGGTGCCGCCGAAGCCAGCATGGCGTAGCGGTTGCCCGATTCGGCCAGGCTGCTCAATTTGTCCTGCACCAGGCTTTCGATCAGGAAAGCCAGACGCTCTTCTTCATCGAAGCGGGGCTTGGCGATCCACGCCGACAGCACGGCGGCAATCGCCGCGTGTTCTTCGCGCAAGCCGCTGGCCGAGAACGAGAGTTCCACGCGCATCGCTTGTTGCGGGCGGGGAATGGCTTCCAGGCCGATGTGGAACGAGGGCACCATGCTCTGGCGCCAGGCGCTGGCGTCGTCGAACGACATGTCGCCCACGCCCAGTTCCGGCGCCAGGTCCGTGTACAGGCGCAGCCATGGCCACGACGCTTCCGGCAAGCTCGACACGTCGTACAGCACGTTGGCATAGCTGATGCCGTTCGAGGCGATACTGAAGGCTACGGCGCCGTCGATCGCCGGGGGAATCGGCAGGGCCGGGCGCGGCGCGGCGCTGACGTCGCCAGGACGGATGCGCGGCAAGACTTCGGAATTCGATGGCAGCTGCTGATGCGCTTCCAGCGCGGCCGATTCAGCCACGATGTGTTCGCGCTCGGCATCCGTCAGCTTCGCTTGCAGGGCCGCCAGCTTGGCGTCTTCCTGGGCGGCGCGGTCCGTGAAGTAGGCGCTGTCGGGCACCACGTGCGTGGTCAAGCGGGTTGGATTGGCGATCAGCTCGCGCACCAGCTGCTTGAAGAATTCCGGGTCTTCGATCTGCTGTTCCAGGGTTTCCAGGATGGCCGCATTGTCGAACGCGTCCATCACGTCGCCGCCATACATGGCCAGCGGCAAGGCGTGCAGCAAGCGGCCCAGGCCGTAAGGCATGCGGCCGCTGCTGATTTCGCGCTGGCTGTATTTGATGTCGCGCAAGGCCGCGTGCAGCACGGCGGCGGGAATGCCCTCTTCCGCCGTTTCTTCCAGGGCCGTCCAGATGCGCTGGTGCGCGTCGGCGATCTGTTCCTGCGTCAAACCTTCCATGCCGATGTGGAAGACCATCTGGCGGATGCCCGCGTCGCGGCCGTTCATGTCCGATGGGCGGCCATAGCCGGCCGATTCCATGGCGCGCATGACGGGCGCCGAGGATTCACCCAGCAAGCCGTGCGACAGCAAATGCGCGTGGTAGTAGGCGATGGGGTCGCTCGACTCGCCCATCAGCCAGGCGAATTGCAGGCCGAACTCATCGTCGCGCGCTTCCTGCGAAGGAATCTTGACGATGTTTTCCTGCGGCGCAGTCCACGCGGGCGCCAGTTGCGGCAAGCGGCGTTCGGAGAAACCGCTGAGTTTGGACAGCACGCGCTGGGCGACTTGTTCCTGCACGGCCGACGCTTCGATATTGCCGGCAGTCATGATCACGGCTTGCGAAGGATGGTAATGGCTGGCGTGGAATTCTTTCAGCATGGCGTGCGTCAGCTCTGGGATATTGAGCGGATCGCCGCCCGATTCCACTTCATACGTCGTGCCCTTGAGCAAGGCGCTGGCGATGCCGCTGTCGAGTGCGCGCATGGGGCTGTTGAATGCGCCCTTCATTTCATTGAAGACGATGCCCTGGTATACCAGCTTGTCGCCTTCGAACGCATGGCGCCAGCCTTCCTGGCGGAAGTTCAGGTAATCGAGGTTCGGGAAGAAGGCTGCGTCCAGGTACACGTCGAGCAGATTGAAGAAATCCTTGCGGTCGGTGCTGGCGAACGGGTACACGGTGCGGTCCGGATAGGTCATCGCATTCATGAAGGTGGCCGTCGAGCGGCGCAGCATCGAAAAGAAGGGGTCGCGCACCGGGTAGCGCGACGAGCCGCACAGGGCCAGATGCTCGAGGATGTGGGCGCGCCCGTCGCTCACTTCAGGCACAGTGGGAAAGGCCACCAGGAACACCATCTCAGCCTGCTCGGTATGCATGTGGATATGGCGCATGCCCGTTGCTGGCTCGACATATTGCTCGATGGTTGCCTGCAAGACTGGAATGAAGTTGCTGCTGACTTTTTCAAATGTGCTCATGCGGTATGGGATCTTTTCGGTAGGTGATTCGGATAGTCGGTGGGGCTGCATGACATATGGGGGCAAAGCGGTGCAATGCCAGGGCTGGCTCGCCAGGGCGGGTGCCAGCTTGATGCCTGTATGAAGCTTTTCCCTATTGTACTAGGAGTATCTGCGCGCCGCCGCCGAGGCTTGCTTGTCGGACGCAAAAGCAACAATGTTACCAAATAGACTATTTGTGGACAGGTGGCGCCCCGGGATGGAAGCTTAGCGTACCATGCGCCTTTTCCCCCTTGCTGACTGAACCGAAGGCGCTTACCTTGTCCAGACTGTCCTTTCGCCAACTGTTATTTGCCGCCTTCATTTTGACGACGGGCATTTTGACGGCCACTTCCGTGCAAGCCCTGCTGACCCTGGAGCACCTGGCGCGGCTGGGGCGCGAGACGGCGGCGCAGGCGATTACCCTGACGGAACAGTCGCAGCGTTTGTCCGAGCGCACCCTGGCCATGGAGCGCAGCGCGCGCCAGTTTCTCGTGCTCGATGACCCCGTGTTCCGCGAGCGCTACGCGGCGGCCCGCGACGAAGCGACGGCGGCGCTGCAAGTGCTGAACCGCGCCACGCCCGAGTTCGCGCCCCAGCTGGCCGACGAGTGGACGGTGCAGGCGCAGTCGGCGTGGGAAGTGTTGCAAGCGGGAAAACGCCGCAAGCGCGATGGCCACGCCGTCGTCTACCGCGCGTTCGCCCGCATGACGCAGATCAATGACAGCCTGGCGCGCGACAGCAAGACGGAAATCGGCAGCCGCAACGACGCCCTGCTGGCCGAGCTGGAGCGCCAACGCCGCGTGCTGGGCGTGCTGGTGGGCGGCGCCGTGCTGCTGGCGGCCGTGCTGGCCACCTGCTTCGGCTTCTTGCTGTCGCGCCCGCTGCGCCGCATCGAGACGGCCATCGGGCGCCTGGGCGAGAAGCGCTATGACCAGCCCATCGTCGTCGGTGGCCCGGCCGACACGCGCCGCCTGGGTCAGCAGCTCGACTGGCTGCGCCAGCGCCTGGCAGACCTCGACGCGGACAAGGAGCGCTTCCTGCGCCACATCTCGCACGAACTGAAGACGCCGCTGGCGGCCCTGCGCGAAGGCGTGGCCTTGCTGGAAGACGAGGTGGCGGGCAAGCTCAGCGATGGCCAGCGCGAAATCGCCGGCATCCTGCAGCAAAACACGGCCTCCCTGCAAACCCAGATCGAAGACTTGCTGCGCTACAATACTGCCGCTTTTGACGCCCAGCATCTGGCGCACAGCAAGGTCGACTTGCTGGTCTTGCTGCAGGATGTGGTGGCCGGGCAGCGCCTGCAATGGCTGGCGCGCCGCCTGACGGTCGAGGTGCAGGGCGAATCCTTGATCGTGCAGGCCGATCGCGACAAGCTGGCCACGGTGCTGGCGAATCTGCTGTCGAATGCCGTGCGCTTCAGCCCGGAAGGCGGCACCGTGCGGTTTAGCCTGTCCAGCGAAGGCGGCCGCGTGTGCATCGATTGCATCGACGAGGGCACCGGCGTGGCGCCCGAGGATGCCGCGCGCATCTTCGAGCCGTTTTACCAGGGCGTGCGCCAGGCGGCCGGCGCGCGCAACGGCAATGGCATCGGCCTGTCCATCGTGCGCGAATATATCGCCGCCCACGATGGCAGCGTCACTCTTTTACCGCGCCAGGCCGGCGCACATTTTCGGATAGAACTGCCCTTATGATGACGAGAATTTCCCTGGCCGGCATGGCCGCCTGTGCGCTGCTATTGGGCGCTTGCGCCGCCAAGCCCCCCACCCAGACGCCCGTGCTGGTGCAATCGCCGCCGCGCGTGGTGGTGGTGGCCGATCCCCAGCTGACCGAACTGCTGGCGTATCAAGGCGCCTTGCGCCTGATGACGCCGTCGGAACTGGTGAAAGCGCAGCTGGACCTGGCGAAAGCCGACCACGCGCCGCACAACACGATACGCCGCGCCATGCTGCAAGCGGCCTTGCGCGGTCCCGGCGACCTGGCCCGCGCGCAAGCCTTGCTGGAACCGCTGGCCACGGCCACGGGCAAGGACGCGCAACTGCTGGCGCCGCTGGCGCAATTGCTCGGCAGCCAGTATGCGGAACTGCGCCGCCAGGAAGAGAGCATCGACAAGCTCAACACGCAGCTGCGCGACGCCCTGCGCCGCATCGACCAGATCAATGAAAAACTCGAGGCGCTGAAAAACATCGAACGCAGCCTGTCCGTGCGCCCCGCCGCGGGAGCGCCGAAATGAGCGAGCACGCCCACATTTTATTGGTCGACGACGATCCCGACCTGCTGCGTTTGCTGACCATCCGCTTGAAGGCGGGCAACTATCGCGTGACAGCCGTGGGCAGCGCGGAAGCGGCGCTGGCCCGCCTGGCCGTGGAATTGCCGGCCCTGGTCATTACCGACGTGCAGTTGCCGGGCCGCGACGGCCTGGCCCTGTTCGATGAAATCCGCCGCCAGCATTCGGCCCTGCCCGTCATCCTGCTGACGGCGCACGGCACCATCCCCGACGCCGTCGACGCCACGGCGCGCGGTGCGTTTGCGTATCTGACGAAGCCGTTCGACGGCAAGCTGCTCATGGAAAAGGTGGCGTATGCCATCAACTTGTCCACCGTCATGCCGGCGCCGGCATCCGGCGACGAGAGCTGGCGCGCCGAGCTGATCAGCCGCAGTGCGCAGATGGCCGAGCTGCTGGCCGAGGCCAAGCTGGTGGCCGGTTCCGACGCCAGCATTTTGATCCGCGGCCCCAGCGGCACGGGCAAGGAGTTGCTGGCGCGCGCCCTGCACAACGCCAGCCGCCGCGCCAAGGCGCCGTTCATCGCCGTCAACTGCGGCGCCATCCCCGAGCAGCTGCTGGAATCGGAACTGTTCGGTCACGTGAAGGGCTCGTTTACGGGTGCCGTGGGCAACCGTGAAGGCCTGTTTCTGGCGGCCGATGGCGGCACCCTGTTCCTCGACGAGATCGGCGACATGCCGCTGCCGCTGCAGGTCAAACTGCTGCGCGTGCTGCAGGAGCGGGCTGTGCGCCCCGTCGGCGCCGACCAGACGCGCCCGGTGGACGTGCGGCTCTTGTCCGCCACGCATCGCGACCTGGACGTGGCCATGGCGGAAGGGCAATTCCGCGAAGACCTGTATTACCGCCTGAACGTGGTGACCTTGACCCTGCCGCCGCTGGCCGAGCGCCGCGAAGACATTGCGCTGCTGGCGAACCATTTTTTGCAGAAACTGGCGGCCAAGTACCAGAAGCCTCTGAACGGCTTCGCCCCCGACGCCTTGACTGCCTTGGTCAGCGCGCCGTGGCCCGGCAACGTGCGCCAGCTGGTCAATGTGGTCGAGCAAGTGTGTGCGCTGGCCACGGCGCCGCTGGTGCCCCTGAGCCTGGTGCAGCGGGCCTTGCGCGTGCCGTCGCTGGAAGCGCTCAGCTACAACGAAGCCAAGCAGCGCTTCGAGCGCGACTACCTGATTCAATTGCTGCGCCTGACGGACGGCAACGTGGCCGACGCGGCCCGCCTGGCCGACCGCAACCGCACGGAGTTCTACCGTTTATTACAGAAATACGAGTTGACGCCGGCCCTGTTTCGGCTCGATGGCGACCCTGTCGCTGATTAGCGACAAAAATAAAGTGTGGATAATCAAAGACTTACCGAGAAATATTGATTGTCTTGCCACAATCTGTCGCCGTCAGGCGACAAAAAGCCCCGTTTTTCGGGCCAGATCCGGCTGAAACGCGCTGGAAAAATCGGGTTTGCATGTAAGTCGTTGATTTTGAATGCAATTTAAAAGCTGGCACGGTGCTTGCTGTATGGGTAGATGTGACGCTTCAAAGTGTTGCTTTATCCAAGTAAGAAGCTTTTAACTTCATTGAGAGGAACTACCATGCAAACATCGAAACTGTTCAACACCCTGGTCGCCGCTATCGTACTGTCGGGCGCCTCGATCACCGCTTCGCATGCAGCTGACTCCGCCCCAAAAGCACAAGCTCCTGCTGACACCGTAGTGGCCGCCAACGCTGCCGCTGCCGTCCCTGATGAAACCATCACTTCCTCGGCCAAGGCCGCCCTGAGCGCCGATGCGCAAGCCGCTGCCCTGCCAGTCAAGGTAGCAACCCAGCAAGGTGTTGTCGTCCTGTCGGGCGATGTACCGAGCGCCGAAGCGGGTGACCGCGTCGTGCAGATCGTCGCTTCCGTCAGCGGCGTGAAAGAAATCAAGAACGAGCTGAAAGTCAAAGCCGCCGGTTAATGCCCGCGCGGTAACGCCTCGCGCTGTACTTTACTCCGGGTTGCCCTGTCTGCGGACAGGGCATTTTTTTGTGCGTTTGTTCTATGCGAGTTGCTGGCGTTACTTCAGTCCAAAGTAAATCCGGGATCAGTCGGCGGGTCTGAGCCCGGCAGTACAACCGCTGGGCTAACGCGATAATGTCAACTGCCGCCATGTTTCCTTGTACGCAACAAGGCCGGGCAACTCCAGCGGCGGCGTCACGGATGCTTCCACCACCGGCACCTCGCCCCAGCGGTGCAGCATCCAGCCGCCACACGTGGTGCCGCTGGCGTCCTGCGACACGGCAACCTCCTGGCCTGGCCGCAAGGCCGCCAGCAAGGAGGCGAAATGCGGGTTGTCCGTAAAACTGCCTTCCACTGTGACCGGCCCGCCAGCGCCCAGGGCATCGAGGCAATAGTCACTCATCAGCGCGCAATACAAGGTGGCCAGCGCATAGCGTTCCCTGGCGTTGTGCGGCGGCGGCCCCACGATGCGGCCTGCGCGCCCCACAAACGGCCCACCGGACTCGGCAAAGCATGGCAGTGCCAGCGTGCCCTGCTGGATCAGCCGCTCGATGTCGGCCGCGTCGCACGCTTGCGGCTGCTCGCCGGCCAGCACCGAAAATTCGCGCCCACCCATGAAGCGCATGCAGGCGACGGGCTGGCCCAGCGCATTGACATTGGCCAGCATGTCGGCCGTTTCATCGAGCTCGTCGAGGGGCGCGCCAAAGGCGGCGGCTATCGCCCAGGTGCCGGTGGACAAGACCGTGCGCGGCTGGTCGTTCGCTTCCGCATCCAGATAGCGCAGCAGCGAGGCATTGCTGTCGTGGATGCCGCACAGCACCTGGCAAGCGGGCAGCAAGTCATTCGACTGCACCGGCCCCAGCGCTGTCCATGCCGGCTGCAGCGGCGCAAACAAATGCGTCCATTCCATCGCGTGTACCAGCGAGGAATAGGTCCCTTGCCGCGGTTGCCACAAATCCGTATGGCAACCCAGTGAGGTCACTTCGCTCGCTGCCACGCCCGATAACCTCCAGGCCCAGTATTGCGGGTAGGTCAAAATATGGCGCGCGCGGGCAAATTGCGCCGGGTAGGTCCTGGCCAGCCAGAACAGCTGCAAGCCCAGGTTCAGGCCGCATGGCAGTTGCGGCGACAGGCTGTCGGCAAACGCGGGCCGCAGCGCCGCGTACTCTGCCGCCAGCGCCTGCGGCAAGGCCGATTCATAGTCGAGGATGGGCAGCACCAGGCCATCTTCGTCGACCAGCGCCGCCGTGGCGCCATGCGTGACGGGCACGATGGCGGTGATCCGCGCCTGGTGCGAGAACACCCTCAGCGTGCTCTGCAGCCAATCCCACAAGCGTTCGGTATCGTGGTGTGGATACGGTCCCGTGTGAAGGATGCTGTTCGGGCAGCGCTGTTCGGCCAGGATGGCGCCCGTGGCGCCCAGCAAGGTCAGCTTGGCATTGGTCTTGCCGATATCGAGTACGACGGTCGCTTCCATGAACTGCGGGTACTCCTCAGGCGAGATGAAATACGGGGGCCAGTGGCACGGCGACTGGCGATGCGTCAAGCTGCGTCTCCATCAGGTCGGACATATGCTGCCACCAGCGGCGCATCACCGGATGTTGCGGCAGTGCCGCCATCGCGTGGCCGTCCATGCGGCGCAGCACGGCAAACAGCACACCCGTGGCTGCATCGAGAAAGATGCTGTAGTCGCGCACGCCTGACTCACGCAACAAGGTGGCCAGTTCCGGCCAGATGGCGTCGTGGCGGCGCTGGTATTCGACGGCAGTGCCGGGCTTGAGCTGCATCTTGAAAGCGATCTGTTCCATTGTCTTATTTCCGGGTTTGCTTGCGGTTCAGCAGGCGTGGCAGGGCAATCGTGATCAACAGCAAGATGCCGACGACAATGGTCATGATGACGCCAGGAATATTGAGCAGCGCCAGGCCATAGGTGACCATGCCCAGCAGCAGCACGGCCAGCATCACGCCGCCAATGCTGCCCTTGCCGCCGGCGATGCTGACGCCCCCCAGAATGACCATGGTGATCACTTCCAGTTCCCAGCCCATGGCGATATTCGGCCGCGTGCTGCCGATGCGTCCCGTCAGCAACCAGGCGGCCAGGCCCGCCATGGCGCCGGTGGCCACGAACAGGGCAAAGCGGTAGCGGTCCACCGCCACGCCCGAGAAACGCGCGGCCATCGGGTTGCTGCCGATGGCAACGATGCGCCGGCCCCAGCTGGTGGCATGTAGCAGCACGGCAAACAGCACGGCGAACGCCAGCAAAATCACGAAAGGACGGGGGATGAGGTCAAAGAAATAGCCCTGGCCCCAATCGATCAGCAGTTGCGGATAACCGGTATAGGCCTGGTCGCCCAGGATCACGCTGGCCAGGCCGCGAAACAGCGCCACCGTGCCGATTGTCACGACGATGGACGGCAAGGCGAAGCGCGTGACCAGCACGCCGTTGAGGCAGCCGCAGGCCGCGCCCATGGCCAGCGCGACGATCAGCAAGCCTGCGGGCGGCACGCCGTGGTGGTGCGCAAAGCCCATCGCCACCGATGACAGCGCCAGCGTTCCGGAGACGGAAATATCGATTTCGCGGCAGATGATCAGCAAGGCCATCGGCAGCGCGATCAAGGCTTTTTCGCTGAAATTGAAGGTGCTGTCGGCAAGGTTGTAGGCATCAAAAAAGTGCGGCAGGAAGATGCTGTTGCCGATGAACACCACCACCAGCAACAGCGCCAGCAGCGCTTCCCAGTGCGCCAGGTAGTGCGACAGCCGCTGTGCCTTGCGGTCGAGGATGGTGTAGCGCGAACCGGGCGCGGCGGGTGTTGGCGTGCCGCTCACGGCAAGCTGGTCCAGGGAAGTCGAGATCGCGTTCACGCGGCGCTCCTTGATGAAGGTTGTAGCATGGCCTGCGGCAAGATCTGGCGCCCGGCTTTCTTGTTGCCGCGTGCATTGATGAGCACGGCCGTCAGGATCACGATGCCCGTCAACGCGCTTTGCCAGAAAGGCGAGACCTTAATGATCGGCAAGGCATTGTTGATCACGGACAGAAACAGCGCGCCGAGCACGGCGCCAGAGACCGTACCGGCGCCGCCGGCGATGCTGATGCCGCCGATCACGCAAGCGGCGATCACGGTAAACTCAAAGCCGTAGGCAATTTCCGAATACGCCACCGCATAGCGCGCCACCCACAGGTAGCCGCACAAGCCCGCCATCATGCCCGACAGGCCATATGTCCAGAATAGCCGGCGCGCCGTGGAGATGCCGACATAGCGCGCCGCCATCGGCTGGTTGCCGATCGCATACAGGTCGCGGCCAAAGCGCGTGTAGCGTGCCAGCAGCCAGGTGGCGATGACCGCCGCCGCCGCAATCCACACCAGGTGCGTGATGCCGAACAAATGGTCGAGCGGAAAGGCGATGAAGCCGGCCGGCATATGGTGCGACGAGACCCAGGCACCGCCCGACAGCACGAAGACCAGGCCGCGATACACGCTCATGGTGCCCAGGGTCACGACGATGGGCGGCAAATCCAGGTAGCCGATCAGGTAGCCATTGACCAGGCCCAGCAGCAGGCCGATCAGCACGGCCACCAGCATCACCAGCACCAGGGGCAGCTCGGGGTACTTCACCGCCAGCAGCGCCGCCATCATGCCCGACAGCGCCAGGTTCGAGGCCACCGACAAATCGATGCCGCGCGTGACGATAACGAACATCTGCGCCAGCGCCAGCATGATCAACAGCGTGCTGTCGGTGAGCAGATTCGACAGGCTGCCGGCGGTCAGGAAGACGGGGGCGCGCAGGCCCACGGCGCCGGCCAGCAGCACGATCAGCACCGCCAGCTGGACTTCGCGTTGTTTCAGGTAGTGCATAGGAGTTCCTCGTTCGAGTGCGCGCTGCCGGAGGCGGCGGCGACCACGTTTTCCGGCGTCGCTTGGGCGCGCGAGAAGACGCAATTGATATGTCCCTGGTGCATCACCACCACGCGGTCGGCCATGCCCAGCACTTCCGGCAATTCGGACGACACCAGGATCACCGACAGGCCCTGCGTCACCAGTTCGCTGATAAAGCGGTGCACGGCCGCCTTCGAGCCGATATCGATGCCCTTGGTCGGCTCATCGAGAATGATGACCTTGGGTTTGGTCGCCAGCCATTTGGCCAGCACCACTTTTTGCTGGTTGCCGCCCGACAGTTCCGACACCATTTGCGTGAAATGGCTGGCTTTGAGTTCCAGTTGTTCGCTGAGCTGGCGTGCGATTGCCGTTTCGCGCGCACGCTTGCTGCGCAGGAAAAAGCCGATGCCATCCAGGATGGGCAAGGTGATGTTTTGCACGATGGACAGCGACAGGTGCGCACCCTGGTGCTGGCGGTCTTCCGGCACATAGGCGATGCCATGCCTGATGGCGTCGCTGGCGCTGCGGATCGCCACCTCCTTGCCGGCAATTTTCACCTTGCCGGTGACGCCGTTTGTCAGGCCGAACAGCGCCTGCATCACCTCGGAGCGCCCGGCGCCCACCAGGCCATAGAAGCCGACGATCTCTCCTTGCTGCACGGAAAAGCTGACATCGTGAAATTCGGTCGGATGACAGAACTGCGACACTTCCAGCAAGGTGGGGCCCAGCGCAATATCGGCTTTGGGAAACACCTGGTGGATCGCGCGGCCCACCATCAGGGACACCAGTTGCGGTTCGGTGATCTCGGCCAGCAGGCCGGCGGCGACGAAATGGCCGTCGCGCAGCACCGTGTAACTGTCGGCAACGGCAAAGATTTCATCGAATTTGTGCGAGATGAAAATGACTGCCGTGCCGGCTGCGCGCAGCTGGCCGATGATGCGGTACAGCTCGTGGATTTCGCGTTGCGACAGCGACGCCGTCGGCTCGTCCATGATCACCACGCGGGCGTCCTGCGACAAGGCACGGGCAATTTCCACGAAGTGGCGCTGCGCCACGCTCAGGTCCTTGACCTTGGCCAATACCGGCAGCTGCACTTCCAGGCGGGCGAAGATCGCCGCGGCCTGTTTGGCCATCAGCGCCCAGTCGATGCGCGCCGGATAGCCGGTCTGCGGCTGGCGGCCGATATAAATGTTTTCGGCCACTGTCAGTTCGTCGAACATCACGGTTTCCTGGTGCACGGCGGTAATGCCGGCATCCATCGCGTCTTGCGGGCTGGCAAACAGCACGGCCTGGCCACCGACTTCGACATGGCCGGCATCGGGTTGATAAATACCGGTCAAGGTCTTGACCAGGGTCGACTTGCCGGCGCCGTTTTCGCCGATCAGCGCCATCACTTCGCCGGCGCGCACCGTCAGGGCCACGTCCTGCAACGCGGTGACGCCGTGGAAATGCTTGCAGATGCCATGCAGGCGCAATACCGGCGCCTCGGTCTGCGACGCATCGGCGCCCGCAGAAATAGGGGGATTCTGAGACATGATCCGTTCACACAAGTAGAGATTCGTAGGTCGGGTCAGGCCAAAGGCCATAACCCGACATGAGCTGCAAATACCGCTTAGAAAATCTTCGAGAACTTTTCGACGTTATCCTTGTCATAGGTGAACGGTGGCGCCAGCGCCGCTTCGCCGGCCGCGTCGACCGTCAGCTTGCCCATGCGGCCCACGGCGATCGACTCACCGGCTTTGCCCGTCGCCTTGCCGATGACGAACTGGTGCGCGGCGTAGGTGGCAGCGTAGCCCAGGTCGATCGGATTCCAGATCGCAAAGCTTTTCACGGCACCGCTTTTCACGTGGCCGGCCATTTCCGATGGCAGACCCAGGCCCGTCACATACACTTTGCCGACCAGTTTTTCATCGACGACGGCCTTGCCGGCTGCATTGATGCCGACCGTGGTCGGGGCGATGATGGCTTTCAGATTCGGGTTGCTGCGCAAGAGGCCAATCGCTTCCCGGTAGCTTTTGTCGGACTGGTCGTCGCCATACACGGTCGACACCAGCTTGATTTTCGAGTACGCGGGCTGGGCCAGCGTTTTTTTCATTTCGCCGATCCAGATATTCTGGTTGGTCGCTTGCGCCGTGGCCGACAGGATGGCGACTTCACCGGCACCGCCGATGGCGTCGGATGCCATTTCGATCTGTTTCTGGCCGATCAGGGACGGGCTCGATGGGTTCAGTTGCAGCAAGCGGCCATCCTTGGCCACGCCGCTGTCGAAGGAAATGACCTTGATGCCGCGCTGCATGGCTTTTTTGGTGATCGGCACCAGCGCATTGGCGTCGTTGGCGGAAATGACGATGGCCTTGACCTTCTGGCTGATCAGGGAACTGATGATTTCGATCTGGCCTTCGGCGGTGGCTGTGGTCGGGCCCGTGTAGATGATTTCCACGTCGCCCAGCTGCTTGGCCGCCTCGTTCGCGCCTTCATGGGCGGCGTCAAAAAAGCCGTTGCCGAGGTTTTTCACGACCATGGCGATCTTCATTTTTTCAGCCGCCTGGGCACCGGTGGCCAGGCACGCCATCATGCAGGTGCTCAAGACCGCCACCATCATTTTTTTCATTTTCATGCCACGTCTCCTTTTACTATTGATGTGGCGGTAGACACCATGTCCCCGGCCATCTTGTTATTGGTTTTTATTGGCCCTGCCATTCACTTTCCGCCTGCAGCAAGGCCGGTTCCGGCGCGCGCTCGGGCGCCACGGCCAGCACCTTTACGCCCGATTGCTCCAGCATCTGCACCGCCGCGTCGGACGCGCCCGTATCCGTGATGACGCAGGACACGCGGTTCAGGCCGCACAGGATCAGGCCGGCCTTCCTGGCGAACTTGCTGCTGTCGGCCAGCACGATCAGTTCTTCGGCCTGGCTGATCAAGCGCTTTTCGGCCTGGATCAGCATCGGGTCCGCTTCCATCAGGCCCAGCATCGACAGGCCGTACACGCCCATGAACATCTTGCTGGCGTAATGGTGCTGGCTGATATCGTTGTCGAATGGACTCAGGATGACGTTTTGCTCGCGGTACACCGTGCCGCCTGGCAGGATGATTTCATTCTCGCTGGTCATCAAGAGGCGCTCGGCCATCATGAAGGAGTTGGTGAGGATTTTCAGGCGCTTGTCGACCAAAAATTCCACCATGCGGTAGGTGGTGGTGCCACCATTGATGATGATGGTGTCGCCGTCGGCGCACAGGCCGCAGGCATGGCGGGCAATCGCGCGTTTTTGCGCCGCGCAGCGGTCGATGTTGTTCTGGAATGTCTCGCCCGACAGCGCAAAGGTACGCTGTTTTTTTTGCGGCAGGCTTTCCGCGCCGCCACGGGTGCGTACCAGCAGATTGCGCTCGGCCAGCCAGGCGATATCGCGCCGTACGGTGGCTGGCGACGAACTGAGCCAGCCGACCAACTGGTCGACGCTCGCCACGGTATGCTCGGCGAGTAACTTCAACAGCCCTTTGCGGCGTTTGTGATTGATCACGTTGTCTCCTCTTGAGCCCTCTCCTGCGTGCTGCCGCATAGGCTGCACAGCGCAGGGACGACTTCTGTATCGGTGAGCCAGCCTAAGCAGTTGAGCAGTGCATGTCAACAATCAATCAATCAACATCGTGATTATTTGCCCATCGCGCAAATGGCTGATCATCACTTCGATCAACATGATGATTATTTGCATTTCTCTCACCATTTTGATTGCTTGTTGATTGACATGATCGGGCGCCTGACTTCTACTGAGTGCTGCTGCCGCCAGCTGCTCCGCACACAGATGCGGTCATGGCAATGGGCACACATAACCAATAATGGAGACACTGTATGACCGCCACGATGGATACCAACACGCCTGCGCCCATGACTTCGCTGTGGGATGACGCGCACGCCACAACCTTGAGCGAACCGGAGCTGCTGCTGTACCGCTCGAACCTGCTCGGTTCGGACATGCGCATCACCAATTTTGGCGGCGGCAATACCTCGGCCAAGATCACTATGAGCGATCCGCTGACGGGCGAACAAGCCGAAGTGCTGTGGGTCAAAGGCTCCGGCGGCGACCTGGGCAGCATCAAGCTCGACGGCTTTTCCACCCTCTACATGGACAAGCTGAACGCCTTGAAAGGCCGCTACCGTGGCCTGGCGCTGGAAGACGAGATGGTGGCCTATTTGCCCCACTGCACTTTCAACCTGAACCCGCGCGCGGCCAGTATCGATACTCCCTTGCATGCCTATATCGCGCGTAAGCATGTCGACCATATGCACCCGGACGCCGTGATTGCTGTTGCCGCTTGCGCCAACAGCAAGACGCTCACGCAAAAGATTTTCGAAGGCGAACTGGGCTGGCTGCCATGGCAACGCCCCGGCTACGACCTGGGGCTGAAACTCGAAGCGCTGTCGCAGTCGCAACCGCATCTGAAAGGCATCATCCTCGAAGGCCACGGCTTGTTTACCTGGGGTGATACGGCCAAGTCCTGCTATGAAGTGACGTTGGCCATCATCAAGCGCGCCGAAGACTGGCTGGCCGCCAATACCCGGCAGCCCGCGTTTGGCGGCGCCAGGACCACGCCACTGCCAGCGCCGGAACGCGCGGCCTTGGCGCAGCGTCTGATGCCCTTGCTGCGCGGCAAGATCAGTCAGGACGAATACAAGCTGGGCCACTTTGACGACAGCGCCAACGTGCTCGATTTTGTTTGCAGCAATGATCTGCTGCCGCTGGCCGCGCTCGGCACTTCCTGCCCCGATCACTTTTTGCGCACCAAGATCCGCCCCTTCGTGATCGATTTTGATCCAGGCAATCCCGATTTCGACAAGCTGGTGGCGGGCCTTGACGATGCACTGGCCACCTACCGTGCCGACTACATCGCCTACTATATGCGCTGCAAGCACGGCAACAGCCCAGCCGTGCGCGACGCCAATCCGATCATTTATCTGATCCCTGGGGTGGGCATGCTGTCGTTCGCCAAGGACAAGGCGACGGCGCGCATTGCCGGCGAGTTCTATGTCAACGCCATCAACGTAATGCGCGGCGCCAATGGCGTCGACACCTATGTGGGCTTGCCGGAGCAGGAAGCCTTCGATATCGAATACTGGCTGCTCGAGGAAGCCAAGCTGCAGCGCATGCCGAAACCGAAAAGCCTGGCCGGACGCATCGCGCTGGTGACGGGCGGCGCTGGCGGCATTGGCCAGGCCGTGGCGCGCCAGCTGCTGCAGGAAGGCGCGTGCGTGATGCTGACCGATATCGATGGCGGTGCGCTGGAAGAAGCCGAGCAGAACTTGTTGAAAGTGGCGGGCCGCGACAATATTGCCACGGTGCGCGCCAATATCACGGCCGAGCATGAAGTCGAATCCATCCTGAACGCGGCCGCGCTGCGCTTTGGCGGCGTCGACCTGCTGGTATCGAACGCCGGCATCGCGTCGTCCGCACCGGTGGAAGACACGACCCTGGAAATGTGGGAGCGCAACCAGTCCATCCTGGTGACCGGCTACTTTCTTGTGAGCCGCGCCGCCTTCCGCATCATGAAGCAGCAGCAGCTCGGTGGCAGCATGGTGTATGTGGCCAGCAAGAATGGCCTGGTCGCCTCCGGTGGCGCCTCGGCCTATTGCACCGCCAAGGCGGCCGAGATCCACCTGGCGCGCTGCCTGGCGCTGGAAGGCGCGCCGCACGGCATCCGCGTCAATGTCGTCAACCCCGACGCCGTGATCCGTGGCTCGCGCATCTGGGATGGCAAGTGGAAGGAAGAGCGGGCCGCCTCGAACAAGATCGGCTCGGACGATATCGAGGAATTCTACCGCCAGCGCAGCCTGTTGAAACGCAGCGTACTGCCGGAAGACATCGCCGAAGCCGTGTATTTCCTGTCCAGCGAAAAAGCGGCCAAGAGCACCGGAAATATCATCAATGTGGATGCCGGCAATGCCGCCGCCTTTACACGATAATCAAGTCCTATAAAAAAACAGCCGGCCATCGCGCCGCGCTGCGTACAAGGAGACAGAACATGAGCAGCATGATCAACGAAGGCCTGGTGGCAGAACACAATGCCAAACTGAAAGCGAATCTGGACGCCGACTATGCGGCGCTGGCTGGCGTGCTGGAACGGCGCGGCCAGGATATTGAAAAACTGACGGGGCTGGCGCAGACCTTTGCCGTGGCCGTACCGAGCTGGGGTGCCGGCACGGGCGGCACGCGCTTTGCCCGTTTCCCTGGCCTTGGCGAGCCGCGCAATGTCTTTGAAAAACTGGAAGACTGCGCCGTGATCAATCAGCTGACGCAGGCCACGCCTGCCGTCTCGCTGCATTTCCCCTGGGACAAGGTCAGCGACACGGCCGCCCTGCGCGAAATCGCCGAAGGCCATGGCTTGAGCTTCGACGCCGTCAACTCGAATACCTTCCAGGACCAGCTTGGCCAGGCGCATACCTACAAGCACGGCAGTCTGACCTCGCAAGGCGCCAGCGTGCGCGCGCAGGCGGTTGAGCACAATATCGAGTGCATCGAACTGGGCCATGCGCTGGGCTCGAAAGCGCTGACCGTATGGGTCGGCGACGGCGCCAACTTTCCGGGCCAGCACAATCTGCGCGGCGCGCTGGAGCGTTATCTGGACAGCATGCGCGACATCTACGGCGCCCTGCCCGCCGACTGGAATATCTTTATCGAGCATAAACTGTTCGAGCCGGCCTTTTATGCCACCACGATTGCCGACTGGGGCACCAGTTTTGCCTGCGCCACCGCTCTGGGACCGAAAGCCAAATGCCTGGTCGACCTGGGTCACCACGCGCCGAACACGAATATTGAAATGATCGTCGCGCGCCTGGCGCAGTTCGGCAAGCTCGGCGGCTTCCATTTCAACGACAGCAAGTATGGCGACGACGACCTCGATTCGGGCAGCATCAATCCCTTCCAGCTGTTCCTGGTGTTCAACGAACTGGCCGATGCGGCCGAGCGGGAAGGATCGGCGTTCAATCCCGCCTACATGCTCGACCAGTCGCACAATGTCACCGACCCGATCGAAAGCCTGATGAGCAGCGCCGTGGAAGTGCAGCGCGCATTCATCCAGTCGGCCCTGGTCGACCGCGCCGGCTTGCGCCATCTGCAGGAAAGCAACGACGTGCATGCGTCGGCGCAAGCCCTGAAACAGGCCTTCCGCACGGACGTGAGCGCCATCCTGGCCATGGCGCGCCTGCGCTCGGGCGCCGCCATCGATCCGGTCGCCTGCTACCGCAGCAGTGGCTATCGGGAGCAACGCGGCGTGGCGCGGCCCCCTAAGGCGGGCGCCAGCAGCAGCGGCATCGTGTAAGGCGAGCTAGCAAGAGGAGCAATGCTGCTTCCAGGCAAGGTGCCTGGAAGCAGGTAGAATAGCCAGTACTGGCGCCGCTCCCGGCGCTTTTTGTCATCCCCGGCACAGCATTCTGTTGCAAGGCTGCGCCGCTACCAGGCTACCGCATGTCTTCTTTCTCTCCCGCCGCCCTGCTGCGCAATCTGAAACCCGATAGTTTTACCGTGGCCCTGCTCATCACCGTGGCGCTGGCCACGTTCCTGCCCTGTACGGGCACGACGGCCGTAGTTTTCGGCAACATCACCACCGTGGCCATTGGCGCCCTGTTTTTCTTGCACGGTGCCAAGCTGTCGCGCGAAGCCGTGGTGGCCGGTGCCATGCACTGGCGGCTGCACTTGCTGGTGCTGGCCAGCACCTTTGTCCTGTTCCCGCTGCTGGGCCTGGCCCTGCGTCCGCTGGCGCTGACGTTCCTGACGCCCGACCTGTACATGGGCATTTTGTTCCTGTGCGCCCTGCCGTCCACAGTGCAATCGTCGATCGCCATGACAGCCATGGCGCGCGGCAATGTACCTGCCGCCATCTGCAGCGCCTCGGCCTCGAACTTCATCGGCATTTTCCTCGCCCCCATCCTGGTGGGCTTGCTGGTGGCCAAGGGCGCGGAAAGCAAGTCGTCGGTGGACGCGGTGCTCTCCATCGTCATGCAGCTGCTGCTGCCCTTTCTGGCCGGCCAGTTTCTGCGCCGCTGGATCGGCCGCTGGGTCGACCGCCATAAAGCCACCTTGAAATACGTCGACCAGGGCTCGATTTTGCTGGTGGTCTACACGGCCTTCAGCGAAGCCGTCAGCGAAGGCCTGTGGCATACCATCTCGGTGGAAACCCTGGTCGCGCTGGGCCTGATCAGCCTGCTGCTGCTGGTGCTGGTGCTGGGCATCTCCACCTTTGTCAGCCGCCGCCTGGGTTTCAACAAGGAAGATGAAATCGCCATCGTCTTTTGCGCCTCGAAGAAAAGCCTGGCCAGCGGCGTGCCGATGGCCAAGGTGCTGTTTTCCACGCGCTCGCTGGGCATGGTGATTTTGCCGCTGATGCTGTTTCACCAGATTCAATTGATGATCTGCGCCGTGATCGCGCAAAAATATGCAAGGCGTGACGAGGCGCAGGTGGTTCGCACATAAATAATGGATTGGCCGGTCATGCTCGCACTGGCCAAATCACCGCATCAATCAAACTCCTCGGCGCCTTGCCCGTGTCCAAACCCGTCGGTGGATATTCTCCCGCAGGGGGAATATGGTGAGTAACACACAGCCAGTCGAAGACCGGGAAGAGGCTGGCGAAATTACAGTTGAAATGCTCAGCTTGCACAGAGTGATGAATGCGATGGTACTGCGGTGAATTCAACAACATCCAGTAACGGC
This sequence comes from Janthinobacterium lyxosi, assembly GCF_051380665.1. Taxonomy (NCBI): domain Bacteria; kingdom Pseudomonadati; phylum Pseudomonadota; class Betaproteobacteria; order Burkholderiales; family Oxalobacteraceae; genus Janthinobacterium; species Janthinobacterium lyxosi. The sequence continues at coordinate 356,622 of NZ_JBNYXM010000001.1, forward strand.
CAAAGCCGATTCGCACATTCATATGCGGGAAAACATGGTAGAAGCCCATGACGCCGTATATTGCCAGAAACACCATGTTTGTCTTGAACAAGATGCCGGCAAGCAGATAGATGCTGATTGCCTTGACGCCCGATTCGGCCCAGTAGTGCCTGGTCGTTGTGGAGGCATTCATGGCCGTATCGCTATGATGGAAGGAATGCATGGCCCACAGGGCGGGTACGCGGTGTTGAGCGCGATGAAAGGCGTATTCAAGAAAATCCATGGTAAGGGCATACAGGATGAAGGCGGGCGCCAGCATCCATCCCGACACATTGAGATCGATGAGGCCGCCGCCGGCTGCATTGACAAGTTGCACAGTCACGATTGCCGTAAGCGGCGCAAGCATCGCGCCACTGGCAGCATAAATGAACATATAAGCAAGATTGAAGCGTGAGGTACCCGAAGGCTGTTCCTCCAGGGGATGCCGTTTCTCGACGTGTAATGCCAGAAGAATTACCGTCAGCAGCAGCAAGGGGCCAAGCAGTACCTCGTATCCCATCGTTTCCCCCTTGAAGGAAGTTGATATTTTTCTATTTTAAAAATAGTCCGACTATCCGCGCATGTCAAATGTCATTGGAGTTCACTTGACCCATGCAATGGCAGAACGCTATATATAAGTGTATATTACGGTCCTTGTTCACCGTTCACTTTACAAGGATACGATCATGCGCCTCACCTCCCTCGCCAAACTTCTCAGCGCCGCCCTGCTCGCCACTGCCGCCTCGTCCGCCTTTGCCGGCGAAGTGGTGGTATCGGCCGCGGCCAGCCTGACGAATGCGTTCAAGGATGCGGCGCAAAGCTACGAGGCACAGTATCCGGGCAGCAAGGTGTCCTTGAACTTCGCTGCTTCGGGCGTGCTGCTGCAGCAGATCGTCAAGGGTGCGCCCGTGGACGTGTTTGCCTCGGCTGACCAGGAAACCATGGATGCGGCGCAAAAGCAGGGCCTGGTGCTGCCGGCCGACCGCATGGACTTCGTCAGCAACAGCCTGGTGCTGATCGTGCCGCACGATAGCAAGCTGGGCATCAAGAGCTTGAGCGACCTGACGCACAAGGGCGTGACCCGCGTGGCCATCGCCAACCCGGCCAGCGTGCCCGTCGGCCGTTATTCGGAAGGCGCGCTGAAAAAGGCGAAGCTGTGGGACGCCGTGCAAGCTAAAGCCATCGGCACGCAGAACGTGCGCCAGTCGCTCGACTATGTGGCGCGCGGCGAAGTCGATGCGGGCTTTGTCTACGCCACCGACGCGGCCATCATGAAGGATAAAGTCAACGTCGTGCTGGACGTGCCGCTGGAGGCGCCCGTGCTGTACCCGATCGCCACTATCAAGGACAGCAGCAATGCCGCCGAAGCGAAGCGCTTCGTCAGCTACCTGCAGACGGCGCCGGCGCAAGCCATCCTTGCCAAGTATGGTTTTAAAAAGCCCTGATCTTTAGGTAAGCACCTGCATGGATATCGCCTGGACCGCGCTGGCCCTGTCGCTCAAAGTAGCGGCGTGGGCCACGGCGCTCAATTTGCTGCTCGGCATCGGCACGGGCTATCTGCTGGCGCGCACGCGTTTTCCCGGGCGCGAGCTGCTCGACGCCCTGCTGACCTTGCCGATGGTGATGCCGCCCACCGTGCTCGGCTATTACCTGCTGGTGTTATTGGGCCGGCGCGGCACGCTGGGCATCTGGCTGCAAGACAACTTCGGCATCAATCTCATCTTCACCTGGCAGGGCGCCGTGATCGCGTCCACGGTGGTCGCCTTTCCCCTTGTCTTCAAGCCGGCGCGCGCCGCCTTCGAGGCGGTCGACGGGCAACTGGAGCAGGCGGCCCGCGTGCTGGGCATCTCGGAAATGGCGATTTTCTTCCGCGTGACCTTGCCGCTGGCCTGGCGCGGCATCCTGGCCGGCGTACTGCTGGGCTTTGTGCGCGCGCTGGGCGAGTTTGGCGCCACCCTGATGGTGGCCGGCAGCATTCCCGGCAAGACGCAGACCTTGTCGGTGGCCGTGTATGAAGCCGTGCAGGCAGGCCAGGACGACGTCGCCAACACCCTCGTGCTGATCACCTCTGCCGTGTGCATCGTGGTGCTGCTGTCGGCTGGCCGCCTGGCGCCCGGGCGCATCGCTCACAAATGACGCTGATGATGACGCCTATGCAACTCGACCTCGACCTCCGCGCCACCTTGCGCTCCGGCAAACGCCGCTTCGACCTGCACGTGCAATGCACCTCAAGCAGTCAGCGCATCGCCATGTATGGCCCGTCCGGCGCCGGCAAGAGCATGACCCTGAAAGCCATTGCCGGACTGTTTACACCGGACGCGGGCCATATCCGCCTGAATGGCCGTACCCTGTTCGATTCCGCCGCCGGCATCAACCTGCCGCCGCAGCAGCGCAACGTGGCCTACCTGTTCCAGGACTACGCGCTGTTCCCGCACCTGACGGTGCGCCAGAACGTGGGCTTTGGTCTGAGCCGCGGCTGGTTCAATCCGCGCGCGCGCGAAAAATTGCAGAAAGTCGAGCATTGGCTGGACGCGTTTCATTTGCAGGAACTGGCGCACCAGTTCCCCGACGAGTTGTCCGGTGGCCAGCGCCAAAGGGTGGCGCTGGCGAGGGCGCTCGTGGCCGAGCCGGCCGCGCTGCTGCTCGACGAGCCGTTTGCCGCCCTCGATCCGGCCCTGCGTGTCAAAATGCGTCTGGAACTGAGCCAGTGGCAGCAGCGCCTGGACGTGCCCATGATCCTGATCACACATGATCCGGAAGATGCGCGCATCCTGGGCGAGCATGTGCTGTACTTGCGCGACGGACAAATTGACAGCATGGAAGAAAATAGGGCATTGGGTGAACGCATTGGATAAATCAGCGGCAGCGGAAATTGGCCTGCAAGGCTCGGTATGGATGACGGTGGGCGGCGAGCACCTGGGCGGCGTCGGCCGCGTGGAATTGCTGGGCGCCATCGCCGAATGCGGCTCCATCACGCAGGCGGCCAAACTCGTCAAGATGAGCTACAAGGCGGCCTGGGACGCCATCGACGCCATGAACAACCTGGCTGGCGAGCCGCTGGTCGAGCGCTTGACGGGCGGCAAGGGCGGCGGCGGCACGCGGTTGACCCCACGGGGGCGCCAGCTGGTCGACAATTTCCGTATCATCGAGCGCGAGCATGCCCGCTACCTGCGCCAGCTGGGCAGCCAGGCGGAAGGCATCGCCGACGATCTTTTACTCATACGGAGAATGGCCATGAAAACCACGGCACGCAATCAATTCCTGGGCAAAGTTGCCGAACTGAAACAGGGCGCCGTCAACGACGAAGTCACCCTGGCATTGCCAGGCGGCCAGCACATCGTGGCCATCGTCACGCAGGGCAGCAGCGAAAGCCTGGGCCTGGTGCCGGGCGCGGAAGCGTTCGCACTGATCAAGGCCTCGTCGATCATCCTCGTGGCGGACAGCGAAGGGGCGCGCTTTTCCGCGCGCAACCAATTGGCCGGGCTTGTGACGCGCGTGCAGACGGGCGCTGTCAACACCGAAGTGGTGCTGGACTTGCCGCGTGGCGGCACCATAGCCGCCATCATCACGAACCAGAGCAGCACCGACCTGGGCATCGAGATCGGCAGCAATGTGACGGCGATTTTCAAGGCGTCCAGCGTGATCCTGGGCGTACCGGCGTAAACGGCGACGCTGAGCAAAGTTCCGGGGTCTGACCCCAGCTTTACGTTGCAGGCCTAATCCTTCAACCGCGACAACCAATCCGCTGCCGCCGCCAGCACCAGCTCCAGTTCCTGCGCCGTGTGCGCCAGCAGCGCCGGCACCTCGTCCAGGCGGCCCGCATCGATGGCTTCCTCGGTGGCAAACGCGGCGCGGATCAGGCGCTTCGTGCCCAGGGTACCCACTGAACCGCGCACGCCGTGCAGGATGCGCGCCACGTCGCTGTGGCGGCCCGCCTGCAACGCGGTTTCGGCGTCGCGCACGGGCGACATGCCCTTGTTCAGCGCGTCTTCCACCATGCGCCGCAGCACGCCGCGCCCCTTTGCATCGCGCCCCATCACGCGCATCAGCGGCGCCATGGAAAACACTTCTTCATCGGCAACGGGTGCCGGCTCGGTCGTCTGCATTTGCGGGCGCTTGGGCAGGTGGCGCAGGATGACTTCCATCATCTCTTCCACCACCACGGGCTTGGCGATGAAATCGCTGATGCCGGCCGTCATGCAGCGTTCGCGCTCGGACGCCAGCACGCCGGCCGTCATGGCGATCACGGGCAGGTTCAGACGCAGTTCCGTGCGGAGGATGTGGGTGGCGCTGAAGCCATCCATGACGGGCATCTGCATGTCCATCAGCACGATGTCGTAGCGCAGTGCCTCCGTGCGCAGCCGTTCCACGGCCTGCAAGCCGTCGCCCACCACGTCCAGGGTAGCGCCCATGTGCTCGAGGATGCCGCGCGCCACGGCCTGGTTCAAATGATTGTCTTCCACCAGCAGGAAGTGCACGCCGGCCAGCTCCGTGCCCAGCGTCTGGTGCAGGATGCGCTGCTCGCCGCCGCCGTTCTTGGTGATCAGCGCCTGGTGCAGGGCATCGAACAGGCTCGATCCCGTGATCGGCTTCATCAGCACGACATCGGCCTCGGCGGCGCTGGAGATTTCCTCCAGGTGGTTGCGCGCGAAGGCGTTGACCATCACCACGATGGGCTGGCGTTGGCCGGTGGCCGCCTGGCGGATGGCCTTGGCCGTGGCCAGGCCGTCCATGACGGGCATGTGCCAGTCTGCCAGCACCACGTCGTAGGGCTGCTGCTGCGCCAGGCGTTCGCGGTACAGTTCGATGGCGGCAAAGCCGGAGTCCACTTCGTCGGCCAGCCAGCCCCACGCCTCGATCAGCTTGACGATCAGTTCGCGCGTGGTGCGGTTATCGTCGGCCACCAGCAGGCGCAACTGGCCCAGGGCCGGCATGCGCCGCGTTTCGGCCGGCTGCGCCAGCATGTCGAATGGCACGCTGAACCAGAAGCGGCTGCCCTTGCCTTCGCTGCTGGTGACGGCGATGTCGCCGCCCATCATGTGGATCAGCTGCTTGCTGATGGCCAGGCCCAGGCCCGTGCCGCCGAAGCGCCGCGTGATGCTCTGGTCGCCCTGTGAAAATGCGGAAAACAGCTGCTGCTGCTGCTGCTCCGTCATGCCGATGCCCGTGTCGCGCACTTCGAAGCGCAGCCAGGCGCGCCCGTTTTCGCTCTCGGCCAGGCTGACGGCCACTACCACTTCGCCGCTCTCGGTGAACTTGATGGCATTGCCGGCCAGGTTGACGAGGATTTGCTGCAGGCGCTGGGCGTCGCCTACCAGGCGCCGCGGCACGTCGGGCTCGACGGCGATGGCCAGTTCCAGCTCCTTTTCGCCCGCATTCATGGTCATCGTCGTGGCCAGGGTATTCATCACTTCATCGAGGTCGAATTCGACGGGCGACAATTCCATGCGGCGCGCCTCGATCTTCGAATAATCGAGCACGTCGTTGAGGATGCCCAGCAGCGACTGGCCCGCCACGCGCACCATGGTCAGATACTTGCGCTGTTCCGTGTCGAGCCTGGTATTGCCCAGCAGATACACCATGCCCAGCACGGCATTCAGGGGGGTGCGGATTTCATGGCTCATGTTGGCCACGAAGTCGCTCTTCGCCCGGTTGGCCGCCTCGGCCCGGTCGCGCTCCTGCTCCAGCTCTGCCGCGCGCGATTCGAGCTCCTGCTGCAGGCGGTCGCGTTCGCTCATCAGGCCGTTGAACGCTTCCGTCAGTTCGCCGATTTCGTCGCGCTGCTGCACCGGCACGGGGGTGAAGCGGTTGCCGCTGGTGTGCAGGGCCAGCAGGGTGTCGCGCAGGCGCACCAGCGGCGACAGCAGGCGCACGGTGACCCAGCCCAGCACGGCTGCAGCCAGCAGCGAAGCGAGGATGCTCCACAGTACCAGCCGGTAGAGTACGCCATCGAACGGTTCGAAGGCATCTTCGACGGGCAGCGAGGCGGCCAGCAGCCAGTTCACGGACTTCAGACGCTTGAAGCTGTTGACGGCCGTGATGCCGCGGCTGTTGGTGCTGACCATGCTGCCTTCGCCATCTTCCTTCAGCAACTGGGTGGTCGTCAGGTTGGCGTTCGGCTTGCGCGGCTGCAGCAAACGGCTGGTATCGGGGTGCAGCACGTAGCGCGGCACGGCGCCGCGCGTGAGGATGAAGTAATAGCCGCTCTTGCCGATCTTTTCCGAGCGCAGGCGGCCCAGCAGGTTATCCTTGTACAGGCGCAGCACGCCGATCACCACGCCCACCACCTGGCCATTGGCGGCCAGCACGGGCGCCACCATCTGCACGATGGGCATGCCGCTCGATTTGCCCAGCATCGGCTCGGTGATCATGGGCTGGCGCGTGCGCAAGACGGTCTGGAAATATTCGCGTTCGGCAACGTTGATGCCAGCGCGTCCCGTGACGAGGGGCATGTCGGCCACGACGGCGCCTTGCGCGTCGAGCACCAGCACATCGTCGAACAGCACCAGCATCGAGCGGCGCGCATAGTATTCGCGCAATTGGGCGGGCTGGGTGATCAATTCCGGCGGCTGCTGCCTGGCCGTCAGCGTGACGATCTGCAGCAGCATGCCCAGTTTGTCGTCGAGCTCGGCAGCGGTGCGGGTGATCAGGGACGATTGCTGGCTCAGCAGTACTCGGGTGAAGTCGGCGCGCATGTGCTGCACCTGGATCATGGTGACCAGCGCGATCATGGCGATCGAGGTCAGGCTGGTGGCCAGCGCGACTTTTGCTTTAATGCCGAGAGGCTTCATGATTTCCTTTTCAGTACCGGGCGGCACAGGCGGCAGATAATGCTGTCAGGAATTTTCCTATCAATACATCAACTTGGCAAGCGGCGCCGCGCAAATTGCCTTCCCCGCATGGGCTTTTGACGATGTTGCCATATAATTAAAGTCAGAACGTCGTTTATTCAGCGCAATTGCGGTGAAATTGGCACACGGCAACCGTGTATGCAGTAAACTCGTTATTGCATTTTCTTAAAGGTACCGACATGACTGAAGCGCTACTCACTCCCACCTTGCCCACAGTGAACGTGGAAGCGTTGCGTGCGCGATGCTCGACCTGCAGCATGCATCAATTGTGCCTGCCGATGGGCCTCGATGTGGGCGACATGGACAGGCTGGACCAGATCATCGGCCGCCGCCGCAAGATCGTGCGCGGCGCCTCGCTGTTCCGCATCGGCGACTCGTTCCAGAACCTGTACGCGATCCGCCTGGGGCACTTCAAGACGTACCAGATCAATCCGGGCGGCGAAGAGCAGGTGACGGGTTTCCAGATGGCCGGCGAACTGCTGGGCATGGACGCCATCAGCGCCGACCGTCACCACTGTAATGCGGTGGCGCTGGAAGACAGCGAAGTCTGTGAAATTCCGTTTTCCAGCCTGGAACAATTGCTCGGCAACATGCCGACCCTGTTGCGCCATTTCCACCGCATGATGAGCCAGGAAATCACGCGCGAGCAAAGCGTGATGCTGTTGCTGGGCAATATGCAGGCGACCCAGCGTTTTGCCGCCTTTATCGTCAACCTGGCCTCGCGCTATGAAGCGCGCGGCTATTCGGCCAGCAAATTTCAGCTGCGCATGTCGCGCGAGGAAATCGGCAACTACCTGGGGCTGACCATCGAGAGCGTCAGCCGTTTATTGTCGAAATTCAAGAAGGAAGGCTGGCTGCGCGTCTCCAACCGCGAGATCGAGATCTTGCAGCCGGCCAAGTTGAAAGCCATTACGGCCGGTACCGACGTCTGTAAATAAGCTTTACAGTTCTGCGTCCGCATGCAGCGCGATGCTGCGTTGCAGCGGCCAGGTCCAGATGCCGGACAGGCGCCACTCGCGTTTGTCGTTTTCCACCAGCACTTGCCAGCGGCTGCGCTCGAGCATCGGCAGCGCTACCGAGAAGTTGCCGGCCGCATCGGGCTGCACCAGCAGCTTGATATCCTTTTCCGGCAAGGTCGCATGCGCCAGATGCAGCTGCAGCGGACCCTGGTAAGCCTTGCCGAAGCTATGCACGGAACCACTGAGGCGCGCTTGCGCCACGTCATACGACAAGCTGGTATCCATCGCCAGGTTGCTGGCGATCGTGTCGCGCTTCAAATCCTGGTTGATCGCCTTGCCCTGCTTGTAATAGTCGCCCACCACCAGCGCATCGGGCTGCGTAAACGCGATATAGCCCATGAAGCTGCCGACGACGACGGACAGGCCGGGGCCGATCATCAGCAGCCATGGCCAGCGATGCTTGTACCACGGTGCAACGGGTGCTTGCAGCTTGAGACTGTCGGACATGATATTTCTCCTGTTTAATCGGCCACTCCCCATCCGGGGACTGGCCTTCCTGCATTAGCGCGGCACGATGAATACCGCGCTTTCACGCACATGCAGCGATGGGTCGTCCAGCGATTGCAATTCGATCGCAATCTTGTTCGAGCCCTTCTCTCCCACGCCGTGCGGCACGCGCAGGCGGATCGGCCAGCCCAGCGTTTCCGTCGGCTGCAACATCACTTCTTCGCGCGTCAGCAAGGTCAGGCCCGGCAAGCCGGAGACGCTGATTTTAAAATGCTGGCTTTGCTCCGAGGTGTTCATGATCTGCAGGCGGTAGACGTTTTCGATCATGCCGTCTTCCACTTCGCGTCCCATCGAACCGCGGTCGCGGATGACGTCCATTTTCAGGGGCGTGCGCAGGGCCAGCGAGGTACACACGGCGATGATGATCAGGCCCAGGATGGAAGTGTAGATCAGCACGCGCGGGCGCATGGCGCGCTGGCGGATCTGCTTCGAATTGAAGTTGTTTTCCATCGCATGGTCGGTACTGTAGCGTATCAGGCCGCGCGGCCGCTCGACCTTGTCCATCACGCTGTTGCAGGCATCGACGCAGGCGGCGCAGCCGATGCATTCATACTGCAGGCCGTTGCGGATATCGATACCGGTCGGACATACCTGCACGCACAAGGTACAGTCGATGCAATCGCCGAGCTTGTCGTTGTTGCCGGCCTTCTTGCTCATGGCGCCACGCGGTTCGCCGCGCTTGGCATCGTAAGTGATGATCAGGGTGTCCTGGTCAAACATGGCGCTCTGGAAGCGCGCGTAGGGGCACATGTATTTGCACACCTGCTCGCGCAGCCAGCCCGCGTTGCCGTAGGTTGCCAGGCTGTAGAACAAGACCCAGAACCATTCCCAGGGACCGAAATTCAAGGTGGTCACCGCCTGCGCCAGTTCCTTGATCGGCGTGAAATAGCCGACAAAGGTAAAGCCCGTCCACAGGGCGATGGCGCCCCATACCAGGTGCTTGGCCGTTTTCTTGAAGGCCTTGCGCACGGAGGGGCCCTGCTTGTCGAGGGCCATGCGCGCGCTGCGCGTGCCTTCGATGCGGCGTTCGACCCACAGGAAGATTTCCGTGTATACCGTTTGCGGGCAAGAGAACCCGCACCACACCCGTCCGGCAATGGCCGTGACGAGGAACAACAAATACGCACAGATGATCAGCAGGGCCGCCAGATAGATGAAATCCTGGGGCCACAGCACGACGCCGAAAATGTAGAACTTGCGCGTGGTCAAATCGAACAGCAGGGCTTGCCTGCCATTCCAGGTCAACCACGGCAAGCCGTAGAACGCCAGCTGGGTAAGCCATACGCATACCCATCGCCAGGTAGCGTAGCGTCCTTTGGCCTCGCGAGGGTAGATTTGCTCGCGGGCCGCATACATCTTGATGACTTGAGGTTCCATTACGTCATTTCACGGGCGTCTGGGGATTCGACAGGCTCCAGACATAGGCCGACAGCACGTGCACCTTGGACTCGCCGAGGAAATCGCTGAAGGCCGGCATGGTGTTGCTGCGTCCCTTGCGTACGGTTTCCATGATGGTATCGGCACTGCCACCATACAGCCAGATCTTGTCCGTCAGGTTCGGCGAACCCAGCATCGGGTTGCCCTTCGCATCGGCACCGTGACAGGCCATGCAGGCGCCGAACTTGGCCTTGCCCAGCACCGACTTGACAGGGTCCGAGGTGGAACCGGACAGGCTCAGCACATAATGGGCCACGTTCTCGACATCCTTTTCGGAGCCCAGGGCGGCGCCCATCGGTGGCATCTGCCCATTGCGGCCGTGCAGGATGGTGGTCTTGATGACGTCAGGTTCGCCGCCATACAGCCAGTCCTTGTCGGTCAGGTTGGGGAAGCCCTTGTTGCCGCGCGCATCCGAACCGTGGCATTGCGCGCAGTAGGTCAGGAACAAACGCTGGCCGATGGCCAGTGCCTGCGGATCGGCTGCCACCGTCTTCAAGTCCTGGCTCAGGTACTTGTTGAACAGGGGACCGTAGTCGGCTTCCGCCTTCTTCAGCTCTTCCTCGTACTGGCCCGTCGATTTCCAGCCCAGGCTGCCGGCATAGTTGCCCAGGCCCGGGTACAGGAACAGATACGCCAGCGAGAAGACGATAGTGATGTAGAACAACCACATCCACCAGCGCGGCATCGGCGTATTGAGTTCCTTCAAGTCCTCGTCCCAGACGTGGCCCGTGGTGCCGTCGGCAGGCGCGCCGTCGACCACTTTGATTTTCGACTGCGAGTACAGCAGCACGCCGCAGCCGATGATGCCCAGCAGGGACAGCACGATGATGTAGATATTCCAGAAGCCACTCGTAAAATCAGCCATGGTTGCGCTCCCCTTGTGCCGGCGCAGGCATGGATACCGGCGCCGCCGGATAGTCGAGCGCCTCGTCGTCGAACGGCAGGTGCGCCGCCGCGTCGAAGTCGCTATTGCTGCGGCTGAAAGTCCACCACAGGATGCCTACGAACGTCGTAAAGGAAACCACCGTCATGACGCTGCTGGCGCTGTCAAACAGGTTTTCGATTGCCATGCTAATTCCTTGTTTTGATTAATGTACCGAGGCCTTGCAGATAGGCGACCAGGGCGTCTTCTTCCGTCTTGTCCTGCAGCTGCGCCGGGCCGGCGGCGATTTCCGCATCGCTGTACGGCTGTCCCAGGCGTTTCAGGGCGCGCATCTTCGGCATGATGTCGTCAGGCACCAGCTTGGTCGTCGCCAGCCATGGGTAGCCCGGCATATTCGACTCGGGCACCACGTCGCGCGGGTTGTTCAAGTGCGTGCGGTGCCATTCATCGCTGTAGCGGGCGCCCACGCGGGCCAGGTCCGGCCCCGTGCGCTTGGAACCCCACTGGAACGGACGGTCGTAGACGAACTCACCAGCGACCGAATAGTGGCCATAGCGTTCCGTTTCCGCGCGCAGCGGACGTACCATCTGCGAGTGGCAGTTGTAGCAGCCTTCGCGCACGTAAATGTCGCGGCCCGCCAGGCGCAGCGGCGAATACGGCTTCAGGCCGGCGACCGGTTCCGTCGTGCTCTTCTGGAAGAACAGGGGGATGATCTCGACGGCGCCGCCGATGCTGATCACTACCGTGACCAGGGCGATCAGCAGCCAGGGGTTTCTCTCAATCCATGCATGTGAAAATTTCATTTGCTTTTGCTCCTATCAGGCGTGCGCCGCGTTCAGTTCCGGAATGCGGGCGACGGGGAGTTTGCTGCCGCGCAAGGTCATCCAGGTGTTGTAGCCCATGATGCACATACCCGACAGGTACAGCAGGCCACCGGCCACGCGCACCACGTAGTACGGATACGTTGCTTTCACGCTTTCGACAAAGGTGTAGGTCAGGGTGCCGTCCGGATTGACCGCGCGCCACATCAAGCCCTGCATCACGCCGGCGATCCACATTGCCGCGATGTACAGCACGATGCCGATGGTGGCCACCCAGAAGTGCACGTCGACCAGGCGCGTGCTGTGCATCTGCGTGCGGCCCGCCAGGCGTGGCAGCAGATAGTAGATCGAACCCATGGTGATGAAGCCCACCCAGCCCAGGGCGCCCGCATGCACGTGGGCAACGGTCCAGTCGGTGTAGTGCGACAGCGAGTTGATGGTCTTGATCGACATCATCGGACCTTCGAAGGTGGCGATGCCGTAGAACGACAGCGAGACGATCATGAATTTCAGGATCGGATCGGTGCGCAGCTTGTGCCAGGCGCCCGACAGGGTCATGATGCCGTTGATCATGCCGCCCCAGCTTGGTGCCAGCAGGACCAGCGAGAAGACCATGCCGATCGATTGCGTCCAGTCAGGCAATGCCGTGTAGTGCAGGTGATGCGGGCCGGCCCACATGTAGGTGAAGATCAGCGCCCAGAAGTGGACGATGGACAGGCGGTACGAGTACACGGGGCGCTCGGCCTGTTTCGGGATGAAGTAGTAGACCATGCCCAGGTAGCCGGCGGTCAGGATGAAACCCACCGCGTTATGGCCGTACCACCACTGGATCATGGCGTCCTGCACGCCCGCATAGGCGGAATACGATTTGGTGAACGAGGCTGGCATGACGGCGCCATTGACCACGTGCAAAATCGTCACGGCCAGGATGTAGGCGCCGAAGAACCAGTTGGCCACGTAGATGTGCTTGACCTTGCGCTTGATCAAGGTGCCGAAGAACACGATGGCGTAAGCGATCCAGACGACGGCGATGAGAATGGCGATAGGCCATTCCAGTTCGGCGTATTCCTTGCCGCGCGTCATGCCCATGGGCAGGGTGACGACGGCGCACAGGATCACCGCTTGCCAGCCCCAGAACGTGAAGGCGGCCAGTTTGTCGGAAAACAGGCGCACCTGGCAGGTGCGTTGTACAACGTAGTACGAGGTAGCGAACAGGCCGCAGATGCCGAAGGCGAAAATCACCGCATTCGTGTGCAGCGGACGCAAACGTCCGTATGTCAGCCATGGTATGTCGAGGTTCAGGGCAGGCCAGGCCAACTGAGCGGCGATGATAACGCCAACCAGCATGCCGATGATGCCCCATACCACAGTAGCGACCGCGAATTGCTTCACGATCTTGTAGTTATAGTTCAGCGATTGATCCACAAAGACTCTCCCTGGAATTACTATTTATGATGGTGGCCAGAGAGTAAGTGTTTGACCGCTAAAAAACTTTGATGTGGATCAAAATTCCCCGGATGAAATAAGAGTAGCTAACTGACATCGAAATAAATGGTGATTTGGGTAAAAAAAGCCATGCAAGATCCCTGCAACAGCTGGCTTGACATGGCTTAAAACGTGCGTGGAGGCAATGGCTTAGAGTGACTTGTCCAGACAAGTCCAAGGCCCGCCATGGAAGACCCGGAACGCCGCGACCCGTTTGATGCCCAGGTGGACCTGGTCGTCGGCAAGGCCGAGGGCACGACCCTGTTCGATCACGGCAAGCTCGCTTGCCTGGTGCAGGCGCCGTCGCCGGGCATCGTCATCTTCGTGCATGGCGTCAATTCCGACGGCGAGTGGTACCGCGCGGCCGAAGCAGGCCTATGCGCCGGCCTGAACACGCGCATGAAGCGTTGTGACGAGCACATGGCGCATGCTACGGTGCAGGGCGGCAACTGACGCCGGTGGGCTATCGGAGCGAACTGAGCGATGACGGCTATGTCGATCCCGACTATACGGCCAGCACCTTCATCGGGCCGCAAGCGCATTTCTCGCCCGTGATCCAGTTTCGCCGGGGCTACACGGCCAGCGACAAGGAGTTGCAGGCGTATGGCGATTCGGTCTACCTGAACGAACACGCTTACTGGGGCGGCGGCCCGTTCGCCAATGGCTGTTCCTCCCTGCCGGATCTGTGGGGCGAGGGCTTGTCGGACGCCCTCTTCCTGTTCATCCATATCGAGCATCTGAATCCCGTCAACGACCGCATGCTACAACTGCGCATCGCGGCAGATTGGCGTCTTTTAATTACTGGTAATGAAATGCTGCCATTGAAAATTTTTCGTGAGTATTTTTTGACGGGAACGTTCAAGGAACTGCCCTTGCTGGATTGGGTGAGTAGCAGTGGCAGCACGGGAAGCATGCCTTCTGAAATTGTGGATGAGCGCGTGTACAAGCGCCCGGAGACATCCTGATGCGCAAATTGATTGCTACCTTACCGTGCCGGCTGGGCTGGAGCATATTTGTTTTCAGTCTTGCGTCTGGTATTGCACTTTGGTCTGTCTTGCAGATACCGCCAGTCGATGTTTCTCTTGAAGAAGGATTGCTGATGAAACGACTATTGTTGATGTGGCGCCGCCGGCAGTCGTGCGGCCCGTTGACCACGAGCAGCCGTGGTTTCGCGCACGTGGCGGCAACACCGTGTTTTTACCGTGGTGGGGCCGGCGCTTCGATGCGCGGCCGGGCTCGCAAGGCTATTCGCGTTGAGTGGCCGGAGGGGCTGCCGCTTCGGGCGGCGCCGTATCGTCGTCCTGCAGCACGCGCAGGCCCGGTCCGACGAGGTCGTCGAACTGGCCGCTGTCCGAGGCGGTGAAATACACCCACAGGGCGATGAAGACGACCACGACGCTTAAGGGGATGAGGAGGTAGAGTGCTTCCATGGTTCAGGCTTTCCGCAGGCGCAGGGCGTTGGCGATGACGACCGCCGAGCTGGCAGCCATGCCGACGCCGGACAGCCAGGGGTTCAGGAAACCCAGCGCGGCGGCCGGGATGGCCGTCAGATTGTACAGGGTAGCCCAGCCCAGGTTTTCGCGGATGATGCGCATGCTGCGCGCGGCCGTTTTCGCCGTGTCGAGCACGGAAACCAATTGGCTCGAGAGCAGCACCGTGTCCGCATGCGCCTGCGCCAGTGCGGCGCCGGAACCCATGGCGAACGAGACGTCGGCCGCGCTCAGCACGGCGGCGTCGTTGATGCCGTCGCCGACCATCGCCACGACGGCGCCCGTCGCCTGCAATTGCTGCACGAAATCGAGCTTTTCATCGGGCAGGCATTCGCCGCAGGCCGTGGCGATGCCCAGCTGCGCCGCCACGCTTTGCGTCAGCGCTTCCTGGTCGCCGCTCAGCAACACGACTTGCTTGCCGCGCCGGTGGAAATAATCGACCACTTCGCGCGCTTCCGGGCGCAGCGCATCGCTGAGCAAAAAGCGCGTGAGCCAGTGCCCCTGCGTGCCCAGGTACAGTGGCGTCATGCCCTGCATGCCGATGGCCGTGTCGCCCAGCGGCGGCCCGGCGATGGCGGCGACAAAGGCCGCGTTGCCCAAACGGTAGCGCACGCCATTGATCACGCCTTCGAGTCCCTGGCCCTGCACTTCCTGCAATTGTTCCGCATGCGTGTGCGCCTGCTGTCTTGGCAACCCTTCGGCGGCGGCCAGGATCGCCTGCGCCAGCGGATGGGCGCTGCCCGCTTCCAGCGCAGCGGCCAGTTGCAGGCAAGCATCTTCCGTCATGTTGCCCAGGCCCTCGATTTGCTGCAGCACAGGCCGGCCCAGGGTCAATGTCCCCGTCTTGTCGAAGACGATATGCGTGGCGCGGTGCAGGGTTTCCAGCACATGCGGCTGGACGATGAGCACGCCGCGCCGCAGCAGGCTGTCGGTGGCGGCCGCCAGCGCCGTCGGCGTGGCCAGGGATAATGCACACGGGCACGACACGACCAGCACGGCGATGGCCACGGGCCAAGCCCGCGACGCATCGTGCCAGCTCCAGAAAGCGAACACGGCAACGGCAAACAGCAGCAGGCCCAGCACGAACCAGGCGGCTACTTTATCGGCCCACTGCGCGATCTGCGGCTTGCCGCTGCCGGCCCGCTCGATGAGTTTTAACAGGTCCGACAGGGTGCTTTCACGCGCCGGTTTCAGTACGCGCAATGTCAGGACGGCACTGGCGTTGATGGCCCCGCCCGGCACCTGTTCCCCCGTCTTGCGCCGCTGGGCCGCGCTCTCACCCGTCAGCAGAGATAAATCGAGTGCGCTCGTGCCCTCGATGATGACGCTGTCGGCGGCGATCGCCTCGCCCGGTTTGACTAAAATGATGTCGCCCACGGCCAGACTGCCGGCCGGCACCAGGGTGGTGGTGCGGTTGTCCGGGAAGCCCGCCATCAGCGACGCGGACGCGGGCAAGGCGTGCTGCAAGCGCTCCAGCGCCGAGGCGGCCTTGCGGCGCGCCTGCAGTTCGAAATAGCGGCTGCACAGCAAGAGGAAGATGAACATCGTGGCCGAGTCGTAATACACCTCGCCGCGGCCCGTAAAGGTCGCCACCACGCTGCCGAAGAAGGCGGCCAGGATGCCCAGCGCCACGGGCACGTCCATGCCCAGGGTGCGCGCGCGCAGGCTGGCCCAGGCGCCCTGGAAGAAGGGCATGGCCGAATAGCAGATGGCCGGCAAGGTCAGCAGCAGGCTGGCCCAGCGCATCAGGCTGGCCATATTGTCGTCCAGCGTGCCATCCTCGGCCAGGTAGGCGGGCGCCACGTACATCATCACCTGCATCATCGACAGGCCGGCGACGAACAGCTGGCGCCCCAGGGTCTTGCTGGCTTTTTGCAGGCGCTCGCCATGGCGCACGGCGTCGTACGGATAGGCCGTGTAGCCGACTTGCCGCACGGCTTGCAGGATGTCGCCCGGCTCGCATTCGGCGCGGCTCCAGCGCACGTACAGGCGCTCGGTGGCGACGTTCAGGCTGGCCGCCTGCACGCCGGGCAGGCGCGTCAGCTGGCGTTCGATCAGCCAGACGCAGGCGGCGCAGCGGATGCCTTCGACGGACAGTGTCGCTTCGCAGCTGCTGGCGTCGCGCGCGAATTGCGCGTCGTCATTGCTGTACAGGCGCAGTTCGGGCGGCATCAGGGTGGCATCAAACGCGTTGACGGCATATTCGTCGCGGTCGCGGTAGTACGCGCTCTGGCCGATGTCGACGATGGTTTGCGCCACCGCTTCGCAGCCGGGGCAGCACATGGCGCGGGGCAGCTCGTCGATGGTGACGTTCCAGCTCGAGCCGCTGGGGACGGGCAAGCCGCAATGGAAGCAGGCGGAGGGTTTTAAAACAGCATTCATAGGTTTGGTTTCATGCATCTTTTCATGGATGGCCCGTGACGCACAGGGCGTCGAGCCAGCCCAGCGACACGCCGTTGGCGGCGCGCAGCAGGCCCAGCAAGCCAAAGCCCAGCACCAGCAAGCCGCTGGCGATGCGCACGGGACGGCGCTGCATCTGCGTGCGCAGCCGCGTGCCCAGAAAACCCATGCCCAGCAGCATGGGCAGGGTGCCCAGGCCGAAGGCTGCCATGCTGGCCGCGCCGTTGAGGGCCGAGCCTTGCAGCATGGCCGTCAGCAAGGCGCTGTAGACCATGCCGCACGGCACCCAGCCCCACAGGCCGCCCACGGCCAGCGCCTTTAATGGCGTATCCATCGGCATCAAGGGTTTCAACAGGGGGCGCACGCGGCGCCAGACCACATTGCCGGCCGCTTCCAAGTGGGCCAGGCCGCGCCAGGCATCCATCAGGTAGAGGCCCAGGGCGACGAGCATCAGGTTGGCCAGCCAGTAGCCGGCCACCTGCAGTGACGCCATGTGCAGCATGCCAGCACCGGCCAGGCTGCCGGCCAGGGCGCCGGCCAGCATGTAGCTGACTATGCGCCCGCCGTTGTAGGCCAGCATGCGCAGCACGTTCGTTTGCAGCGCGGGGCGCGCCACAGCGATGGCGATCACGGGACGGCTGGGCGCGGGAGCTGCGCCACCGCCCAGCGACAGCGCGCCGACGATGCCGCCGCACATGCCGATGCAGTGCACGCTGCCGGCCAGGCCGACCATGAACATGGGCACGAGGCTCAGGGCATTCATCGGACGGTATTACACCGTTTTCGAGTAGCGTAGCGGCTGCACCGTGTCCGGCGCCGCGTTGGCGCGGGCCTGCGTCAGGTAGCGGTCGAAGACCATGCAGATATTGCGGATCAGCAAGCGCCCTTTCGGCGTCACCGTCAGCCAGTCTTCCTCGATGACGAGCAAGCCGTCACGCGCCAGTTCGCGCAGCTTTTCCAGCTCGGCGGCGAAATAGCTGCGGAACTTCACGGGGTGCGCTTGCTCGATGGTGGCGATCGACAATTCGAAGTTGCACATCAGCATCTGGATGATGATGCGGCGCAATAAATCGTCCGTGTCGAGCTTGATGCCGCGCGCGATCGGCAGCACGCCTTCGTCGAGTTTTTCGTAATACGCGTCCAGCGTCTTTTCATTCTGGCTGTAGACGGCGCCGACGGAACTGATGGCCGACACGCCGCAGGCGATCAGGTCCGCTTCCGCGCGCGTCGAGTAGCCCTGGAAGTTGCGGTGCAAACGGCCCTGGCGCTGCGCCACGGCCAGGTCGTCCGTCGGCTTGGCGAAATGGTCCATGCCGATGTACACATAGCCGGCGGCCGTCAGGCGCGCGATGCACAGGCCCAGCATCGCCAGCTTGGTGGCGCTGTCGGGCATGTCGGCGTCGAGGATGCGGCGCTGCGGCTTGAACAGGTGCGGCATGTGCGCGTAGTGGTACAGAGCGATGCGGTCGGGGCTGGCGGAAATGACCTTGCGCAAGGTTTCCGTCATCGTGTCCAGGCTTTGCTTGGGCAAACCGTAGATCAGGTCGATGCTGATCGAGCGGAAGCCGGCGTCGCGCGCCGCCTGCATGATGGCCACCGTTTCCGCTTCCGGCTGGATGCGGTTGACGGCCTTTTGCACGTCGGCGTCGAAATCCTGAACGCCCAGGCTGATGCGGTTGAAACCTTGCGCGCGCAGCGAAAATACGCGCTCGCGCGACACGGTGCGCGGATCGATTTCGATCGAATACTCGCCGTCTTCATCGGAAGCGAACTCGAAATGCTGGCGCAAATGCAGCATCAGCTCCTCCATCTGCTTCTCGCTCAGGTAGGTCGGCGTGCCGCCGCCGAAATGCAGCTGCTCGATCTGGTTCATGCCGGCAAACAGCTTGCCCTGCATGGCGATTTCCTGTTTCAGATAGCTGAGATAGGTGGCGGCCTTGCTGCGGTCTTTGGTGATGATCTTGTTGCAGGCGCAGTAGTAGCACAGGGTGTCGCAGAACGGCACGTGCACGTACAGCGACAGCGGACGGCGGCCGCCGCGCATGCGCAGCGCGGCCAGCGCTTCGAGGAAATTGCCGTAGCCGAAGTCGGCATGGAAACGGTCGGCGGTCGGATAGGACGTGTAGCGGGGGCCGGACTGGCTCATCTTGCCGATGATGACCGGGTCGAATTCGACGACGGCGTCCAGGTCGGCGGAAGCACTGCTGAGTAGTGTAGGCATGATGTGTGTAAAGTCTTGAAAGGTTTAGGCGGCCAGGCGTTTCAGCGTGGCGGGTTTGCCGGTGTTCGCGGCGCCTCCCTTGCCGCCGGGCATGGCGACGCGGCGCGGTGGCGGCATCTTGCCGAAATTGAACAGGCTCACGGCTTGCGACAGGCTGGCCGCTTCTTCCGCCAGGCGCGTGGCGGCGGCGGCGGCTTCTTCCACCAGGGCCGCGTTTTGCTGCGTCACCTGGTCCATGTGGGCGATGGCCTGGTTGACCTGGTCGACGCCGATGCTCTGTTCGCGCGAGGCGATGGAAATTTCCTGCATGATGGCCGTCACTTGCTTGACGGAACTGACCACTTGCTCCATGGTGGCGCCGGCGCGGTTCACCTGCAGCATGCCGGCGCCCACCTTGCCGACGGAAATTTCAATGAGTTGCTTGATATCCTTGGCCGCCACGGATGAGCGCTGCGCCAGGTTGCGCACTTCGCCCGCCACTACGGCGAAGCCCCTGCCCTGTTCGCCCGCGCGGGCCGCTTCCACGGCCGCGTTCAGGGCCAGGATGTTGGTCTGGAAGGCGATGCCTTCGATCAGGGCGATGATGTCGACGATTTTCTTCGACGAGGTGTTGATCTCGTCCATGGTGGTGATCACTTCGGCAACGATCTCGCCGCCCTGCACGGCCACTTTCGAGGCGGCCACGGCCAGCTCGTTCGCTTGCACCGAGTTGTCCGCATTCTGTTTCACCGTCGACGAGAATTCCTCGATGCTCGAGGCCGTCTCTTCCAGGCTGGCCGCCTGCGATTCCGTGCGGCCCGAGAGGTCCATATTGCCGACGGCGATTTGCTTGGTAGCCACGGCCATGGTTTCCACGTTGATGCGCACGTCGCGGATGGTGGCGATCAGGTTGCTGTTCATCTGTTGCAGCGCGCGCAGCAATTGTCCCACTTCATCCGTGCTATCCGTCTCAAAGCTGCCCGACAGGTCGCCGGCGGCAATCGCCCGCGCGCCGTTCAGGGCCTTGCCCAGCGGCTTGAGCACGGACATGCGCAAGGTGTACCAGAGGAAAACGTTGATCAGGAAGCCGAACAGGGTGGCGCCGAAGATGGCGTAATTGGTGATCTTGCCGCCGCTGGCGAACAGGCTGATGACGCACACCAGCAGTTGCAAACAGTTAACGATGGACGTGGCGGCCCAGATGCGCAGGTTGAGTGACATGTGCGTCAGATTGTGCAGCAGGTGCGCCAGGCCCGGGCGCACGATTTGCCCGTTCTTGATGACAATGTTGCCACCCTCCTTGTTGCGGATGGCCGCGTAGGCTTCCTCGGTCACCTTGACCTGATCCTTGTCGGCTTTCACGCGCACCGACATGTAGCCGATGGTCTTGCCCGCTTCGCGGATGGGCGTGACGTTGGCGCGCACCCAGTAAAAGTCGCCGTTCTTGCAACGGTTCTTGACCAGGCCCGTCCACGGCGTGCCGGCCTGGATCGAGGTCCACAGGTCGGCAAACGCTTCGGCCGGCATGTCCGGGTGGCGCACGATATTTTGCGGCGAACCGATCAGTTCTGCCTCGCTGAAGCCGCTGACCTGGCTGAAGTACGGATTCACATACACGATATTGCCGTTCATATCCGTTTTCGACACGATGGCCTGATCGTCCAAGACGAGGACTTCACGGTTAGTCACTGGCAAATTTTGGCGCATGGTCGCGGCTTCCTGATCAGTTAAAGAGCTAATTGGTGAATAAGACTTGCACGATTGCAAGAATGGAGATCAGTGTAAGGAGTCGCCTGCGCAAATTTATTGATGTAGATCAAAATCCTCCAGATTGGTCGTGCTCGCACGCATTTAGCGATAGCAATGCGGCATTGTTTTAAAGTTATTGGTTGCTGGCGGTGACTAATCGATGCCTGCCGTCAGCGGCCGCGGACTGCCCACGGCGTAGCCTTGCGCGTAGTCGATGCCCAGCTCGCGGATGATGGCCAGGGTTTCCGCGTTTTCCACGTATTCGGCCACCGTTTTCAAGCCCATCACGTGGCCTACTTCATTGATGGCCTTGACCATGGCGCGGTTGATGGCATTGGTGGCGATGCCGCGCACGAAGACGCCGTCGATTTTCAGGTAGTCGACGGGCAGCGCTTTCAGGTAGCCGAACGAGGAAAAGCCGCTGCCGAAGTCGTCGAGCGAGAAGCGGCAGCCCATGGCCTTGAGCTGGCGCATGAACACTTGCGCTTTTGGTAAGTTGGCGATGACGGCCGTTTCCGTGATTTCAAAGCAGATTTGTTCAGGCGCAATTGCGTACTGTACGAATTGTCCGGTGATGTAGTCTTGCAGGCCCGTGTCGGCCAGCGACATGCCCGACAGGTTGACGGAATACAGGGCCGGTGTGCGGCGCCGGCTTTCCGCCAGCGCGGCCAAAGGCGGCAGGCTGTCGCGCACGCTCTGGATATGCTGGCAGACGGCGCGGATGACCCAGCGGTCGATGGACAGCATCATGTCGTAGCGTTCGGCGGCGGGAATGAAGGCGCCGGGCAGTATCAGGTCGCCCTGGCTGTTGCGGATGCGGATCAGCACTTCGTCATGTTGTTCCGGGCTGTCGCGCAGGTGCACGATGGGCATGGCGTACAGGCGGAAATAATCGTGTGCGAACGCTTCGTTCAGGCGTGAAATCCATAGTATTTCACCATGCCGCTGCGCCAGCATGACGTCGGACTCCTGGTACACGTGCAGGCGGTTGCGGCCCTGCTCCTTGGCCAGGCAGCAAGCCTGGTCGGCGGCGCTCAGCAGCTCGCTCATGGACTTGCTGTCCTGGTTGATTTCCGCGATGCCGATGCTCACGCCCAGTTCGAAGCTGTGTTCGTCCCAGGCGAAGGGGAATTCGCGCACGGACTGGCGCAGCTGTTCGCCGATCAGGCGCGCATGCTCGAGCGGACAGTGGGGCAGCAGCACGCCCAGTTCGTCGCCGCCGAGGCGCGCCAGGATGTCGCTGTCGCGCATCTGTCCCTGCAGCATCTTGGCCAGCAGCTGCAGCAGCACGTCGCCGGCGGCGTGGCCGCAGGTGTCGTTGATGATCTTGAACTGGTCCAGGTCGAGGTATAGCAGCGCATGCGCGTGGCCGTTTTCTTTGGCCGTATGCAGGGCGCCCGCCACCAGGTGTTCGAATTCGCGCCGGTTGATCAGGCCCGTCAGGGCGTCGTGTGTGGCTTGCCACGACAATTGCTGGCTCAGCTTGCGTTCGTGGCTGACGTCGCGAAACACGACGACGGCGCCGAGGATCTCACCTTCGCGCGACCAGATGGGCGCGGCGGACTCTTCAATGGCGATGCGCCGGCCTTCGCGCGTGATCAGTTGCGTGTGCGTGGAGATGCCGATGGCCTGGCGCAGGCGCAGGCACTTGATGGCGACGTGCTCGAGCGGCTGGTTCGAGTGCTCATCGACCAGGCACAGCGTTTCCAGGATGTCGAGCCCCTCGGCCAACTGGCTGCTCCAGCCCGTGAGTTGCTCGGCCACGCGGTTCAGGTAGCGCGTCTTGCCCTGTGGATCGGTGGTGATGACGCCGTCGCCGATGGAGCTGAGCGTCACTTCGGCCAGTTCCTTGCGCTCGTCGATCATGAGTTCGCGCAGTATGTGTTCGGTGACATCCCAGATGACGCCCAGGGTGCGTTCGGGATGGCCGCCGCCATCCATGAAGACCTGCGCCTTGGCCGCCAGCCAGTGTTCGCTGCCGTCGGGCCAGACGACGCGGTATTGCAGGGCGTAGCCGCCGCACCGGCGCACACCGTCCTGCAGCACGCCGATCACCTTGTCGCGGTCATCGGCATGCACGCAGTCGAGGAAGGCGGGGAAGGAATGCGTCAGGGCGCGCTCCCCGAGGCCCAGCAGGGCCGCGCCCCTGGCCGACCAGATGACCGTGCCGTCGATGACCTGGCCAGCGACGATGCGCGAATCCCATATCGCCATGTGCGCCGCCTCCAGCGCCATTTGTAAACGTTTCTGCTGGTCGCTCATCGTCCTCTCCCGCTATGGATATAGAGATAGACGCGCCGCTAGTGCTTAAGTTCCCGGCGCGTCGGCTGGTGTGGCGGCCGGGGCGCGCGCCACATCGCGCACATTCTTTTGCACGGCCACGGCGGCAAAAGGCTGAGCAGGAATGCCATGGCATAAAAACCCTTTTCGCTGTTTTGCAGGGCGGCATTCCACAGGCCGACGGTGAGCAGCAGCAAGGCCAGCAGCACGGAAACCCAGCACAGGCCGAAATACATGCCCGTCACGGCGACGCCTTCGCTACGGTCGCGCACGGATTTTTGCAGCGAGATGGCGGCGAACAGGCCATGCATGAGGAGCGTAAAGTAATAGCCCTTCTCGTTGAAGGCCATCGTGGCGTTCCACAGGCCGGACAAATAGGTAATGGCGCCGATCAGCAGGGCCGCCCAGGAGGCGCCGATGAAGGCGTTGCTGGGGCGTTGAATGGGGGAAGGCTGCATAGGGTCTCCATGGGCAGGCAGGCGCCGCCGGCATGGCCGAGGCGGCAGACACGGATGCGCCTGCCGCCCCATCAGACCAGAAAGCTTATTTGTGTGATTTGACCATGCGCAGCAAAGCCGATACGGCGGTGACGCCGGCCAGCACCAGGCCACCGGCGATGACGCCAGCCACGGCGTTGATCAGGCTGGGCGTGACGGCCGCCAGTACGGGGCCGATGCCGGCCACGCCGCCGACGGCTTCTTCCGCGTGGTGCAGCATGCCGCTGGCCCACGGCCAGCCGTGCGTCAAAATGCCGCCACCCACCATGAACATGGCCAGCGTGCCCACCACGGAGAGAAATTTCATCAGTTTCGGCGCCGCCGACACGAGCATGCGGCCAAAGCCGCGCACGCCATTCATCAGCGCGCCCGCACCCTTGCGCGCCGCCAGATAAAAGCCCGCGTCATCGAGCTTGACGATGCCAGCCACCAGGCCGTACACGCCCACCGTCATGATGAGGGCGATGCCGACGACGACGGCCACCTGCTGGGCGAAGGTGGCCGCAGCCACCGTGCCCAGGGCGATGACGATGATTTCCGCCGACAAAATGAAGTCGGTGCGGATGGCACCCTTGATCTTGTCCTTTTCCAGCGCCACCAGGTCGACTTGCGGATCGCGCAGCGCCTGTGCCAGCTCGGCCTTGTGGCTGTCGTCCGGGTGCAGATATTTATGCGCGATCTTTTCGAAGCCCTCGAAGCACAGGTAGGCGCCGCCCACCATCAAGAGCGGCGTGATGGCCCACGGCGCAAACGCGCTGATGGCCAGCGCGGCGGGCACGAGGATGGCCTTGTTCTTCATCGAACCGACAGCGACGGCCCACACGACGGGAAGTTCGCGATCGGCGCGCACGCCGGCCACTTGCTGCGCGTTCAGGGCCAGGTCGTCACCGAGCACGCCGGCCGTCTTCTTGGCGGCCACCTTGGTCATCAGGGAAACATCGTCAAGGATGCTGGCGATGTCGTCGAGCAGGGCCAGCAGGCTGGAGCCGGCCATCTCAGCGTGCTCCCGTGGTGGTGGCAGGAAATCTTGGAGCGAGGAAAGTGTTGTTTTTCATGATGTTATTCTTGGTTGTACGGCAAGGGCTGACGTAGGTAAGGCATGACTGCGATCTTACCTCAGGGCGGGCCGGCAAGGCCGCACTGGCCGGGTTAAAATTGCCTCTCATCCCCATTTTTTGGAAACCGCATGCACTTTGCCACCTGGATCACCTTTGTCATCGCCGCCTCCATCATCGCCGTCTCGCCCGGCTCGGGCGCCGTGCTGTCGATGTCGCACGGCCTGTCGTACGGGGTGAAAAAGGCCAGCGCCACCATTCTCGGCCTGCAGCTGGGGCTGCTGGTGGTGCTGGGCATCGCCGGCGCCGGCGTGGGCTCTTTGCTGCTGGCCTCCGAAGTGGCTTTCAATCTCGTCAAGACGGTGGGCGCGCTATATTTGATCTACCTGGGCCTGTCGCAGTGGCGCGCCAAGGTGGCGGTCACGGGCGACGTGCATGCCGACGCTGTGGTGCCTTCCATGCGCCGGCGCGTGCTGACGGGCTTTCTCACCAACGTGACGAATCCGAAGGGCATCATCTTCATGGTGGCGGTGTTGCCGCAATTCATCAGCCCTACTTCGCCTCTGCTACCGCAACTGCTGATACTGGCCGTCACCATGTGCACGATCGATCAGATCGTCATGCACAGCTACGCTTTCCTGGCCTCGTCGATGCAGCGTTTTTTCCGCGACGCCAGCGCCGTGAAAAAGCAGAACCGCTTCTTTGGCGGCCTGTTGATGGCCGTCGGCGCCGCCCTGTTCTTCGTCAAGCGCGGTGGCCAGGCTGCATCCTGAGCCAGATCAATATGCAAACATTTGTAAGCCCGCTTGCGATGCCCGCCCGATGCGGATGTAATCGATAGCAATCACCCTTGTAAGTCCTGCCTGGAGCGCTATCATGCGTCCGATCCTGTCTCTCCCCCTCCTGAACACCGTTTGCGCCGTGCTGCTGTCGTCGGCATGCACCTTCGCCCTGGCGCAGGACCCGCCCGCCCGCGTGGGCCGCATTTCCACCGTCGAAGGGCAGGTGCTGGTGCGCGCCGGTGATGGCGAGGCGCAAAACGCCCTGCTGAACTGGCCCGTCACGACGGATAACCGGCTCAGCACCCAGCGCGGCGCGCTGGCGGAATTTCGCGTGGGCGCGGCCGCCGTGCGCCTCGATGGCGATTCCGAGCTGGAAGTGAGCGAGCTCGATGACGACAGTTTCAAATTGCACCTGGGCTATGGCACAGTTAGCGTGCGCGTGCGCAATCCCGACGCGCTGCGCGGCTTCGAGCTGACCACCGCCCAGGCCCGCGTGACGCTCACCCAGCCGGGCTGGGTGCGCGTCGATGCGGGGCGCCAGCCCGGCACCAGCGTCGTCAGCGTGCTCGACGGCGCGGCCGACGTGGATGGCGCGACGGGCAGCGTCACCTTGCGTGCTGGCAAGCGCGCCGAGCTGACGGATGATGCATTGCGCACGGGCTCCGTGCAGAGGATCGCCTTCGACCACTGGCCCGAAGCCTTGCCCGCTGCCGCGCCGGCCTTGCGCTATGTCACGGACGATACCACCGGCTATGAAGAGCTGGACCGCTACGGCGCCTGGCAGGACGATGCGCAATACGGCCCCTTGTGGCTGCCCAGCACGGTGCCGGCCGGTTGGGCGCCGTACAGCGACGGGCGCTGGACATGGATCGCGCCGTGGGGCTGGACCTGGGTCGACAATGCGCCGTGGGGCTATGCGCCCTCGCATTACGGCCGCTGGGTGCTGCTGGGCCACCGCTGGGGCTGGGCACCGGGGCGCGAGCGCGGCCGCGTGCCGTGGGCGCCGGCCCTGGTGGGGTGGGTGGGTGGTGTTCATGGGCCAAATGCTGGGCCGCAGCAAGGCGCGCGTCCTGGCGTGGGCTGGTTTCCCCTGTCGCCGCATGACCGCTACGTGCCCGGCTACCGCGCCAGCGCGGACTATGAACGCCGCATCAACCGCGTGGCCGAGGGGCGCCGCTCCGTGGCGGGCGAGCGTTTTGGCGCGCAGCCCATGGTCGACGTGCCGCGCCGCAACCGTACCAGCATGCCGCCACCCGTGCTGCAAAGCTTGCCCTTGAGCACGGCGCCTGCGCCGGCGGGCAACTGGCAGCGCCCCTTTGATGCGCCGCGCGGCGACAACGGTGTCCGGCGCGACTGGGTCAATCGTCCCGGCCGCTTGCAGACGGACGATGGCCAGACGCACATGGCGCCGCGTCCCATGCAGCCGAACCGGCCGCTCGTGCCGCAACAGCCGCAACAGCCGCCGGTGCCGGCCCAGCCCGTGATGCCGGCCCTGCCGGCCTTGCCACCCGTGCAAGACCAGGTGGCTCATCCCGGGTGGCGTGGCGAGCAGCGGTCCCGCGCCGAGCGGCCGCCGCCGCGCCCCGTCATCGAGCGTCCCTTTGATGCGCGCGGTGTCGAGCGCGCCAATCCGCCGCGTGAACGCAACAATGAGCGCGGCGGTCCCGGCCGCGGTAGCCGGACGCAGGAAACGGAGCGCTGAACGGGCCGCTGGCGCTGGCCGTCTGTCCGCCCGGTCATGGATTATCGACGTTCAAGCCGCCAAACCGACAGTTCGTCACATTTCAGCGGTCAAGTCGCGGTGTTTTGTCTACAGTGGAGTCATTGCAAGACAACGCAATGCCTTCGCGGCTGAGAGCACCGATTTTCCGGCTATTTTGTCCAAACGAAATAGTTTTCGCCAGCTTACAAAGCTGGCTTTTTTTTTCCGCGCCCCTGGCGCCATGGCAACGGCGCAGGCGCTGCCAAAGTTGGCTACAATACGTCTTTATGCAGCCGCCGCGCGCTATATGCTGCGCCGCCTGTTCTGACCGGCACTGATTGGATTTCTCATGCAAACCACCCCACCCACCGAAGTCACGATTCCTCCCAGCGAATCGCTGATCGAATACCCGAGCGACTTTCCCATCAAGATCATGGGCCCGACGCATGTCGACTTCGCGCCGACCATGCTGGAACTGGTGATCAGCCACGATCCGACCTTCCACGTGGGCCGCATGGAAGAGCGCCCATCACCCAAGGGTAATTACACGGGCCTGACCGTGACCGTGCGCGCCATCAGCCGCGAGCAGCTCGATGCCCTGTACATGGCGCTGTCGGGCCACCCGATGGTCAAGATCGTCATGTAAGACATGCTTTTGCCCGGGCGGGCTGGCGTTGCGTCAGCCGCCACACCAGGGCAAAGGCCGTGCTGGCCGCCGCCGTCACCCACAGCAGGGGTTTTTCGCTGCCGTCCGTGATGGCGGCGATCACGGCACCGCAAACGGCCGTGATGAGCATTTGCACGAAGAAGAACAGGCCCGAGGCGCTGCCCGCCTGGGCGCCATACGGCTGCAGCACGGCCAGCTGGCAGGCGGGGATGGCCATGCCAACCGATACCATCACCAGCAGCATCGGCGCCACCAGCGACGCCACGTGCTGCGGCGCCAGGCTGCCCGCCAGCAACAAACTGCCTGCACCCGCCACATTGATCAGCACCGCCACGCCGAGCATATAATCGGCGCCCAGGCGCGGTCCCAGGGCGCGAAACAGGCTCGATCCCGCCACATAGCCGCTGACCGTCAGCGCGAACACCAGCGCATACGCGTGCGGTGACAGATGCATACCTCTTTGCAACAACACGGACGATTCCGCGATGAACGGGAAATACGTGCAATACACACAAGCGATGGCCAGCGCATAGCGCAGGAAATACGCATCGCCCAGCAGGCGGCGGTACAGCGCCAGGGTATTGCCTTGTGGCACGGCATCTGCTGGTTTCGTTTCCGGCACATACGCGGCGATCAGTCCCAGCGATAGCGCGCCCAGCAGGCACAGTACGCCGAACACGGCGCGCCAGCCGAACGCTGCATCGAGCACGCTGCCGGCCAGCGGCGCCAGTATCGGCGACAGGCCCATCACCATCGATATTCTCCCCAGCATGCGCGCCTGCGTGGCGGGGTCGAAGCGGTCGCGTACCATGACTCTGCCGATGATGGTGCCGCTGCAGCCGCCGAACGCTTGCAGCACGCGCGCGGCGATCAGCACGTGCACATCGGAGGTCAGGGTGCAGACGATGCTGGCGAGCACATAAATGCCCGTGCCGGTCAGCAGCACGGGACGGCGTCCGTAACGGTCGGCCAGTGGCCCGCAAGCCAGCATCGAGGCGGCCGAGCCGGCCATGAACAGGCTCAGGGTCAGCTGCAACTGGGCATCGCTGGCGTGCAGGGCATCGGCCATGGCCGGCAGCGAAGGCAAATAGATGTCGATGCTGATGCGCGACAGGCAGACCAGCAGCAGCACGATGCCGCCCCAGGCCCATAAAGCGAGTTGTTTCTGCATTGTTTTACACGATCCTCTCAGGTGTCCCTTCATGCGTGCGCCCCGCTGGCGCACCGGAACGGTGAGAGTAGGATGTTTGTGGTGTAATGCAAAGTGCCAGTCATCAGAAAACTCATTGGACCACTTGGACGATTATCATGCCGCGAGGAAAATCACCGCACGCCCTGGACTTGCCTCGTCCCACCAGCTGGCTCGACAAGGCGGGCGTCAACAAGCAGGATGGCGCGTATGAAGCGCTGCGCTCGGCCATCCTGACGAAGATGCTGCCGGCGGGCAGCCGTTTGCCGTCCAGCCGCACCCTGGCCGAACGGTGGGAGTTGTCGCGCGGCACCATCGAAACCGTGTTCGACCGCCTGCACGCGGAAGCGTACGTGACGCGCGTGCCCGGTTCCGGCACGCGCGTGTGCGCCGTGGTGCCGGAGCGCTTCCTGATGGCAGGCTTCGCCGATGCCACCCCGGCCGCAGCGGCTAGCCTGCCCGCGCCCGCCTCGGACACGGGCGTGCGCGACGGCTTGCCCTTCGTGGCGCGGCGCGCCGACGCCAGCCTGTTTCCCATGGCCGCCTGGTCCAAGTGCGCCACGCGGGCGCTGGCGGCCGCCACGCCGGAGCAGTTGTGCAGCGCCGATCCGGCCGGCTTGCCTCAGCTGCGCCAGCAGATCGCCGATTTTCTCGCCAAGTACCGGGGCATCCGCTGCGATCCGCAAGACATCGTTGTTACCACCGGCATCCGCCACGCGATCGACATGCTGGCGCGCAGCATCGTGCGCGATGGCGACAAGGTTTGCCTGGAAGAGCCCGGCTATCCGGCCGCGCGCGCCCTGTTCGCCCTGGCGGGCGCCGTGTCCGTGGACATTGCCGTCGACGCCGAGGGCATCGATTGCGCCGCCCTGGCCGCGCACACCGATGCCTGCCTCGCGTATGTGACGCCGGCGCACCAGTCGCCGCTGGGCGTGACCATGTCCGTCACGCGCCGCCTGGCCTTGCTGGAATGGGCGAACGACGGCGGCGCCTGGGTGCTGGAAGACGATTACGACAGCGAATTCAATTACCAGAGCGCGCCGCTGGCGGCCCTGAAGGCGCTGGACCAGTACCAGCGCGTGATTTATTGTGGCAGTTTCAACAAGACCTTGTTTGCCGGCCTGCGCGTGGGCTTCATGGTGCTGCCGCCCGCCTTGCGCCCGCAGTTGCTGCGCACCCTGCAGTTGACGGGTCGTTCCGTGGGCGTGACGGAGCAGCTGGCGCTGTCCGCCTGGATGGAGGATGGTGCTTTCGTGCGCCATCTGCGCCAGGCGCGGCTGGCCTACAAGGAGCGGCGCGACCTGCTGCTGGCCTGCCTCGAGCAGACGGCCGCCGGGCGCTACACGGTGACTGGCCAGCAGGCGGGCTTTCATTGCGTGCTGTGGCTGCCGCCGGACGGCGACGAGCGGGCGTTTTGCGCGCGCGCGGCGCAGGAGGGGCTGGTACTGCAGCCGCTCGGTGATTTTTGCCATAGCGCAAAGCTGGCGCCGGCCGTGCTGCTGGGCTACACGGCCCTGAATGCGGCCCAGATACGCCATGCTGCACAAAAATTGGGCAGGCTGCTGTTGCTGCCAGGGGCCGCCCCGGAATGAAACGGCGGCCTGGCTTATAATCACCGCTTCGCCGCAGCGTCCGCAGGGCGCCGGCAGCTGATTACAGAATCTGTCATGACCACCACCCGAACCGAAGCGGCGCTGATCCGCGAGCTGGGCCGCGTCGATTACGAGCCGACCTTTGCCGCCATGCGCGCCTTCACCGACGCGCGCACGACAGACACGCGCGACGAACTGTGGATCGTCGAGCATCCGCCCGTGTTCACCCTGGGCCTGGCGGCCGACCGCGGCCATTTGCTGGCAGGTGCCGAGAATGTGCCCGTGGTGCAGACGGACCGCGGTGGTGAAGTCACCTTTCACGGCCCCGGCCAGGTGGTGATTTACCTGTTGATGGACTTGCGCCGCAACAAGCCGGGCGGCAAGCTGTATGCGCGCCAGTTCGTGCATAAAATCGAGCAAGCCATCATCAACGTGCTGGCGGCGTATAATCTCGCTGGCGAGCGCATCGACGGCGCGCCGGGCATTTATATTGCTGGCGGGCCAGACAAGGGTGCGAAGATCGCCGCGCTGGGCTTGAAAGTGCGCGGCAACGGTTGCACCTACCATGGCGTATCGCTCAACGTGGCGATGGACCTGGCGCCGTTTTCCTGGATTAACCCCTGCGGCTATTTCGGCCTGAAGACGGTGGACATGCGCAGCATGGGCGTGTCGGCGCCGCTGGCCGAGGTGCAGCGCGCCCTGGCCCATGAATTGACCGTATTACTCGATGTAAGCGAAGTAAACAGCGCCGCAGGCGCGCCTCAGGCAGCGGATGCCTGAGCAAACAAACCAACATGCCCGTCAAGGGCTTGCAGCCATGACTTCTGAGACCATTTCCAGCACCGCCCCCGCCGCTCCCGCCTACAACCCGAGCGAAAAGCAAAAAGGCGCCAGCAAGACTTCGCGCATCCCGATCAAGATCATTCCGATCGAGCAAGTCGAGCGCCTGAAAAAGCCGGACTGGATCCGCGTCAAGGCCGCCTCGGCATCGACCCGTTTCTATGAAATCAAGGACATCCTGCGCGAAAACAAGCTCGTCACGGTGTGCGAAGAAGCCAGCTGCCCGAACATCGGCGAATGCTTCGGCAAGGGTACGGCCACCTTCATGATCATGGGCGACAAGTGCACGCGCCGTTGCCCGTTCTGCGACGTCGGCCATGGCCGTCCTGATCCGCTGGACAAGGAAGAGCCGGCCAACCTGTCGAAAACCATCGCCAAGCTGCGTTTGAACTACGTGGTCATCACTTCCGTCGATCGCGATGACTTGCGCGACGGCGGCGCCGGCCATTTCGTCGAGTGCATCCAGCAAACGCGCGCCCTGTCGCCGAACACCCGCATCGAAGTGCTGGTACCGGACTTCCGCGGCCGCCTGGAAAAAGCCTTGAACCTGTTCAAGGATGGCTTGCCTGACGTCATGAACCATAACCTGGAAACGGCGCCGCGCCTGTACAAGGAAGCGCGTCCCGGCTCCGACTATATGCACTCGCTGAAACTGCTGAAGGATTTCAAGGCCATGTACCCGGAAGTGAAGACCAAGTCCGGCATCATGGTGGGCCTGGGCGAGACGGACGAGGAAATCCTGCAAGTCATGCGCGACATGCGCGAGCACGACATCGACATGCTGACCATCGGCCAGTACCTGGCGCCATCGAACAGCCACTTGCCCGTGCGCCGCTACGTGCACCCGGACGTCTTTAAGATGTTCGAGGAAGAAGCCTATAAAATGGGCTTCACCCACGCCGCCGTGGGTGCCATGGTGCGCAGCTCGTACCACGCGGATGAACAGGCGCACAGCGCCGGCGTGGAATCGGCGCTGAATTTCTAAGCACCTTGCGCCACATCAAAGCCACCTGCTCATGCCGGTGGCTTTTTTTTGGTGCGCCAGGCATGGCGCGACGCGCGGGAGCGCGGCTCGACTGACTGTGGTGGTTAGTTGAGTGACTTGGAGGTGAAAGTCCTCTGCACACCGGGCAAGGGGAAGTGCTAGCTGAACGGCAAGGGTGTCCGTCGCAAGGCGGAA